>JAMJFU010000141.1 GCA_023544525.1 Anaerolineae bacterium | reverse complement strand
CTCCCTCAGCTTGCTGAGGCTGTGACCGGCAGTAGGTTTCCCCTGGCCAGCCAACCCGAGCGAGCTCGGGACTCCATTAAGACTTCGTTAAGAATACTATGCAAGTACTTGACAAAATATGTGCAATATGCTATACTGCCTCCGTAGAAGCCAATCAAGCGTAGCAGAGGAGGCACCAAGATGCCAAAGAATGGAAACAAACCGGACGGGCACAACGAGACGATCATCCGCTCAGTGGGCGTGACCAAGACCTATCGGACCGGGAAAGTGACGGTAGAGGCCCTGCGCGGCGTAGACTTGGAGGTGCAGCGGGGTGAAATGGTGGCGGTCATGGGCCCTTCGGGCTCGGGCAAGACCACGCTGCTGAACACCCTCTCCGGCCTGGATGAGATCGACAGCGGCATCATCGAGATCGATGGCCGCGACCTGGCCCAGATGAGCGACCGCGAGCGGACCCGCTATCGCGCCGAGAACATGGGCTTTGTGTTCCAGTTCTACAACTTGCTGCCCGTGCTATCGGCCGTCGAGAATGTAGAGATGCCGCTTTTGCTGAACGGGCAGCGCGTCAACGCCAAGGACGCCCGCCGTCGTGCCCTGAAAGCCCTGGAGGCAGTCGGCCTGGCGGGCCAGGCGCAGCAACTCCCCGGCGAGCTCTCGGGTGGCCAGCGGCAGCGCGTGACCATCGCCCGGGCCCTGGTCAACAACCCGGCCATCGTCTGGGCTGACGAGCCGACGGGTGACCTCGACTCGCGCACCGCACAGGAGATCTTGGACCTGATGCGCCAGCTGAACCGCGAGAACAAGCAGACCTTTGTCATCGTCACCCACGACCCCGAGATCGGCGCCCAGGCTGACCGCATCATCACCATCCGAGATGGGCTGTGCGAGGACTGCGCGACCGAAAGACTGGTCCCGCTGACCGAAGCAGTCCCTGGCCTGAACCCAGACGCGGAGCTCGTGGCCCGCGACATCGTGTCGCGGAACTAGCCCTGGCGGCATCGATAGCAGAAAGATGAGTGCAAGATGAGCGAGATTTTCGGCATTCCGGCCAACACCCTATTGATCGCCCTCCTGGTCGCTACCGGCCTGATACTGGCCGTCGTGGCCTTTATTGCGTGGCGCTTTCCCCTGTCCTTCCGGCTTGGCCTGCGCAACCTTCCGCGGCGCAAGGCGCAGACTGCGTTGGTCATCGGCGGGCTGGCCCTGTCGACCATGATTATCACCAGCGCCCTGGGCATCGGCGACACCATAGACTATTCGTCCAAGTCCGGCGTCTACGAGGAGCTGGGTGGCATCGACCTGCAGATCGCCAGCGACCTGGTCCAAACAGAGGCCGGCTTTGGCTTCTCCAGTGGCCCGGCGCAGGACTCGGCCGCCGGTGATTGGTTTGATGCCTCCATCGCCAGCCAGGTCGCGGGCCTGGTCGGACAGGGGACACTGGACGGCACGGCGGCCCTGGTGGTGCAGACATTGCCCGTGGCCAGCTCTGTCTCCAACCTCTCTGAGGCTGCAGTGGAGATCCGCGGCATAGGCCAGGTGATGGGCGACGGCCTGCTGGTGCCCGAGGGCCTGGCCAACCTGCCTGCAGGCCAGGTACTGGCCAACACGACTCTGGCTCGCGAATTGGACATTTCCGCTGGCGACGAGCTGTTGATCGTGCGCGGCATGCCGTCCGCCGTCGAGGTAGCGGGCATCGTGCCCGATGGTGAGCTGGCGGGTGGCGGGCCGGCCCTGATCATGAGCCTGGCCCACGCACAGGCTTTCTTCGAGCAGCCAGGCAGGCTGAACGCCGTGCTCGTCTCGATCGCAGGCGATGCCGAGACCGGCGTGCGGGCCAACGACAAGGCCGTGGCGCTGCTGGAGCCGGTCGCAGCCGGCGCGGGCCTGGTCCTGAACCAGGTAAAGGCCGGGGCCCTGGACGCCGCTGAGAGTGGTGCAGAGTTCATCACCACCCTCTTTATCACCTTCGGCACCTTTTCCATCTTTTCGGGGGTGCTGCTCATTTTCCTCATCTTTAGCGTGTTGGCAGCCGAGCGCCGCTCAGAGATGGGCATCAGCCGCGCGGTCGGCCAGCAGAGGACCGATCTCATCCGCCAGTTCGTGGTGGAAGGGCTGGCCTATGACCTGTTCGCTGCAGCGGTGGGCGCTGCCCTGGGCGTGATGGCTGCCCTGCTTCTGGCAGGCACCATTCTCGATTTGCTGGCCAGCGCTTCCGTGGACATCACGGCGCGGGTATCTGCGCGGTCTGTCGCCATCGGTTATACGCTGGGCCTGGTCATCACCTTCCTGACGGTGACCTTGTCCGCCGTCCGCATCTCCAGGGTGAACATCATCGCCGCCATCCGCAACCTCGACCTGCCCACCCTGCCCCGGCCGTCCCAGTGGACGCTCTTCCTACACCCGCTGCGGGTCTACCGCCAGACCTTGCGTGAGGCGGCCGCGGGCAACCGTGCCCTGGCCCTGAAACTCTTTTTCCTGGCTGGCCCGAGGGCCATCCTCCAATTCTGGTCTGGCCTCTTTGCCCGCGGCCCGGTCCTGCTCATCCTGGGCTTTGGCCTGGCCTGGTTGGGCGTCAACGTCGCCGGCCAGGCGGGGGTCTACGGGCTGGGCGTGGCGCTCTTTTTCGTCGGGCTTGGCCAGCTGGCAGCCTGGATTGGCCTGCCGCGCCGCCTGGCCTACTCGCTGACCGGCCTGGCCCTCATCCTGTACTGGTCGTTGCCAACCCGCCAGGTGGGTCGCCTGGCCGACCTGGGCACAAACCCGGGTGACTTTTTCATCGGCGGCCTGTTCATGGTCGGCGGCGCCATCCTGCTCTTTCTCTACAACGCCGAACAACTGCTGACCCTGTTCGCTGGCATCCTGGGTCGCCTGGGCCGCCTCTTGCCCGTGGCCCGCGTCTCCATCGCCTACCCCGTGGCGGCCAAGGGCCGCACGGCCATCACGCTGGCCATGTTCAGCCTGGTGATCTTTACCCTGGTTGGCACGGCGACCATTTCCAACACCTTTAGCAACTTTCTGGACACCGAGAGTGGCAGTGGTGGTTACGACGTCCTGGTCCAGACCAACCCCTTCAACCCCGTCTCGCCTGAGGACCTGCGGCAGACCGTGGACGACCTGGCGGCCAGGGGCGAGATGGCGCAGCCCACAGCGCTGGCATCGATCGTCTCAGGGCCGGCCCAGGCGCAGGCACCTGGCATGGAGCGGCCGGCGCCCTACCTGGTCAACGGCGTCGACAGCGAGTTCTTGGCGACCAACCGCCTCGAGTTCTCGGGATTGGCCCGCGGCTATGACTCGGCGGCACAGGTGTGGGCCGCCCTCCAGGCCGATCCTGGCCTGGCCGTCATCGATGGCTTTTCGGTGGACCGCACCGGCGATCCCACCTTCCAGGCTGACGAGGATGCCTTCCGGCTCGCCTCCATCTCGGCCTCGGACACCGCCTTTGACCCGGTCACGGTGACCATTGCCGGCCGTGACGGCCTGCCGCGGGAGTTTACCGTCATCGGCGTCCTATCCAGCGCTCCCAGCTTCTACGGTGCCCTGATGAGCGCCGAAGCGGCTGCTGGCCTGGGATACGATGCCGCCAGTCGCTACTTCCTGCGCTTGCCCGACGGAGCCGATGCCCGGGCTGCAGCCAACGCCATCGAGAGCGCTTTCAGCCGCAGCGGCCTGCAGACGTCCCTGCCCAAGGAGGAGCTAGCTGAGAGCCGCACCTCCATCCTCAGCATCTTCTACCTGCTGCAGGGTTTCATGGCCCTGGGGCTGCTCATCGGCATCGCCGCCCTGGGCGTCGTCACCATCCGTGCCGTCGTCGAGCGGCGCCAGCAGATCGGTGTACTGCGGGCCATCGGCTTCCAGCGCAGCATGGTCCAGGCTGTCTTTCTCCTGGAGAACCTGTTCGTCTCTGGTCTGGGGACCTTGATCGGCTATGCGCTGGCCCTGACCTTTGCCTACAACCTCTACCTCCAGGTAGCGGCTGACCAGGGCCTGGCCTTCCTGCCACCCTGGCCGGCGCTCATCGCCATCGGCATCTCGATCTTTGCCGCCACGCTGCTCACCGCCTGGCTGCACGCCCGCCAGAGCGCGCGGGTGGTGATCGCCGAGGCGCTGCGCTACCAGGGCTGATCTTGAGTCTGGAGTCATGGGAGTGATAGTGCCATGAGCGTTCTCAAACGTTGGGCCTGGCCCTTGTTGCTCCTGCCCTTGCTGGCTGTGGCAGGCTTTGCCGTGTGGGCCTACACGCCCGCTGCACCCATGCCCCAGGCGCAGGCCGCCCTCGCGCCGGGGCCCCAGGTGCAGGTCGAGACCGAGCCCTGGCTCGTATTCCAGCCGGCAGGCGAGGAGCCGGCGGCGGGCCTGATCCTCTACCCCGGCGGACGGGTAGATCCACGGGCCTATGCCCCCGCTGCCCGATCCATCGCCGCCAGCGGCCACCTGGTAGTCATCGTGCCCATGCCCTTCAACCTGGCCGTCTTTGGCGTCGGCCGCGCTGCGGAGGTGATGGCTGCCTTCCCTGGCGTCGAGCGCTGGGCTGTTGGCGGCCACTCGCTGGGTGGGTCCATGGCCGCCCGCTTTGCCCGGCAGAACGCTGACCTGGTCGATGGCCTGGCCCTGTGGGCGTCCTATCCGGCCGGCAGCGACGACCTCTCTGAAAGCGGGCTCCAGGTGCTGTCGATCTATGGCATGCGTGATGGCCTGGCCACACCCGACGACATCGCGGCCTCCCGCCCGCTCCTGCCGCCGGATACCCGCTGGCTGGCGATCGAGGGTGGAAACCACGCCCAGTTCGGCTGGTACGGAGTCCAGGGTGGGGACAACCCGGCGACCATCAGCCGCGAGGACCAGCAGGCCCAGATCGTCGAGGCCACGCTCCGGCTCTTGTCAGATCTGTGAACGAGGGCTGCTGGCCGTCCGCCCTGTGGCCCATCTTTTTGCTCGCAAGGGCAACTGTGTTATACTTGCCTTCGGGAATAGAAGCATGCGAAAGCTAGTGCGCGTCATTCTGATCGTCTTGGCCGTCCTCCTCGTGGTCCTGTTGGCCGGACCCTTCCTGGTGCCCGTGCCGGCCCTGGAGGGTACCGTCCCTCCGGAGCAGCTGGCCGATCCTGAGAGCTGCTTCGTGGAGGTCGCAGGCCTCCAGGTGCACCACAAGGTCGGCGGGGCAGAGCCCGGGCAGTGCGCTGTCCAGACGCTGGCCGATGGGCCTGTTCTGCTGCTCCTGCATGGCTTTGCCGCCAGCACCTTCTCCTGGCGTGAGGTCATGGATCCCCTGGCGCAACAGGCCACGGTGGTGGCCTTTGACCGGCCGGCGTTTGGCCTCACAGAACGGCCCATGCCCGGCGAGTGGCAGGGGCCGAGCCCCTATAGCCCCGAGGCGCAGGCAGACCTGACCGTGGCGCTCATGGACGAGCTGGGCATCGACCAGGCTGTCCTCGTTGGCAATTCTGCCGGAGGGACGACGGCCATGCTGGCGGCCCTACGGCACCCCCAGCGGGTCGAGGGCCTGGTGCTGGTTGACGCCGCCATCTACGGTGGCGGCAGCCCCTTTCCTGGCTGGCTGCGTCCCCTGCTGGCCTCGCCCCAGATGCGGCGCCTGGGTCCGCTCTTTGCCCGGGCCATCCAGCAGTGGGGCGAGGAGTTCGGCCGCTCGGCCTGGCACGATCCCACCGGCTTCACCCAGGAGATCTGGGAGGGCTATACCAAACCCCTGCGTGCCCACAACTGGGATCGGGCCTTGTGGGAGCTGACCATCGCCAGCCATCCCCTGGGGCTCTCGGAGCGGTTCGATGAGCTCCAACTGCCCATTCTGGTCGTGACGGGTGACGACGACCGTATTGTCCCGACGGAACAGAGCATCCGGCTGGCGCGCGAGCTGCCGGGTGCAGAGCTGGTGGTCTTTCCCGAGTGCGGGCATGTGCCCCAGGAAGAGTGCCCGGCCCTCTTTCTCGATGCCGTCCAGGGCTTTCTGGCCGGTTGGTGAGCGCCCACAGCATTTGACAAAGCCTTCCCGCCCTGCTATACTTCGTGTATGAATTACACCAAGGGCGGCTTGGATACGACCAGGCAGCGGACCGGCTCGGGCAAGGCCGGTTGTCTCGGGGTTACCGTCGACGTAGTCATCTTTACCTTACGGGATGCCAAACTCCAGGTTCTGCTCGTGTGCAGGCGGCGCGGGCCGGAGATGGATACGTGGGCCATCCCCGGCGGCGAGATCGAAGCGGATGAAGCCCTGAGGGATGCCGCGCTGCGCACCCTGGAGGCGCAGACGGGCCTGGCCGACGTCTATCTGGAGCAGCTCTACACCTTTGGTGATCCAGACCGTGACCCGGGGCGGAGGGTGATCGCCGTTTCCTACTTTGCCGTGGTGCCGGCCAGCGGCGTCGTGCCCAGGGCTGACGATGACCGCGATCATGTGCGCTGGTGGCCCATCGACAGCCTGCCCGCTCTGGCCTTTGACCACGCCGACATCCTGCATTACGCCCTCCAACGGCTGCGGTACAAGCTCGAATACACGGCCATCGGCTTTGAGTTGCTCCCCGAAGAGTTCACCCTCACCGAGCTGCAGACCGCCTATGAGATCGTCCTCGGCGAGGAGCTAGACAAGCGCAACTTCCGCCGCAAGATCCTGGGCGCTGGCGTCCTGGAACCGAGCGGTGGCTTTCGCACTGGTGAGGGGCGCCCGGCCCGCCTCTACCGCTACCGGGATGACGCTGTGGCCGAGGTCAAAGCCCGCCGGCTCTTTCCCTGAAGCGAGCGCCGCGCACTGTGCCTCTGGCCACCGCTGTCTCTGTATGGAAGCCTGCACACCGGCTGGCGTAGGGTCCGGGAGCCAAGTGCCCGGTACCTGAACACTAGCGATGATAGCAGACATCACTCGCCGCTTGACAGGTCTGTGCCCCTGTGGTATCCTCTGCGCACGACACGCAGCCCATCAACTCGGGTGTTAGAAAGGCCGGCCCGTCATGGATCTTTCAGGGCACAATTCCTATAATCGGCGGCAGTTTCTGCGCCTGGCCGCGGCCCTGGGCTTGAGCAGTGGCCTGGCCTCTTGCGGCAGCCAGCCGGCTGTCCCCACCCGGGAACCCCTACCCCCTCCGCCCAGCGGCGAGGGCGCCTATCTATCGGTCGCCCGCGGCGCCGATCCGCGGGCCATCACCCGCGCAGCGGTCGAAGCTTTGGGTGGGATGGGGCGTTTTGTGAAGAGTGGCGCCGAGGTGATCCTCAAGCCGAACATCTGCGTCGACTATCGCACCTACGAGTACGGAGCCACGACCAACCCTGACGTCGTGGCTGCCCTGGTGGAACTCTGCCTGGGCGCTGGCGCCCGGCGGGTGCGGGTTATGGATAACCCCTTCGGAGGTGGACCCGAAAGCGCCTATGCCACCAGTGGCATCGCCGGCGCGGTGCGGGCTGCTGGCGGCGAGATGGAGATCATGAACAGGAACAAGTTCCGCAAGGCCGAGATCCCCGCGGGACTCGATCTCAAGAGTTGGGACGTCTACCAGGAGGTTCTGACTGCGGACGTGCTCATCAACGTGCCCGTGGCCAAGCACCACAGCCTGGGGCGGCTGAGCCTCGGCGGCAAGAACCTGCTGGGCGTCGTCTCCAACCCCAGCCGCTTTCACGCCAACCTGGGCCAGCGCGTGGCCGACCTGACCAGCCTGGTGCGTCCGACCCTCACGCTCGTCGATGCCGTGCGGACCCTCATGTCCCACGGGCCTACCGGCGGGAACCTTGAGGACGTGCGGCTGGCGGAAACCGTCATCGCCAGCCACGACCCGGTCGCCGCCGATGCCTACGCCGCCACCCTCTTTGACCTGACCGGTGCGGACATCCCCTACGTCAAAGCCGCTGCAGCCATGGGGCTGGGCACCCTGGACCTGGACTCGGTCCGCGTCGAGGAGATCGTTGTCTAGGGTGGAGCTCCGGTTGAGCCCCCGCAGCTGGCGACGCCTGCGCCAGGCCGTGCAGGTACTGGCGCTTTTGGCCTTCCTGGGCATCTTTGTCTACTCGAACGCCCAACGTCCGGTGCGTTTCTGGGCTGACCTGTTCTCCCGGTTGGACCCGCTGCTCATGGCCAGTGCCAGCCTGGCCGGCCGGGTGTTGGTCGCCGGTGGCCTGCTGGCCCTCGTGGTAGTCGTCGTGACCCTGCTCTTTGGCCGGGTGTGGTGCGGCTGGCTGTGTCCTTTGGGCACCCTGCTGGAGTGGCTCGGTCCCCGGCGCGGCCGGCGGCGGGCTGGCGCGCCGCCCGAGAAGCTGCGCGTGGCCAAGTACCTGCTGCTGATCGCCGTACTCGTCGCCGCAGTGCTCGGTAGCCAGGCACTCATCTCTCTCGATCCTATCACCATCCTGAACCGGACTCTGACCACGGCGGCCTGGCCTGCTTTGCGCCATGCCGTCGTCCAGGCCGAGGGCTTTTTGTACCAGTTCTCCGTCCTGTGGGGGCCGCTGGATGCCCTCCATGGGGCTGCGATCCAGCCGCTGTTTCAAGAGGTCCAGCCCGTCTTTACCCTGGGCATCCTCACCGGCCTCTTTTTTCTGGGGTTGGTGGCCCTCAACTGGTGGGCTGAGCGCTTCTGGTGCCGGTACCTGTGCCCGCTGGGGGGGTTCTTGGGCCTGCTGTCCAAGCTGTCGCTGGTCCGTCGCCAGGTGGGCGACGACTGCGCCCAGTGTGCCCGCTGCACCCACCAATGCCCCACGGGGACCATCGATCCCCGTGACGGCTATCGCAGCGATCCTGCCGAGTGCATCGTGTGTTTCGATTGTCTGACCGATTGCACCCGCGAGGGCATTGGCTTCCGCTGGCAGCTGCCGCGCTGGCGCCCAGCCCGCTGGCGTGACTATGACCCAGGTCGCCGCCAGGCCCTGGCCGCTGCCGGCGGCGCGCTAGCCGGGGTGGCCTTGCTCGGCATCGAGCCCGCCACGCGCCGTGATGCAGCGACCCTCATCCGCCCGCCCGGGGCCGGCCAGGTTGATTTCAGCGCCCTGTGCATCCGCTGCGCGGCCTGCGTGCGGGTCTGTCCCACGCAAGGTTTGCAGCCAAGCCTGTTCGGCGGCGGCCTGGGGGACCTGCTTACGCCGCGCCTGGTGCCGCGCCTGGGCTACTGCAGCTTTAACTGCAACGCCTGTGGCCAGGTCTGCCCCACAGGAGCCATCCCGCCCCTCTCCCTCGAGGAGAAGCAGGCGGCCGTCATCGGCCTGGCCCGTGTAGACAAGGACCGCTGCCTGCCCTGGGCCTACGACGTGCCATGCATCGTCTGCGAAGAGGCCTGCCCAGTGGCCGACAAGGCCATCGCCCTCGAGGAGGTGCAGGTCGCTGGTGATGGGGGCGAGGTGCTCACCCTGCAACGCCCGTATGTCATCAAGGACCTGTGCATCGGCTGTGGCATCTGCGAGTACCAGTGCCCCATGGGTGGCGAGAGCGCCATCCGTATCTATGCCCCGACCTTCACAGCGGCTTTTGACGGGCCTCCTGGGACGTAGCAGGAGCGCAGGCTCAGGCGAGCCGGATGCTCAGGCGATGAGCCCGGAATGTGACATCGTTGGATGACGGGAGTATGACACAAGCGTGACATGTCTGCAACACACGTTGATCGCCATGACACTCCATCCCATCTCTTACAGACGATGGCAGTGCGCCTGGAGTTCCCCTTCC
>JAMJFU010000140.1 GCA_023544525.1 Anaerolineae bacterium | reverse complement strand
AGCGGACTATGGCCGTAACAAAGCCGCTCTGGGCCAACTCATCCCGCTGGCCTATGACCATCGGGCCCACCTCACCGACAAGGGAGCCGTCTACGAAGACATAATCCCCAGGTATGCGCTGCCCGATGCTCATTCGCTCACCATCGAAGGTCAGCGGATAGCCGTTTTCAATCACGGCAATATCCCTCTTGGCAATTCCCAGTTGGTGAGCTATCTTGGCGTGCTGGACCAGGTGACGGAGCTCACCGTGAACCGGTACGAAAAACCGCGGGCGGAGCATGGTGAGCAACAACTTTAACTCCTCCTGGCTGGCGTGACCGGACACGTGCGTCTCGGTCAGGGGCCCGTAGACGACATCTGCCCCCCTTTGGAAGAGCCGGTTGATCACGCTGTAGGTCATTTCCTCGTTGCCGGGGATAGTGTGCGAGGACAGCACGACGGTGTCACCCTCCTGGATGCGCAGCGAATGATGGCGGTTGGTTGCCAGCCGGTTCAAGACAGCCATGGGCTCGCCCTGAGAGCCCGTGGCCATGATGACGACCTGCTCAGGCGGAAGCTGTTCCACCTCATCCAGGCTCACCAGCATATTGGCCGGAATGTCGAGGTAGCCCAATTCGCGGGCCATTCCCGTATTCTCTACCATACTCCGGCCGGCAATGGCGATTTTGCGACCACGCTGTTCAGCCACGTTGACGACCTGCTGGACACGCGAGATCAGCGAGGCAAAGGTGGCAATGATCAGGCGGCCGGGTGCTTCGCGCATAATCTGGTGAAAGGCATCGTCGAGCACCGCTTCGGATGGCGTAGAGCCGGGCTGATCCGCCCTCGTGCTGTCTGACAGCAACGCGAGCACGCCCCGAGCACTGAACTCGGCCAGCTTGGCCTGGTCCGTGGGCCAGCCATCCACAGGCGTATGGTCGAACTTGAAATCGCCGCTGTGTACAATCAGGCCCACCGGGGTCGTGATCCCCAACCCAACCGCATCGGGGATCGAATGGCAGACGTGATAGGGCTCGATCGTAAAGGGACCGATATTCAACACATCGCCGGCAGCATAGGTGTGCAGCGTTGTCTGCTTCAGCAGGCCTTCGCGCTTCAATTTGACCTCGATCAAGCCCCGCGTCAGGCGCGTGGCATAGACCGGTGCGTTGAACTCCCGCAAAAAGTGGGGGAGAGCACCGATATGATCGAGATGTCCATGGGTGATCAGGATAGCACGCAAGTTGTCCTTCTTATCGCGCAGATATTCCCAGTCGGGCAAAATGTAATCCACGCCCAGCATGTCAGATTCTGGGAACATCATGCCCGCATCGATCACAATCAAGTTGCGGCCATACTCAATACTCATCATATTCTTGCCGACCTCACCCAGGCCGCCAAGGGGCATAATCCGTAATTCTGCAGTCATCTCAGTGTCCTCGGCGGAGGTACTGTGCAGGATGGCCCGCGGGCAAATGGTTGTGCCCACCTGACCAAACCTGGGGAAGCGTGACCGCAATGACGCCTCCACTCATAATGTTATTCCAAATATCCATAAATCTAATTCTCCTCAAATAGTTTGCCGCATGTAACTCTAGCATCGGCGCCTTGCTTCTGCCTCGCCGAAGGCAATGCAGAAGGACCAGGCCGGTGCTTGATTGTTCGTTTCCTTCAGTCTTTTGAGAACAACTGCGGTGCGAGCCGTGGAGTGTCCCACGACCGTCCGTACTTCGCCAACCGTGGACGATACAAGGTGTTCTACTGATTGAAGAGCTTTGATAGCAGCCCGGATGCGGCAGTGCGCCGGGCGCTCAAAGCAGAAGACATACCAAGGCGGGGCTTTGCCATAATCTCTAGACCCGAATCGGCCCAAACCCAGACCCAAGAAAAAGCGCGGACCACAAACAGGCCGGCCCGCGCTGTCGTTTATTCGCTTTGTGGTGAGACCGTTGTCCAGCCGGCGCTGGCGCAAAAGCCCCAGACCAGGCACTCACCAACGACGTTGGCGCTCCCTACCACCTCCACGGCCGCGATCAGATCGCGGCTTGGCCTTGTCGATCTTTAACTCTCGACCGTCTACTTCCTTGCCATTCAAGGCATCGATGGCTTTCTCGGCTGCCTCATCGGTCGCCATTTCGACAAAGGCAAAGCCCTTCGAGCGCCCGGTGTAGCGGTCAGTGATCAGCCGCACTGCTTCGATGTCGCCGAACTCGGCGAACAGGGTCCGCAGCGACTCTTCGGTCGTGTCGTAGCTCAGGTTGCCGACGTATACGCTGATAGCCATGGTACGAACCTACCAGCCTACTACGGCGACATCACTCGCCTGCAGGCCCCGGGGACTCTGCTCTACGGCAAACTCGACCGTTTGTCCCTCTTCCAGGTTCCGGAAGCCCTGGCCTCGGATGGCCGAGTAATGGACAAAGACATCATCGCCCGCTTCGCGCGCGATAAAGCCGTAGCCCTTGGCTTCGCTGAACCATTTGACTGTTCCGGTAATTCTTTCAGACATGTTCCACCTTTCGTAGTTTTTGTTAGGAAGAAGGTACAGCCGGTCATCCCTTAAAAAAACACCCAGACTCGTAAGCCTGGGTGTTCATCCTGCTATGATCAAACCAGTTTCTTACTTCATCCTACGCAGCCATCATATCACATTTGTGACGTCCTGTCAAATCTCGAGCTCTGTGGCGGCAGCCTCAAGACGAGCCCCTACCTGGCCTTGGGACTACGGATGCCGAAGCGCCGCTTGAATTCGGCCATGGCCAACTCACCCGCGGCCTCGATAACCTTGCCTACCAGGGGGTGAAAAAGGATCGATGTGATGATGCCGACGAGCTGCGGGAGTTGCTCCCCAAACCACCTGACCACTGACTCTACCATGCCCAGGTCAGGCTCAGCCCCTGTCAGCGCCTCCTTCAAGGCCTCGACCTTTTTCTGGGCCGCCTCCTTTTTGTCGGGCGGGGCCTGCTCGGCCACTTGTTCGTGCACGATATCGAACAGCTCGTCGAGGTCTTGGGCTTCCACGCCATACTTCAGCTGATCGACGCGGATGTAGCCACTGCCCGAGTGCGCCGGGCCATAGACCGGGCCGTGGAACTGGGTCGAGTGGCTGGATGAGCGCGTGACCTCCTTCATCTTTGGCGGCAACGGTCTCCCGCCAAGTTCCAGGATGATGCCATCCGGTGCCCGCATGTAGAGCGTCGGGATGGCCCAGTCGATCCGGCCCTGCCAGTTGTTGCCCAGCGCCGCCATGACCCCACGACGGCCTTCTTGCACGGCTCCGTCCACAGGCCAGGCGTTCGCCAACGCTCCATAAAAACCGCGGCTAAACGCCACGGCCAGGGAGTCGCCGATGTGTTGCTGCATCGCGACTACCGCTGGCAACCCGCTGCGAACCAGTTGATGGGCCATGCTGCCAAAGGTGCCATTGCCCGCTGACCGGGATGTCTCGCAGGCATTGAGCACCACCAGCCGCAGGTCACTATCGGATACGATCTGTCCCAGGAGGGCAGCGGATACGGGATCAGAGCGACCTCCTGCGTCCTCGAGAAGCAGGTAGCCCCTGCCCTTGCTAAAGGCCCCGTGGCCCACGTAATGGAGCACATGATAGCCCTTGCGCAGGCGCTCCAAGAGCTCCCCGCGGCGGACGGGCTGGAGCACATCCATCTCCACCTGCCCGGAGATGTGGCTCAAGGCCTTGCGCATATTGGCTATCTCGGTCTGCACGTCGACCCGGTACAGGTCGCGCGGCTGTGATACGGCCACCAGCACGCGCAGCGGAGGACGCACGGCCAGGGGACGTGGTGGATCGGGCAGGTCCAGGTAACGAACGATGGGGAACCGCAACCGCAGACCCACGTACTCCTCTTCAAAGAGCAGCTCCCAGGGCAGGATCGTCAGCTCGGGCGGGCTGATGTGCAGCCTGAGGCGCAGCCCTTCGTTGTCTGCCAAGCCCCCCATCGTCCGGGTCCACAGCTTGAGCACCCGGGTGGGAAACAGCGCATTGAACAGGGCCTCGCCCAGCCACCGGATATCCTTGGCATCGGCCGTTTGAAAGAGCACCGACCGCAGGCGCTGGCCGAAGGCACCTCCCTGGGGCAAGACGAGCGGTTGAGGCGGAGCGCTCCCCCCACCGGAGACAGCAGCTTCGACCGTATAGCCCTCGCGGAGGCCTCCGCGCAACCGCAGGTCAAAGTCCTTGTACTTCTGGAGCACCCCCACCGGGGCG
Organism: Anaerolineae bacterium; assembly: GCA_023544525.1. Lineage (GTDB taxonomy): Bacteria > Chloroflexota > Anaerolineae > JAAYZQ01 > JAAYZQ01 > JAMJFU01. Next base: position 5,453 of record JAMJFU010000140.1, on the reverse strand, counting down.
CTCTCGCCGGACCGGCCGTTCGCCGGTGCACTGGGCCGTTCGGCCTCGGGCCAGGGCGCGAGAATGTCACCGCTGCCTGAGTGGATCTGGCCGGTCACCGGATCCCAGAAGTTGTTGATGTAGGTCTGGACCACAGGAGGTAAGTGGCCCTTGTCGATGCGATCCCTGCGCAGCCGGTACAGTCTACTACCCTCGATGTGGAAATAGTCGGTCTGCTCGTGCCACGACTGGCCAATCTCGGCAAAGATGCGCGCCATGCGCTTCTGGAGCCAGTGGTTGGGCGCAATGCTAAAGGCCTCGGCCCGCGGCACAACCGTGACGTGGCCGTTCATGCAGCGCAAGGCGACGACCTTCTCGTCCGAGACGGTGGCACCGCAGGTCTTGCACATCACCTGGTTGCCCTTGACCTGGAGCTCTTCCCCCTCGCAGAACGGGCAGAGCTCAGCGGTCTCCTCGCACTCGCTGCACTGGACGCGCAGGTACGGCGTAAAGTACCGGCCACGGAGGTCTTTGTAGATCTTGAGGGCCGTGCGAGGCAACTCGACACTCAAGATGTCCTCGCGCTCCGTCTTGAGCAAGGCCTCGGCGATATCGGTGACGGCCGCTTTGCCCACGGCCGGCAGGCGCATGCGATTGATGGCATCTACCGAGCTGTTAAAGTAGACCGGCTCTTCCTCTTCCCGCAGGTTTTTGGCGTCGCGCACCAATTCGGGGAGCCGTTGAATGCCCCAGGCGCGCACCAGAGAGGTGGGTAGCGTGCGTGTGAAATAGATCTTGCCTTTGGTCGAGACCACTCCCAGGCCGCTGATCACCCCCTCGGCAATCTCCTCATCGTACAGGCTGCTTGGCCGCACGTAGCGCTCTTCCCGGGCGCGGATCTCGTGCTCAAACTTGCGCCATAGGTCCTGACCCGAGATCGACTGGCGGACGCCCGTGCCAGGATCATAGTGAGACACCCGCTTGATCTTTTCCAGGGAGAAATGCTTGTCCACCAGGTCTTCGGTAAAGCGGACCGGCACAGGGATCGATTGCAGGCACTTGGAGAGGGCTCGCGTCACCAGATAGTTGACCCGTTCATCGCGGGCCAGGATCGCCAGGTAGCCCACTGCCAGGTCAAGCCACAGAAAGCCATAGCGGGTCTGGAGGATCTCGGCCGGCTGCTCCTCAGCATTCAGGTACCTGTAGGTGACAAAGTACCGGAAGCGTATCTCCCGGATGCCATCCAGTTGCTCCTCATCGAGCAGGACAAGCTGGCCTGGGGCCGATTCACCTTCATAGTCCTCCCCGGCGATGGCCTCCGCCTCCAGATCGACATCGTCCGAATCCGCCCACTCATCCAGGGCCCCCTGGAACCCGGCAATGGACGGCTCCTGCAACCCGGATGGGAGGAGGTAGAGCTGGAATGAGAGGCTTCGTCCGTAGCGATAGTTCTCGTAAAGCCGCTCGACGTCCTCTTTAGAGATCACCGTGAGCTTGTCGGCCTCTGCGATCAGCTCTGCCTGGCGCATGGCGCCAAACTTGCGGCCGGGTGCCCGCTCTTTCAGCAACTCGCGCAGGGCAAACGCCGGTACATGATAGAGCTTGAGCAGATTGGGAAGCCGGAAACCCTCTGGACGCGGGTTTGGCGGCGAACTGGCCGATTGGTATGTTTGTGACATTTTCCCATCTCTCCCTATTGTTCCGAGCCTGCATACCAAGACAATGGCCACCACTGGACGGGCGAGCTACAGGCCGCCAGCGGTACTGCGCCAGTGCGATCAGATCGTCGCATACCAGTCCTCGCCCTCAACCCTGCGCCATGGCCTGCAAGGCCGTGTACAGCTCTGGATCATAGTCCTGAAGCATCCCTGCGGCTGCATGGCGGACGCTTGGGACCAGGGCCACGCGACCGGGTGACTGGGGCAAGGATCGAGCCAGGCCGTGACGCACGAGATTGCGGACCTGGGTCGGGTGGGCCTGGTTCTGACCCGCATCGGGGCGCCGCAGGCGATACAGATCCAGTGCCGCCTGAACCTTTGCATGTTCGAGCACCTCCAGCGTGCAGATGGCCTGCAGAAGAAGCCTCATCTGGCCGTGTTCGTCGTTCGGCATGCCCTCGAGCCAGTAGTCCAGCAGCAGCTCAAACGACTGTCTGAATGAGCGAGAAGCCAGCAGGTAGTTGAGGAGAGGCAGACCCCTGCTCGCCCTATGGATCTCGGACGGCCGGATGCCGTTCTGTACCGCCCCGATCTTTCTGAGGCGATTGAGTTGCTCCCGTGTCTGCGAATGAGTAAAAGGCGAAAGGGATGCAACTTCCCCGCCCCGCAACGCCGGCGTAAGCCAGCAGACCCGTGCGGGATCGACGAGGGCCATGACCACGAAGGAGCCGTGCTGTTCCAGATGAGGCCTCAGGATGGCCGTCTCCACGGCACGGAGGTGATGGTCCATCTCGGGCGGCACATGGTCCAACAGAAGGACGGCCCGTCTGCCCTGGCATTGGGCCTGAATGCGACCCTCAAGGAAACGTACAAAGCTGTGCGGCTCGGAGAAGGCATTCCGGGATGCCAGGTCAAGGTAGATGGCCAGGCCCGCTAGCTGGGTTTCGCTCTGGGCCAGGTGGCGGAGGAGCCAGGTCTTGCCCGCGCCCCGCTCAGCAACAAGCCCCAAAACCTGCCCGTCTGGGAGCCACCGCGATCCGAGATAGCGCACCCGTCCGGCCCGCTGGCGGGGCAGGGCATCTGGCCTCACCTGCGCCCACTTGTCGATCTCGGACAGGATCCAGCTGTAGATTCTGCCTGGCTGCACAAAAAGCTGGGGGGCATAGTCCTTGACAACATTTGTGCTGCTCTCCTGGAGCCCTTCCGGGATCTGGGTTCCCGGCACGTGCCTGGACCTGGGCGGACGATAGGTTGAGCGTGTCTGCTTTGAAATCATCGGAGTGCCTGTGCCCCATCTTGTTGTGGCAGGACCGAGATAGAAGGTCCTTGCCAGAACCTGCTCAATGTGATATGATTGCAGAACCAGGTGACCTTGAATATGGCGAAAACAACGAATTCACACAGTATTCTGTATTACAGTCGATTTACTACCTACTTTGTATCATATTTTCTCATTGTTGTCAAGTCATGGCTCATTCTCGATTAACACACCTTGGGACTGCTTATCTGTCCCGCACTCAGGACAAGCCTCCGCTACACTTCCCAATGGCAGACGCCGCAGAGCCCTATGGCAGGTGGCCATGGCTGTTGCCCTTTCCTGGCAAGAATGGTATAATGGGTCCAGCCTGGCCTGTGCGAGTGGATTGGCTTCGGAGGTGCTAGGCGGTGACGGCTGCGCCTTGCAGATCGGTTTACTCTGGCCTGTACAGGCGGATAGGCTTTGTCACCCTATAGAGCCGGCTCCGAAGTCAAAGGGGTTTGGAGGAGAATGGCAAGAGGAACAGACAGCGGGCAATCGTCCTGGCTCAGCCGGAAGCTGCAGCGCGACGGTGATCTGGACCAGTCTCGCGAGGCTGCGCTACAGACCTATTTCCGGCAGCTGGCGCAGCTTCTGCCCGGCGAGCAGAAGCACTTCCCTGTCTCTGAAACTGAGGGCGGGGCCCAGACACGGGCCCGGGCGATAGCCATGTTCCGGAATGAGCGCGACACGAGCCCAGATTCCGGAGAGGCCCCGGAGGGCCAAGAGGATCCAGCCGGTCCAGACCCTGCCGCCAGGGCAGCGGCTCAGACCCAGACCTTGTCTGTGCTGCGGGAATTGGATGGAGAGCGCAAGGGAAGGCTGCTGGGCTTTCTGCATGGGTCGGGCCTGGTCGGCAAGGAGGCGGTCATCATCCTCTATGGTGCCGATCTGAGCGATACGGTGCTGCACAAGGGCGACCTGTGGGGCATCAACCTGAGCGGAGCGAACCTCCGCCGGGCCGACTTCTGGGAGACCAAGCTTCCATCGGCTATCTTGCAGGCTGCCGATCTCCGGGAGGCCAACCTCTCCAACACAGACCTGTGGGCGTCCAACCTGGACCAGGCTGATCTCACCAGGGCGAGGGCCACCTCAGCCAACCTCAGTGGTGCTAGCCTGTCCAAGGCCTATCTCTGCGAGGCCTGCCTGTCTGAAGCGGACTTTTCTGGGGCCAAGATGACTGAGGCCAACCTGGCTCTGGCCGATCTGACCGGCGCAGGGATGAGCAAGGCCGACCTCCACGCGGCCATTCTGTGGGGCAGCAAACTGGTGGGGACTGACCTCTCGGAAGCCGACCTGTCGGGGGCCGATCTTGTCGCTGCGGACCTGTCCAGGGCCAATCTGGCGAGGGCCAACCTGCGCTGGGCCAGGGTCTCGCCCGAGCAGATGCACCAGGCCGGATCGCTCGCAGGCGCTACCATGCCCGACGGCAGCAGGCATAGCTGATCCAGGTCGAGAGCCCTGGCCACAACGGCTAACAGGCCGAGCCGTTCTCCCCCGCCCGGCGGCGCTGAAGGGCAATGATCTCGGCTGCCGACTCCTCGATCGATTTGTTGGTCACGTCAACCGTGGCCCAGCGGTACCGCCTCAACAGCAACTCTGCCCAATCCAGCTCCTGCTGCACGTGTTCCTGGTTGGCATAGGCGAGGGATAGGCGCCTGCCCATGCGGCTGGCACGGGCCTTGCGCAGCAACACGAGTCGCTTGGGATCGATGGTCAAGGCGACGACCCGCGAACGGTCCACGCGGCTGAGTGCAGGCGGCGGGTCCAGTTCGGCGATGACCGGCACGTTTGCCACGCGCCAGCCGCGATAGGCCAGGAAGATGCTGATCGGCGTCTTGGACGTGCGTGATACGCCGACGAGCACCAGCTCGGCCTCCGGCAGGTCCTCCGGGTTGCGCCCATCGTCGTGCCGCACGGTAAAGTCGATGGCCTCGATGCGTTGCAGGTAACTCTCATCCAACTGCCGGAGCAGGCCGGGCCGGGCCAGGGGCGCCAGTTCCAGGGCATCAGAGAGCCGGGCCACCAGGGGCCCCATCAGGTCGATGGTCACCACATGGTGCATGCGCCCCTCCTCGACGATGATCTGTCGCAGTTCGGGAATGGCCAGGGTGTGGACGATGGTGCCGCGGGCGTGGCCTGCCTCCTCGACCAGGGCTCGGACCTCCTCCTCGTCGCGTACCCCCGGCTTGAGCTCGACGGCCACCTCTGCGTTGGCAAACTGCGCCAGTGCGGCTTGCACGACCCGCTGTCCCGTCGCGCCGGTCGCATCAGAGACGATATAGAGCTTGTGCGCGCGCTTGCCATCGGTTTCCAATTTGTATGAAAACCACCTTTCCGCCAGGTAATACGGCTGCTGTTACACTGCCCTTGCGCTCAGCCCGATGCCCCCTTCGTCGGGAGGACCATTCGATACTACGAGAGCTTCTGCAATGGGATCAATGAGAATGCTAACGATCAATACCAGTATAGCGCAAAGCCCCTGAACGATCAAGGTTGTCGTCGCGGTCCATGTTGGA
>JAMJFU010000013.1 GCA_023544525.1 Anaerolineae bacterium | reverse complement strand
CTTGTTGGCTGGGGATGTGGAGAGTTTCCGGCGGCTGGCAGAATTGAACCTTGAGGCGCTCAAGGGAAGCGGCGCCAAAAAGATCGTGTTCACCTGCGCCGAATGTTACAACGCCTTCAAGAACGACTATCCGGCCATGGTCGGCCAGCTACCCTTCGAGATGATGCATCTGGCCGAGCTATTGGACCAAGAGCTCGACGCGGGCAACCTGGAGTTCAACCCGCGGCCTGGCCTGATCACCTATCACGACCCTTGTCGCATGGGCCGCTATCTGAAGGTATACGAGCCGCCGCGCAAGGTTATCCAGGCTGTGCCCGAGTTGGAGCTGGCCGAGATGGAGGACAATCGCGAGCGGGCTATGTGCTGTGGATCGACGGCCTGGGTCAACTGCAGCGGTTGTTCCAAGCTGATCCAACAGGAGAAACTGCAGCAAGCCAGAGACACAGGGGCTCGGGTGATGCTGACCACCTGCCCCAAGTGCCAGATCCATCTCTCCTGTGCCGCACGGGATCTGGACGAGGAACGCGCGGTCCAGGTCGAGGATCTGATTACCTGGGTCGGCCAGGCCCTTGATTGAGGGCTCATTGGGGGGCAGCGGAAGCTGTGGCATACAGGACGAGGTGAGGAGACAGGAACGTGCCTGAGACGAGGGAGCGTATCATCGACGTCGGCGATCTCGAGCCCAACTTTCGGAACGAGATCCTGGCCGAGCCAGGGGGAGAGCGATTCATGCGCTGCTTCTCGTGCGGCACCTGCGTGGCGGGCTGCCCCGTGGCGGGGATGACGGAGAAGTACAACCCGCGCCGCATCGTGCGTATGGCCCTTTTGGGCATGCGCCAGGAAGTACTGGCCAGTGAGTTTGTGTGGTTGTGCTCGACCTGTTACACCTGCTACGAACGATGTCCCCAGGATGTGCACATCCCCGACCTCATGAATGCCATTCGCAATATCGCTGTTCGCGAGGGACATGTCCCGCCTGCCTTCCGCCAGCAGGCCGAGTTGCTGCGCGACCACGGGCGATTGTACGAGATCACCAACTATGAAAACCAGCGACGCCAAGAGGCAGGTCTGCCGCCGATCCAGGAACGAGGCGACGAGGTGCGCCGCATCCTGGTGCGCAGTGGGGTGCTCGAGGAGGTTGAGTCATGAGATTCGCACTCTATCTGGGCTGCACTGTGCCGGTCCGGGCCATGAACTACGAGGTCGCAGCACGGCGGACGGCGGACCACCTGGGGATCGAGTTGGTGGATCTGGACGGATTCGCCTGCTGTGGCTACCCTGCCAAGCCACTGAGCTGGGACGCAGCCCTGTTGATGGCAGCCAATAACCTGGCCCTGGCCGAAGAGCATGGGCTGGATGTATGTACCCTATGCAGCGCGTGCACCAGCACCCTTGTAGAGGCGAACAAACATCTCCAGGAGGACAGCGCCTTGCGGGCGCGGATCAACGACCAATTGTCCGAGAACACAGGCCGGCGTTACGCGGGCACGGTCACAGTCCGCCACTATGCCCGCATCCTGTACGAAGAGGTCGGCCCGGAGCGGCTGCGACAAGAGTCATCTGTTGATCTGTCTGGTTTTGGCTTTGCCGTGCATTATGGCTGCCACTTTTTGAAACCGGCGCACATCTATGATGGTTTTGACGATCCCGAGAACCCCCATACGCTGGGCGATCTGGTTGCCGCGACCGGCGCGCGCCTGATCCCGTACGAAGAAGAGGACGCTTGCTGTGGCGGCGGGATCCTGGCAGTCGACCCTGATACCGCGTTGGGCATCGCCAAGGGCAAACTGGACCACGTTCACATCACGGACGCCGACGGCATGATCGTCATCTGTCCCTTCTGCGACATTATGTACGAGATCAACCAGCGCAGCATCGAGCGGCAGTTCGATGTGAGCTATCGTTTGCCGGTGCTCTACTATCCCCAGCTACTGGGACTGGCCCTGGGCTATTCGGCCGACGAGATGCAGTTGCGCTTGAACCGGGTCAAGTCGCGGGAACTGATCCAGGCCTTTACGGGACGGGCTCGATGCCCTGGGGCTGCTTCTAATGGATAGCATAGACACAGCCCAACAGCCGGCCTTGATGGCCGAGGTCTGCGAGACCACCTTCCTCGAGAGCACTGTCCGCCAGGCCACCCTGTTGCTTCGAGCCAGCGCCAGTGCCTTCTACCTCTGTGACCCGTCAGGGGAGGAGCTGTCTCTGGCCCGGGCCCACGGGCTGGCTAAAGTCCCTTGGGGAGAGGACCTGCTCCGCCAGGTATGGCAGTCGCGACAGCCCGCCACAGGCGAATGCCCGGGCCAGTGCATGGTGTTGGCTGTCCCTTGCCTGTGGGCAGAGACCGTCCGGGGTGTCTTGGTGGTGGCTGACGATACCCCAGGCCGGGTCTTTGACGATGCAGATGTGGGTCTGCTCCAGCCTCTGGCCGACCTGGCAGCCGCAGCACTGCGGCAGGCAGATCGGCTGGCACGCATGACGGCCCAATTTCGCGCCCTGCACGTCATCGATACCGCGCTTAGCTCCAGCCTGCAACTGGATCGGGTCCTGAACCTGATCCTGGAGAAGGCGGTCTTTCTGGTCGGTGCTGAACACGGCTCCTTGCGGCTGTACAACATCGGAACCGGTGATCTCGTCCTCAAGGCCCACCTGGGAGAAGGTTGGACGCCCGAGGTCAAGTCCTACCGGTTTCGCGTAGGGCAGGGCATCACCGGCTGGGTTGCGCAACACCGCAGACCATACCTTTGCCACGATGCCCACGCCGATCCCCGCAACGTCCTGCTCTTTGAGGAGATGGAGGCCGGTGTCGCCGTGCCATTGCTGACGCGCTTTGAGGAACCCGAACGTGAGGAGTTGCTCGGCGTGCTTCTACTAGAAAGCACCCGCCGCAACGCCTTTGACCAACATGACGTCGAATTGCTGGAGGCATTGGCCCAGGAAGCGGTCATCGCCATCCAGAACGCGACCCAACATCAGAAACTGCAACTGATGCACCAGGCACTCCTGGATGAGCAGGAACGCCGCGTCGCCGCCGAGAAATGGACCGTAATGGGCCAGACCGCCACCGCTCTGGCCCACCGCATCAACAACCTGGTGGGTATTCTGCCCGTCAGCGCAGCCGAGGTCCGCCGGACTCTGAAGGACCTGGAGGTCCCGCAACCAGACCGGGACTGGATCGACGACAACCTGGACCGGATCGAGCGCAACGCGCGTTTTGTCCTGAGAATGTCAGACGCGCTCTTCCGGCCCTTCCAGGAACCTGGACCCCCTGTGCAGTTACATGTCAACCGCTTGCTGAATGAAGCGCTGCAGGCTGCCAACCTGCCACCCAACGTGCAGGTCATCCTGGACTTGGAGCAAGGGCTACCGCCCGTCGAGAGTAGTTCCCTGCTCGTGGACATCTTTCTCGAGTTGATCACCAACGCGCGAAAGGCCATGGACGGTCGGACCAGGCAGTGGCTGGAGATCCGCACCCGTCTGGAACCAGACAATACAGGACACTGGGTCACGATCCAGATCAGCGATACAGGAGTAGGCATCGCGCCCGAGCAGATGGCCCACCTGTGGGACATGTTCAAACCCACCGCCGATGGTCTGGGATTTGGCCTTTGGTGGGTACGCACCTTTATCGAGCGCCAGGGTGGCACCATCGTCTGCGACAGCAGGCCGGGTGCTGGTGCTACGTTCACCGTCCGGTTGCCAGCCCACGACAGCCCGGGATTGCTCGAGGCCTAGGGGCAGAGATTGGAGGCAGGCATTGAGAGGCAAGATCTTGATCGTCGAGGATTTCGCCGACTGGCGAGAGCTGCTTACAGGCCTTTTGCAGCGAGAGGGCCACGATGTCCGGGCCGTGGACACGCTCCAGAGCGCGCGGGATTATTTGGCCACCACCAAAGACCTGGACCTCGCCATACTTGATATCCGCCTCGTAGAACCGGATGAGGAGAACCAGGATGGCATGCTCTTGCTAAGCGAGATCCACCAAAACCAGGCACTTACCCGCGTGATTATGGTCACCGGTCACGGGACGATGGAGACCCAGCGGAAGGCTTTCCGCGAGTTTCAGGCCTTTGATTTCTTTCGGAAAGAGCAGTTTGATTCGGAAGAATTCCGGCAAGCGGTGCGCGAAGCAGTGGAGAAGGCCCACCGCGACCGACAGAGCCGGAAAGAGACAGATTATATCCGCGGACATCGCTACGAGATGTGGCAGCGGGACCAGGACAACTAGTCGTCAGCAGGAGCCCGCGAGTTGGCCGGGCGCCGTTGGCTGAACGTGACAGAAGGAGGACAACTTGCCACCAGAGAATCTGCGCATCGGGGTGTTCGTCTGCGATTGTGGGTCGAACATCGCCGGCGCCGTGGACACGCAGGCGCTACGAGCCTACGCCGAGAACCTGCCTGGCGTAGCCGTGGCGGTACGCAACAAGTACACCTGTGCCGACCCGGGCCAGCAAGAGATCCAGCGGGCGATTTACGAGCATAACCTGAACCGTGTGGTGGTCGCTTCCTGCTCGCCCACCTCCTACGAGGCGATCTTTCGCCAGTGCATCGAGGGTGCCGGCCTGAACCCATACCTATTGGAGATGGCCAATATCCGGGAACACTGCTCCTGGGTAACCCCTGGCGACAGAGAAGCTGCCACTCGCAAGGCCAAGGATATCGTCAAAGTTGCGGTTGCGCGCGCTCACTGGCTCTATCCTCAGGACGAAGAGCAGATCCCGGTCACCGACGCGGCAATGGTTATCGGCGGCGGGGTCGCCGGTATCCAGGCCGCACTGGACCTGGCTGATGCGGGTCACAAGGTGTATCTGGTCGAGAAAAAGGCCTCTATTGGTGGCATCATGGCCCAGCTCGACAAGGTCTATCCCGACATAGAGTGTAGTATATGAATTCTCGGGCCAAAAATGATGGATGTCGGTCGACATCCCAACATCGAACTGCTGACCCACGCGGAGGTCGAGGACGTTTCTGGGTACGTTGGCAATTTCCGGGCGAGGGTCCGCAAAAAAGCCCGCTATGTCGATGAGGGCGAATGTACCGCCTGTGGCGACTGTGCCGCGGTCTGTCCCGTCGTCGTGCCTGACGAATACCAGATCGGGCTTGGCAGCCGCAAGGCCATCCACATCCCCTTCCCCCAGGCAGTGCCGTCTGCCTACATCGTAGCAGCGGACGAATGCCTGGGACAGAACCCCATTGCCTGTGGCAAGTGCATCGAGGCTTGCGAGAAGAAGTGCATCGACTTTGACATGCAGGACGAGCTCCTCGACCTGGAGGTGGGTGCCATCATCGTCGCCACGGGCATGGAGGTCTATGATCCCACTGCGGTTGACGAGTATGGCTACGCCCGCTTCCCCAATGTCGTCACCAGCATGGAGTTTGAGCGGCTGATCTCGACGGGTGGCCCGTTGGAAGGCCATTTCGCCCGGCCTGGCGACTTGACGAGGCCAAAGCACATCGGCTTTATCCAGTGCGTTGGCTCCCGGACCCAGGATCCAGAACGAGGCTATCCATACTGCTCCAACACCTGCTGCATGAATACCGTCAAAGACGCCCAGTACCTCAAGGACAACTATCCTGATACCGAGATCACGGTCTTTTATATGGACCTGCGGACCTTTGGCAAGGGCTTTGAAGAACTGCTCATGCGCACCAAGAGCAACGGCGTTCGCTACATCCGGGGGCTGCCCGGCGAAGTGCGTGAGGACCCCGCCAGTGGCAACCTGCGGGTCACCGTCGAGAACACCACCGCCAACCGCCTGGAGACCCACGAATTTGACATGCTGGTGCTATCTGTGGGCGGCAAACCAGCCACCAACACCGAAGCCATCCGCCAGATGGTCAGTCTCTCCAAGTCCCCCAGCGGTTTCCTCAAGGAAGCCCATCCCAAGCTTCGCCCGGTGGACACGCCGACCAAGGGCGTCTACATCGCAGGTGCAGCCGAAAGCCCGAAAGACGTGCGCGAGAGCGTGACCCAGGCCAGTGCCGCGGCCTCCCACGCCGCAATCCTGCTCAACAAGAGCAGGTTTGCCGTCGAGGCGATCACCGCCGTCGTCGACGAGGATCTCTGCAAAATGTGTGGCCAGTGTGCTGGCGTCTGTCCCTTCGGTGCCATCCATTGGGAGAAGAAATCTGTGGCACATATCACCAGTGCGGCCTGCTCCGGGTGTGGCACCTGTGCCGCGGAATGCAAGTTTGGGGCCATCGAGATGCGGCACTTCTCTGACCAGGCAATGTATGCCCAGCTGGACGCCATCCTGGATGAGGATCCCAGCCAAAAGGTCGTGACCTTTGCCTGTAACTGGTGCTCCTACGCCGGGGCCGACACAGCCGGCGTGGCCCGCATGGCCTATCCGCCCAACGCCCGCATCATCCGCACTATGTGCTCGGGTCGGGTGAACCCCGAGTTCATCTGGTATGCCTTCAAGAAAGGCGCACCCGTCGTGCTGGTCTCCGGCTGTCACTATGTGGACTGCCACTACATCGACGCCAACCGGAGTACCACGCGCCGGCTGGATGGCCTGTGGGATGGCCTGGAGAAGCAAGGGCTCCGTCCTGACCGCTTGCTCCTGGAGTGGTGCTCGGCTGCTGAGGGACCTCGTTGGCAGACGATCATGACCGAGGCTGAAAAGAAACGTGCCTCTGTCTCGCCTGAGGAAGTCGAGCGTACGCGCGAGCTGCTGGCGAGTGCGCGGGTGCCGAGCCCTCGCAATCCCAAAGAGTCTGACGAAAACCAGGATGCCGAGTTTGCCTGCATGCGCTGCGGGCACGAGTGGGCCGGCTACTTTAGCGCCAACCTGGAGAGGACCTGCCCGCAGTGCCGCTCCAACAGCGTGCGCTGGCTGCGCACAAGCAGGTAGCGCCTGACCAGAGTGGAGCGCAGCGCGGGAGATGCCATCGCGCCCACCTACAGGCACGGCTGCGGCTCCAGCACGGGGATGAGGAGAACAGATGGTTGACGAGGTGCTCGTGAACGTGGTGACCACCGAATACCGGGGCAACGACCGTGTCCGGGTCGTCGCTGGCGACCGGGCATTCGAGGCCGATCAACGCACCAGCATCGACCGTCCGGGGGCCGGTTTCTGCCCTCTGGAGTTGGTCGGAGCGGCGCTGGGCGCTTGAATGGTCCTCACCATGGCGGCGGTTGCCGACTACAAAGGGATCACCTATACCCGCCTGGCAGCCACGGTCGAGGGCCGGACAGAGTTTGTGGGTCGTGAAACCAGGACCAGGTTCGTGAGCCACCTGGATATAGGCGAAGGGTTGACTGCACGGGAGCAGCGCATCCTGTACAACGCAGCCCGAACCTGTGAGGTACACAAGATGCTGCGCGGTGAGATCGAATTCTCGGAACACCTGGAAGGGCTACGGCATTAAGCTGTGCCCGGGACAACGGGAGAAGACATGAGCTACTTTCGCAAGGAGGACCTGCCCGCCACCGAGATGCTACCGGGCGTAAGCCGCCGGGCAGTCTATCTAGAAGGGGTGATGCTCACCTTCTTTGACTTTGAGCCCGGTGCCATCGTCCCCGAACACCAACATCCCCACCAGCAGATCACATGGGTCGTATCTGGCGCGATGGTCTTTGACCTGGCTGGGGAGAAGCAGACCCTCAGGGCCGGAGATGGGGTGCTCATCCCGCCTGGGGTGTCCCATTCGGCGACCATCCTCGATGAGCCTTGCCAGGCGCTCGATGCCTGGCACCCGGTGCGCGAAGACTATCGTTAGATCGACCAGAACCAACCGCTGCGCTCAAGGACGGATGGCACTCCCGTCCCTTGACTGGCTCTGAGCTGCCACCTGCCCGCTCAGAGCGTGGCCAGGCGGCCGGTCACTTCCGGGCCAGGACAGCCAGCGCCTCTGCCAGACTCCCGGCCATCTCGACCTGGGCGCCCAGTTCGGCGGCAATCTCGGTGACGTGCATGTCATCCAGCGTGGTACCCGGCGGAGCCGAACCAGCGCCATACCTCCCGGTGAACATCGCGGCCGGCAACAGCACGACTTCCCCCAGGTCCTGGTTCTTCAAGGCCGCTAGCACATCCTGTCCGGACAAAAGGCCCGAAACCGTCGTCACAGGACCGAAAAAACGGTTGGGGACCGGAACGAGCCGGACATCGGCATCCACCACGCTGTTCAGTTCCTGCACTATGCGAGCAAGCAGCGGCGCTATCAAGGTCCCGCAGGCCAGCGTGCCGGATCGTAGGCTGTCCGCCGGCAACCCTGCCTGGACTGCCTGCCACTCGTCCAGCAATTGCCGCACCATGCCAACCCCGTTTTCCAGCTGGGAGAAGTCATCGTAGGTCCGCGCTGGGGGCACATCTCTGCCAGCCACCAGGTACCACTCGTCGGAGGGATAGATGAAAGTCTGACCCCATTGTTTTCGGCATCTGAGGCGCCATGGCTCGAGCTGGTCCAATACTTTCCGGGACTCTTCCACTGTGTAGGTCCGGCAATCTCCACTATGGTATTGGGTCAGGCCGATGGGCACGATACCTACCGAAGCCACCGGCCTGCCGTACAGCTCTACCAGATCGGCCAGCGTTCGAGCCAGGTGGTCGCCATCGTTGAAACCCGGCACCAGGACGACCTGGGTGTGGACCTCGATGCCTAGTTCCGCCAGCCGGTTCAACTGCTCCATGACGTCTGGAGCCGACTTGCGGGCCAGGAATCTACGCCGCAGCTCGAGGTCCGTTGCGTGCACCGAGACGTACAAGGGGCTAAGCCGCTGCTCCTCCAGCCGTGCCCAGTCTTCCGGAGTGAGGTTGGTCAGTGTTACGAAATTCCCAAAGAGGAAGGCGTGCCGGTAATCGTCGTCCTTGATATAGAGTGACTTGCGCACACCCGGGGGATTCTGCTTGACAAAGCAAAAACCACAGTTGTTGGCGCAGCGGCGGATGTCGACGTCAAAAGTGGGGTTCACGAACGACAGGCCCAGATCCTGGTCGTACTCCCTCTCGATCTCTACGGTCCACTGCCTGCCGCCGCGCTCCACCAACAGGTCCAGTTCCTCCTCAGCCCCGTAGAACTGAACGTCGATGATATCCCGCAGGGGCTGATCGTTAATGGCAATGAGCCGGTCGCCTGGCTGCAGGCCAGCCTGGTCGCCAAGGCTGCCCGGCTCAATGGCTGCGATCACGCCCCCTGGTTGCTTTCCCACCATGCCTCTCTCCACAAAATGCTGCACCCGCCTTCAGGCTGCAAAAAGCTTCCTACGGTACCTGCCCGCTGGGCATGCGATGGACCGGCCGCAGCGCAGACCTCCCTCACTGGCCTGGCGAGACGGACACGAGGCCGCCCCACAAAAAAGCCCGGGATATACCCAGGCGCGGCGTCCCCTGCTCCCCGGGATCACGCGCCATCCCGGCAGCAGTCTATGAGAGCCATGACCTGCTCCATCACCTCTCCCACCGTCATCAAGGTCGTGTCGATCACGACTGCATCCTCGGCTGGCTGTAAGGGTGCCAGCGCCCGCCCGCTATCGATCTCGTCCCGCCGTCGAACGGAAGAGAGTACCTCGCAAAAGTCCGCAGGCTTGCCCCGGGCTAGGATCTCGCGATAGCGGCGATCGGCCCGCTGTTCCAACGTCGCATCCAGGTATATCTTGACGTCCGCATCGGGCAAGACCACCGTACCGATGTCGCGACCCACCATCACAATCTCACCCTGTTCGCCCATGCGGCGCTGCTGGGAAGTGAGTGCGTCCCTCACTCCCGAGTAAGCAGAAACCGGGGACACACCCTGGTCAACCTCCGGCTTTCGGATATCCCAGGTCACATCGTCACCATCCGCCAGGATGGTATACTGCCGGCCATCGTCCACCGTGGGGCGCAGGATCTCGATGCGGAGCCGCTCGGCAAGGGCTGTGACCCCTGCCTCGTCCTCGATGGCCATATCCGCTTGCAGAGCTACGCAGGTGACGGCCCGGTACATCACGCCCGTATCGAGATACACATATCCTAATCGTTCAGCCACGAGGCTGCCGATGGTGCTTTTGCCCGAGGCTGCCGGCCCGTCTATGGCGATCGTCGATACCTGCTCCAATACTTGCCTCCTCGCTCACTGAGTGTGATTGGGATTGTCTGGATGGGGGATTAGCGTGCCCCGCCGCCTCTTACCAAATGGTGGCTTTGGCCAGAGGTCTACTCTAACCCTGGCCTGGCCTGCGGCGCCCGGCCCTGCGGCCCTTTGGCCTACGATGCTGGCGCTTTATTGCTTGCAGGCTCTCAACCTCTTTTGCCGTGAGGTACCGCCACTGGCCTGGCTCAAGCGTACCCAGCTCAAGGGGTCCGAGCCGTACCCGCCTCAACTCGCGCACAGGGTGGCCTAGCAGCTCGGCAACGCGCCGGATCTGCCGCTTTCGGCCCTCCCGCATCACGAGCCGGAGCTCGGCCGAATCCCGCCGAACCGCCAACACTTCCACCTGCGCAGGGACGGTAGGCTTGCCATCAAGCACCACCCCTCGCCGCCAGGCGCCAAGCGTCTCGTCCGAAGGCTGGCCGTTCACCACCACCCGGTACTCTTTCTCGTGCTCGTAGCGAGGATGGGTGAGGAGGTTCGCCAGTTCCCCGTCGTCCGTCAGCAGGATCAGCCCCTCGCTGGTGGCATCCAGACGGCCGACCGGATACAGCCTCACCGGCGCCGGCACCAGATCCCCAAGTGCCTGGCGCCCACGGGTGTCTCTCATCGCTGACAGAACGCCCTGCGGCTTGTTCAGCATAACATAGACCCGGCGGGCAACCATCTCGATCCGGTTACCGTCCACCCGGATCTCATCACCTGCCGGATCCACCTTGGTCCCGAGCTCGGTCACGACCCGCCCGTTGACCTGAACCCGCCCCTGGCGGATGAGATCCTCGGACTTGCGACGCGAAGCAACGCCGGCGCGGGCCAGGACTTTCTGTAAACGTTCTAAATGACCTTCTGACATTCCTCTTCTACGTAATCAGCGTTAGCTCGAGCGCCCTCGCGGGCCTGCAGTGCCTCCGAGCATCTACTGCCGAGCCCGACGCGAATGCATCTTCTTCCCAAAACAGCGTATCCACTGCCGCCCGCAACCCCGGCAACACTGGTCAGCGACAAGGACCTCTCGCCGCTCAGAGAAGCTTCGGGCCCAGTGGCTGCACCCAGGATATTAGCACAGTTCACCCGCAGCGTCAATTCCGCCTGCAAAGTTCCATCCTACCGGGCGACGGCGCTCATCCTGACCTCCGGCCGTCCAGCACAGCCATGCGCGGCCGGTCATGAGCAGGCAGGAAGACAATCAGGCGAGACGCTGGTCGCACTGGGAACGATGGCCACAGCCTCTGCAGCGGGGCGGCTCGTCGTGGCTCCGCGCTGGCCCCTGGTCACCCAGGCCACTGCGCATCTCCTCGACAGCTACCAGCAGCCTGGCCCGCAGGTCAGGGGTATAGTCCACCTCGAAGGTACGGTCCCGATACTTCAAGATGCCATAGGGCGGCACTCGCCCTTCCATCTCCTCCAGCAGCAAGCAGTACGCCGCCAGTTGCATCAGATGTGATTCGTAGGGCTGCGCAGGTGCCCTGCTCGACTTGACTTCCACCGGGACCACACCCTCGCGCAGGCGCACGATATAGTCGGGCCGCCCAGTCAGGCGGTAACGGTTGGAGAAGAGAGGCCGCTCGCAGCGATTCCAGGCGCCGGTATCCACGTAGGTCACGCGACCTTTTGGCAGGCCAGCCTGCTGTCTTGCAGCCCGGGAGCGTATCACGAGCATAAGTCCTAGCCCTGCCAGCAGGAGCGCAACCAGCCATAGCCAGGCCATAGGTTCAGCCCCCGATGCTCAAGAGCAGCCAGGCCGCCAGCGCCAGCCCGGCCAGCACAAGCAGGGCCAGACCCACCCGTCGCAACAGGTGGTATCCTTCTACCCTCTGGCCGTGGTGACGGTGCTCGCTTACGCCGCGCTGCAACTCGGCCACATTCTCCGGCTGATGGCCCTTGACCCGGGCATACCACCATGCCCGTGCGCAGTAGGCATACTGCCCGATCTCGCTGGCTCGGATGATCTCATCCTCTGGGCTCAAGCTTCCTCCTAGGACCTGGCGCAGGCATACACCCGCGGTCAAGACTCGAGGCCGACCCGCTCCTCGAACTCCCGCAAGGCCTGTCGCATCATCTCCTGGCGAAACGCGGTGGTCAGGTCACCGCGCGTGCGTTCCACCACGCCGCGGAGCATGTCGGTGGTCCGCCGTAATCCGCCGGTAATGGCGTCGGGAAAATCGACCGTCATCAACTGGCCATAGACCTCGTCCATGACAGCCAAGATCTCTTCGGCACGCGCCAGCCGGTTCTGGCGCATGAGGTCCAGGGAGTGGCGCCTCATCTCACTGGCCGCTTCAGCCAGCCCCTTGAGATAGGCGGCGGACTCGACCTCCAGTTCGCGGGGGCCGGGTAACTCGCCCCCCTTAATGAAGGCATAGACCACTTCGGCCTCCACATATTCTTTGAGGGCATCCTGAGTATACCCGGCGTGGTACAACTCGGGATAGGGGACCAGATCGGCCTGCATCTCCCGAGCCGCGTCGCGAGCCACCTGCAGCAGGGCCCGCGATTCCTCAAACTCGCCCCGGTGCGCGGCACGGATGGCATTGGCACAGTTGCGGATCAGTGTACGGGAGCGCTGCAGGGCGACGTCGCGCACACTGGTCTTGCCCTCAAAATCGGCACGGACCTCCTCAACGATCGTCTCAAGATTCTGCATATTCATTCCTCCTATGGCTAGAGCGCTCGGCCCTGCTCTTTTGAGAGGCACCGGCCTCACGCCTCACCGGCCTCCGTAGCGGCCGCTCGTGGCAGCCGGAACTTGACCCATATGATGGGCAGCAACAGCAGTGTGGCTACCAGTTGGCCAGGATCATGGTCGCCATCAATAGCTTCAGGCGGCTTGAAAGCAGCGGTGGACGGGTGAGTGCCCTCATCGCAGCGCGCCACCCAATCCAAGCCGGTGGCGGATGATGGCCGCTACAGCGTGCGCAGCGCTGCCCCACCTGCGTGGGTGCAGGCCGGGCGCTGTGTCTAGCGCTGCGTTACTCAAGGCCTCCTTCGCGCTCAGGGGCGGGAGCCGGTTACGCACTGTACCCACCACTTGCCCATCGCGAAACAGAGCCCAGGGCCCGATTATCACCACACATCCTCTCTCCGGGTGTGAGCATTCTGGGCCGATTGTACCCCAGGTGCAAAGGGATGTCAACGACGCTTCGATGCCAGGGGTAGGCATCAAGCTCCAGAAATCGGGGGTGGCAGCTTTTGACGCTGCGCCACGTCTATGCTAGAATCAAACGCTTGTTGCTTCTGCGCTGCACGGACATTCTGCCTGTCAGAAGCCGGCACCGCTAGTCGCCATCGAGGGAGGCTGCCAGACGTGACATCACCGGAAACACCTAATTGGGTCCGCGACGCAATCTTTTACCAGATTCTCCCCGACCGGTTTGCTCGCAGCGAACGCGTGGTGAAACCGTCGAACCTGGAACCCTGGGAAAGTGCCCCAACCGTACACGGCTTTAAAGGCGGTGATCTCCTGGGCGTTGCCGAGCACCTGGACTATCTCCAGGATCTGGGCATCACTGCCATCTACTTTAATCCCATATTCCAGTCGGCGGCCAACCACCGCTACCACACGCACGATTACTACCGGGTGGATCCCATCCTCGGTGGAGATGATGCGCTCCGGACACTTCTGGACCAGGCCCACCAGCGGGGTATTTATGTCATCCTGGATGGCGTCTTTAATCACGCCAGCCGGGGCTTTTTCCAGTTCCATCACATCGTGGAGAACGGCCCCGCCTCGCCCTACGTGGATTGGTTCCTCGTCAAGAAATTCCCCCTCCGCCCATATCATGCACCAAGAGGCCAGCACGGATATGAATCGTGGTGGGATCTGCCGGCCTTGCCCAAGCTCAACGTGGACAGCAAAGCCGTGCGCAACTTCCTATGGGACGTCGCTTGCCACTGGATCGAGTTCGGCATCGACGGTTGGCGGCTCGATGTACCGGGTGACATCGACGATGACGAGTTCTGGGAAGAGTTCCGGGACCGGGTCAAAACGATCAATCCAGAGGCGTACATTGTAGGCGAGATCTGGGGCGATGCCCGCCGTTGGCTCCAGGGCGACCAGTTCGACGCCGTGATGAACTACCTTTTCACCCGGGCCTGCCTGGGCTTTTTCGTCGGAGACAATCTCCTGCAGGCAGAGATCGCCCGGACCGGCTATCATCAGATTGATGTGCTGGATGCAGAGGAATTTGCTGACGACATCGACGAGTTGCTCGAGCTATACCCACAGACGATCACAGAAGTCCAATACAACCTCCTGGGGAGCCACGACACGCCACGGTTCAAGACCCTGGCCCGGGGTGACGACTCGGCTTACCGGCTGGCCACTCTGTTTCAGATGACCTATCCCGGTGCGCCGAGCATCTACTACGGTGACGAAATCGCGATGGAGGGACGCCACGATCCCGACTGCCGCAGGTCCTTCCCCTGGGATGAGCGCCAATGGGACCACGAAATGCGCGGCTATATCCAACGATGCATCCGCCTGCGCCAGGCACGCCCAGAACTGCGGAACGGTGAATTCGACTGGCTTTTTGCCGGTCAGGGCGTTGTGGCCTACCTTCGAAAAGGGCAAGAAGGATCTGTCGTCGTCGCGCTGAACAACACGCGCCAGCCGGTGACCATCGATCTGCCTGTGTCTGAACATCTTGAGGACGGGACAGAGTTACGCGATCCCTGGGAGGAGCAGGTGTTCACGGTGGCCCGGGGCCAACTGGCCGGCATCCGGCTTCCGGCCCGCTCGGGCGTGGCCCTGGCCTCCACCGGCGAATAGTGACCGTCAGGAGCCTGGTCCCGGCGGATGGCCAGGCAGCCTCGGTCGACTACTCTCTGGTCAGTTGAATCGCCACTGCAACGTCGTCTGGCTGCCGGCCATCATCTGCACCAGGTCAGGTGTGGCGCTGGACCTCGAAGCGATACAGCTCCACAGGCTCTTCAGGGTCCGTGATCCCCGCCTTATGATGGCGCGTCCAGAAGAGTTGCTTTTCCGCCGTATCAATCCCCTCCAGGTCCGGCAGCAGGAGGCCTCGCTTCCAGGGATGGGCTAGAGACTGGACGATCAGTCCATAGCGCTTGGGGTCCAGGTCTTCCACGCCGTCGATCGGTACTGGTTTGGTCAGCACGTCGACCTTGATCTCCAGGTCCTCGAGTTCGTGGCTTTCCACCGCAGAGAACCGGGGATCCCGGCTGGCCGCAGCGACGGCGTTTTCGATAACTTCTTCGGCGACGCTCGCCTGGGTGGGATGGATGGTGCCGATGCAACCCCGCAACTGGCCATGGCGGTAAATGGTCACAAATGCGCCTGCTGGCTGCTGCATCTCCGCGGGCAGTGCAGGTGGCAGGGATGGACGCTTGCCCTCGCGCACGTAACTCCCGATCGTCCTGCGGGCCAGTTCTACCAGGGGATGAGATCGCTCCATCGCCACGTTCTCCCTTTTTCAGTTCTTTTCCAATGGCTTGTGTATAGTACTAATGGGTCACTTGATTTCTGACGTCTTTCATGGTATAATGCTCACGTTGTTGTCCCGGCTGCTGCACACGCATCAAAGTCATGCAAGGAGGAAAAATGGGCGCCAAGGAACAGCTATCCGCAGAGCAGCGCGCTGAGCGCGGAAAGAGACTCCTCATCTATGGGATGTTCTCCCTCGTCGTCGTCACCATTGTCGCTGTCTTTTTGACGACATGGCTTATTATGGCACCGGTCGGCATGACGGGCCAGTCCATCCAGGTCACGGTCATTGTCGGGCTGATCGCGATCGTGGCCTCGGTCTTTGTGTGGTTCGCCTACACAAAGGGCATTCTCAAGGAGTAGCGTCCTCGACAACCCTCTTTAACGCCAGTCCAGCCCACACAGGCGGACGGTGCGCAGGAGCCAGGCGGATGGCCTGCCTGGCTTTTGCGCGTTCACAGCTTGCCAAGCACCTGGCGGGCGATGACCAGCCGCTGGATTTCGCTCGTTCCTTCGCCGATGGTGCACAGGCGCTGGTCACGGTAGATACGTTCCACCGGGTACTCCTGGCTGTAGCCGTAGCCCCCATGGATCTGGATGGCCTTGAAGGCCGCACGTTCGGCGACCTCAGAGGCAAAAAGCTTGGCCATAGCTGCCTGCTTGGTAAAGCGCACGCCGGCATCCTTCATGGCCGCAGCGCGGTAGATCATCAGGCGCGCGGCATCGATCTCGGTCGCCATATCGGCGATCATCCACTGGATGGCCTGAAATTTCGCGATCGGCTCTCCGAACTGGACCCGTTCCTTTGAGTAGCGCGTGGCCTCTTCGAAAGCAGCCTGCGCCAACCCGAGCGCCATGGCCCCAATGCTGATCCGGCCAGCGTCGAGGGTGATCAGCATCTGCTTAAACCCCTCGCCCTCCTCGCCCAGCAGGTGGTCGGCTGGCAGGCGGCAGTTCTCCAGCGACAGGGCCGAGGTGATCGATCCTTTGAGGCCCATCTTGGGCTCGTTCTTACCTGGGACAAAGCCCGGGGTGCCCCCAGGAACCAGGAAACAGGAGATGCCCCCCGTGCCCGCCCCGGGATCGGTCTTGGCCGTACAGGTCACCACGTCGGCGATGGCACCCGACGTGATCCACATCTTGCTGCCATTGAGGACATAATGGTCGCCATCGCGCACCGCCGTGGTCCGGGTGGATCCCGCATCTGAGCCGGCTTCAGGTTCGGTCAGGCCAAAGGCGCCCAGCCCCTCGCCACTACACAGCCGCGGCAACCAAGTCTGCCTCTGCTGCTCGGTGCCAAAGTTATAGATGGGCCCGCAGCCAAGTGAGACATGGGCAGCATAGATCAGGGCCGTAGAACCACAGGCCCGGGCGATTTCTTCGACGGCGATGGCGTAGCTCGAATAGTCGCCACCTCCACCCCCGTACTCCTCTGGGTACGGCAGCCCCATCAGGCCCAAGTCTGCCATCTTGCGGATATTCTCGGCCGGGAATTCGGCAGCCTTGTCCACCGCAGCCGCACTAGGCGCGATCTCTTTTTCAGCAAAGTCGCGCACCATGTCTCGCACCAAGCGCTGTTCTTCGTTCAGCTCAAAGTCCATGCAGTGTTACCTCCTCACATCCGATTCAAGAGTACAGCACAAACAGCGGTCCCAAGGCCCACTATCTCGCTAGCCGGCCGCCACCTGCCCGACCAGACGAGGCTCAGCCCAAGCAGCCCAGGCCCAGCGATGGTTGCCCAGGCCATCGGTCACAAACTGCACCCGGGCCACGTCTCCGGGCAACGTTGGCATGGCTAGCTCGTGCTCTTTCCACTTGCGAATGTGCTGGGTATCGCTCCAGATCTTCCAGTCGTTGACAAAGATCCGAAAGGCGACGACGTTGCCTGGGGCCAGCTGAGAACCATCGCGGATGCCGGTGGCAAAACGCAGGCAGAGGTTGCGCACGTCGGACGGCACCGGCACCTGGTACTCCACGATGGCGGTACCCGTGACCGGTGGATGCTGCCACAGCGCCATACGCAATTCCCCGTCGCATGAGGCTTCACCCACCTGAACCTCCATCCCGGCCGAGCCCTGGTCGGCGCTGACGTTGGCCCGGCGAAACCCCTCCACAAAATCATAACTCCATGGCTGTCCGGCCCTCCCGGTCGGGGCGGCCCCTTGCTTCCACCTCAGGTATTCGACAAAGCGGGCCACTTCAGCCAGGTTCTCTTCCGTCAGCGATTCGAGCTGGTTTACAATCTCCTCCAGGTTCGTCATGCGATACAGTTCACCTTTCTGCTGGCCTGCCCTATGCCATCGACCATCCCGGCACTATGGCAAGCGGCACCTTTAGCCAGAATGCAGCATGTTTGCAGCCAGCTCTTTGACCATCTTGGCCGCAACCATGGCCGTAACACCCACTACGTCCCGTTCGGGATTGAATTCGACGATGTCGGCTCCCACCAAGGCTGTTTCTAGCCCCTGGATGAGCCGGATGAGCTCGCGGGTGGAAAGCCCTCCAGGCTCGTGGTGCGAGACTCCCGGAGCAAAGGCCGGATCCAGGACATCCAGATCCAGGCTGATGTACAGCGGCCCCTCAAAACGCAATCGAATGCCGGGGCCCCACTGGCGCATATCGACCACCTCCACACCGAGGCGCCGGGCCTGTGCCTGCTGATGTGGGTTCATCGTCCGGATTCCCACCTGCAGCAGCCGGCTGGCCAGACCCTCCTCCATGATCCGGGCAAAGGGGCAGGCATGCGAGTAACGGTCGCCCTCGAATTCGTCATAGAGGTCGGGGTGCGCATCGAGGTGGAGGATGTTGAGCAGCTCGTATCTCCGGGCATAGGCCCGCACGACGGGCAAGGTCAGGGCATGATCCCCGCCCAACGACAGCACGCGTGCTCCCCGCTCCAGGAGGGCAGCGACGGTGTGTTCGATCTGGGCCAGCGCTGCGGCGCCGCGCTCGAGCCTCAGGTCACCCAGGTCCCTCAGACGGGGCTGCCGGCTCAGATCGTCGCCCGACTCGGTCGACAGGTTCGTCTCATCAGAGTACAGCGCCTCGCGGATACGGGGCGGCGCCAGGGCTGCTCCGCTGATGAACGACGAGTGCTCATCGAAGGGAATGCCCAGCAGCACGACGCTACCCCGCTCCAGGCTGTCAAGCGATCCTTCGATGTCCATAACTCTCTGTCATTTGGCCTCAGCGAGGGGTTATTCCTCGACCACAGTCTGGGCAACAGAGGTCAGGCAGCGGATGCCAGAATCGATGCAGACGTCAATCGCTCCCGACCAGTCGCCGGCCTCTTTGCCGATGGCAATCATGCGAACAACCAGGGTTTCTCCAGGCGGGATCTCTTGCTCGAACCTGTAGGTCTGAACGCCGCCAAAGGGGAGCTCACGGGCCTCTGAGAATGCCGGCTCTGACTGCGAGATGTCCATCCCATTCAGGTAGCCCTCGGCCACATCGATGCTGTCCAGCAGGACAGTCTCGGCAGAGAGGTTCTCGACCGAGATCTCGATCGTAAACGGCGCTCCTTTGACAGTGGAGGGCGGGGCCTTGACCTCGGCGCGGACATCCTCGGGCTCCTCAGAGAGGCGTTGCCAGAGGCTGGCGCCACCAAGTCCGACAGCCACAGAGGCCACCGTGCACAGCACGATAAACCCCGCCAAGATCCCCAGAACCAGCTTTCGGTTCATGCTATCTAGGCCGTTCGTCACATCCAGGCGAAAGGGCCAGTTCGGGCAGGCTCAACGTCCGCAGCCCCCATCCAATCGCAGGCCGCCGGCTGGTGGGTGAGCGGATGAAGCGAATCGCATCTCCCGAACCAACCGTCTGCTGACCCACACCTCGCCTGACGCGCTATCCGTCCACGGGCCGGAAATACTGGATATCGAGGATGGAGCCTTTCCGTTCAGCAGCGTCCTTGAACACCGCCTCTACCTCGAGCCCGATTAAGACTTCCTCCGGTTCTACTTCACCTAGATGATGTACGAGTCCGCCGTCACAATCATCCAGCTTGACGTAGGCCAACACGGCAGGCTGAGCCAGCACCTCATCATCTAGATCCCGGTAAAGCATCGTATAAGTGAACACCCGTCCCCGGCTGGGGACCTCGACCCAGTCATCCAGCTCAGAGAAGCACCGCTCGCAGAACATCGTCGCGGGCACGTAGGTCAATCCGCGGACGTGGCAGCGCGTTCCAACGATGCGGGCGTGATCGATGAAATCCTCGGCCACCGTCACAAAGCTGTCCACATCGCGATGGGCGCCACCTCTTCGTGTCCCGCTCAGATCCAACAGGACCAGGGACAAGCCGCCTACCAGACATGGTTTTGGCAGCGGAAACCACTTCTGTTCTGGTCGCGGCGAGCCAAACTGCCTTCGATCGGCTGCCCGGCGACCTGGCGGCTTCAGGTCGCTCGCTACGTGGCTATTGTACACCAAAAGCAGGCCCTTGTAAACCTGGGTCCGCACGAAAAGGCGGGATGCCGGCCACGGGTGGGCCGGGCATCCCGCCGATGCCTCTATTTCCCAAGATGAGCGCTACACGCCCAGCCTGTCCTGCAGTATCTGTGCCAGCGTCGGCTGCCCGATAACCTGCAACTCGTAGCGCACACGGTCCGCGGGACACTTGATGTTGACGATGCGCCGCAGATCGATGGGCGTGCCAATGAGCACCAGATCACAGGGCGTCGCGTTGATGGTCTCTTCGAGCTCCCGGATCTGATCCACCCCATATCCCATCGCCGGCAGAACCGGGCCCGTGGTGGGATACTTCTGGAAGGTTTCCGCAATGGAGCCAACCGCATAGGGCCGCGGATCGATGATGGCAGCAGCACCGTAGCGCCTGGCTGCGACTGCGCCCGCACCGTAGGCCATCTCTCCGTGCGTCAGCGTCGGCCCATCCTCGACGACCAGCACACGCTTGCCCTGGATGGCGCCGGGATTATCCACAAAGATGGGAGAGGCTGCCTCGACCATCACCGCCTTCGGGTTGACCTGCCGGACGTTCTCCCGCACCTGGCTGATATTCGACAAGTCGGCCGTGTCAATCTTGTTGATGACGACCACATCGGCCGCGCGCAGGTTGCTTTCGCCCGGATAGTATCGCAGTTCGTGTCCAGCACGGTGCGGGTCGGCGACCACGATGTGTAGATCTGGCCTGAAGAATGGGAGGTCATTGTTGCCCCCGTCCCACACTACAACATCAGCCTCCTGCTCAGCTTGGCGCAGGATGGCTTCGTAATCTACACCGGCATAGACGACGATTCCCCGGTCAATGTGCGGCTCGTACTCCTCCCGCTCTTCTATGGTGCAGTCCTGTTTTTCCAGATCCGCATACTCGGCAAAGCGCTGCACTCTCTGGGCGACCAGGTTGCCGTAAGGCATGGGATGGCGGACAGCAACAACCTTGCGGCCCATCTTCTGCAGGATATCGCATACGTAGCGCGTTGTCTGGCTCTTGCCCGAGCCGGTGCGGACCGCAGCCACGGCCACGACCGGCTTGCTGCTGGCCAACATCGTATGGCGGCTGCCCATAAGACGAAAGTCAGCACCGGCCACCAAAACCTGCGAGGCTTTGTGCATGACGTACTCGTGGGAGACATCCGAATACGCGAAAACGACCTGGTCGATGGCATGCTCCCGGATCAGGTCCTCCAGTTCCGGCTCCGGATAGATGGGAATCCCCTCCGAATACAGCTTACCAGCCAGCTCGGGCGGATATACCCGCCCTTCGATGTTTGGTATCTGGGTAGCCGTGAATGCCACAACTTCATAGCGCTCGTTGTCACGAAAGAACGTATTAAAGTTGTGAAAGTCACGCCCAGCAGCTCCCATGATCAATACACGGATACGCGCCATGGTGCTTGTTCCTCCTTGACAATGTCTTTGATTGGATCTGATTATCATTCGGGCGCACTTGGGGAATGCGGCGCCCTCTTTTGCGTTCGCCGGAGCTGAGATCAGGCGATTCTCGCCAGGATGACTCCCAGCTCGTACAGTACGACGAGCGGCCCCATGACAAGGGCCATATTCAGCGGATCCACCGTGGGTGTGATCACCGCCGACAACACGGCAATGCCGACCAGCGCATATTTCCGGTTGCGGCTCAGCATCTCGGCGTTGACCAAACCAATCTTGGCCAGGAAATAGACAAAGAGCGGGAGCTCAAAGGCTATACCAAGCCAGAACAACAGTGATGTTACGAATGACAAGTACTCACCGATCGCCCAACGCTGCTCGACCACATCGGACAGGAATCCCAGCAAGAACGGGATCGCCGTGGGCAACATCACAAAGTACGCAAAAGCCACGCCTCCCACAAAGCACAGGGTGGCGCCTGGCACCAGCAGAAACAGGTAACGTTTCTCCTGCTTGGTCAAACCCGGGGCGATGAACCGCCCAACCTGGTAGACGAGCACCGGCATAGACAGCGTGACCCCACAGATGAGCGCCACTTTCATATAGTTGCCCAGGACCTCTGTCGGTTTGAGGGCCTGGGGCAACGTGTCGCCCATCGGCGCGATCAGGATCTCGAGCACCTGCTTGGCAAAGATGAAGCTAAAGGCAGTGGTCACAAACAACGCGATGAATGCCCAGATCAACCGGCTCCGGAGCTCTTTGAGATGCTCCATAAGCGGCATGACGGCAGATTCGCCTTCTACGGGACTCTGTGCCTCACTCACTTATTTGCTCTTCCTCTGCGGCCCCCGATGGCGGTCCCTGGCCGGCTTCCTCATCCACAGAAGCCGGCGAGGTCGGCTCGTCCGGGGAACCCGTCTCGACCCGGCCCTGCTCAGTGCCTAGCAGACTTTCCTGACTTGGTCGCCCCTCTCCGGGTTCCGGAGCTGGCTGCCCTGGTTCATCCTCTCCCTGGGGTGCAGGCAGCTGTGCGTCTGCCTGGCCCTCGGTTTTGGCCGGATCGAGTGCGCCACGCGCGGTCCTGAGTGTCTCGTCGAGAGGCTTTCGGAGCAGCTCGCCGGCCTGGGTGACGCTCCGGCCTGTCTGCTCCACGCTTTTCTGCACATCCTTCAGCTCTGCGATGGTGTCCTCGAGCTCGGCCGCCTTCACCACCGACCCGACCATGTCCTTGGGGATCGAGCGCACCGAGTTCACGGATTCGCGGATCTCACGCGTCGTCTTTTCAAGGGACATGATCTCCGGCCCCAGATCTTTGGTCAGATTCTCGTAGGCCGTTCGTAGATCTCGCAGAAGCTTGGCCAGCTGCCGTGCCATTTCGGGCAGGCGCTCCGGACCCACCACCAGCAGTGCCAGCAGGAGGATCACAATCAGTTCGGTAATACCGATGTTGCTGAAAATATTCATTACCCGTCAGCCGGCGCTTCCTTGGCCACCAGGGAACCCAATACCCCGTTGACGAAACGTCCAGAACTATCACTCCCATATTCCTTGGCCAGTTCGACCGCCTCGTTGATGGCCACTTTGGTCGGTGTATCTGCCCCAAAGAGGATCTCGTAGATGGCAATCCGCAGGATGTTCCGGTCAATGATCGCGATCTGCTCTACTGGCCATTCAGGCGCGTACCGGCCTATATAGCGGTCCAGTTCCTGGCGATGCTCACTCACCCCGCGCACCAATTCGCGCGCAAACTCTGCACCAGGCTCTGGCAATGTCGAATCCTCCAAGCCGCGCTCAATAACGACAGTTGGATGGTGCCCGGTGCAGTCAACCTCGAAAAGGGCTTGTAAAGCAGCCACGCGCGCTCTATGGCGGACCTTCATGACACCTTTTCTCTCGTATCCAACTGCTCGTGGGCTAGTTCCGTGGCGATGTCCTCGATATGGACGTTGACCTCCTGAACCTCCATGCCCACAATATCCTCAACCGCCCGCGTTATCTCTTTCTGCAACTGCTGCCCCATGAGGAACAGGTCGAAGCCCCGCCTGGCAATCAAGAACAGATCGACCGCCACGCGGTCCTCGGAGATCGAGACCCGCACCCCTTCGGCCGTTGTGTGCAGGCCTAGCAGGCGCTGCACGCCTGGGGTATTCTCGCTAAGCCGGGCAACACCCGGCACGGAGGCTGCGGTCTTTTGTACAATCGTCACAAGCACGTTCGGTGCGATCGTGACCTTGCCATAGTTCTCTTCCACCGATTCCTCCCTATGAAATCGACAAGCCGCCGTCCACGGCAAGCACCTGGCCGGTAACGTAGCTGGCATCGTCCGAGGCCAGAAAACAGACGGCCGCCGCCATATCTTCCGCCGAACCGGTCCTACCCAGGGGCGTGCGGTCAATGGCCACCTGGATCAGGCTCTCTGGAAGCGATGCGGTCAAATCGGTAGGCACAAAGCCCGGAGCCACCGCGTTGCAGGTGATGCCCCGCGAACCGAGCTCCTTAGCGACCGTCTTGGTGAGCCCGATCAGCCCTGCTTTGGCCGAGGCATAGTTCGCCTGTCCCGCATTGCCCGAGATACCTGCCACCGAACTGACGTTGACAATGCGGCCGTAGCGCTGGCGCATCATCTGCCTGCTCACAGCCTTGATGCAGTTGAAGGATCCCTTCAGGTTGGTGTCGATGACCACGTCCCATTCTTCTTCGCTCATACGCATGATGAGCGTGTCGCGGGTCGTGCCGGCATTGTTTACCAGGATGTCCACCCGGCCAAAAGCGCCTTTGGCCGCTTCCATCAGAGACTGAGCCTGGGCTGCATCCCTGACGTCCGCCTGGACCGCAACCGCCTCACCACCGCCAGCTCGGATCTGTGCCACCACCTCTTCGGCCGCCGCCTCGTTGCCCTGGTAGTTGACGACTACCTTGGCGCCGCCAGCCGCCAACCGCAGGGCGATGGCCCGCCCGATCCCTCTCGAGCTCCCCGTGACCACAGCCACCTTGCCACCAAAATCCATCGTTCCCCCCTGGACCTGAATACGCTTGTCCCTAGCCAGCCAGCGCCGCCACAGATGCCACATCTCCGGCGCTGAGCACATCCACATCAGGTGCGATGCGTGCCACAAGTTTGCTGAGCACATCTCCCGGGCCGACCTCGATGAAACGTTCGACCCTCTGCTCGACTATCCACTGCACTGAGGCCGTCCATCGCACTGGCCAGGTGAGCTGTCCAGCCAGCTCATCCCGGATGTCGGCCACCCCGAGTAGCGGGCGGGCGCTGATGTTGCCGATCACAGGGATCTCAGGTGCACGGACCGGCGTAGCGGCAACCGCTGCGCGAAATTGCTGCACCACATTCGCCATTGATGGCGAATGTGCAGCGATACTCACCGCCAACGGGATGAGCCGCCTGGCACCCTGCTCTCGCAGTATCTCCATCGCCCTGTCCAGAGCCTGCTGGTCACCAGAGATGACCACCTGGCCCGGGGAATTATAGTTTGCGATCTGCACAGCTTTGCCAGTCTCTTCGCTGGCCCTGCGGCAAGCCTTCTCGACCGCCGCATCCTCCATCTTGAGTACCGCGGCCATACCGCCTGGATTCTGCTCGCCGGCCAGTTTCATCAGCCGCCCACGCTCCTGGACCAGGCGCAACCCATCGTCAAAGTCGAGGGAACCTGCGGCCGCTAACGCCGTCAGTTCACCCAGGCTGTGACCAGCCACCATCGCCACCCCAGCCAATGCGCCGTCTGCACGCAGCACCTCCAGCAATGCCATGCTCGTGACGTACAGGGCTGGCTGCGTATTGATGGTGTCGTTGAGCTCCTCTTCCGGGCCCTCGAAGCATAGACAAGAAAGACAACGGCCCAACAGCTCATCGGCCCGCGCGTACAGCTCGCGCGCCACCGGATGGGCTTCGGCCAGATCGCGGCCCATGCCTAGCCGCTGGGACCCCTGACCAGGAAAGATCAACGCGGTCTCGGGCATATCACCAAGTCCACCCGCAGGCACTCACAACTTGGCCAGCTGCCGGGCGATCACCATCCTCTGGATCTGGTTCGTGCCCTCGTATATCTGCAGGATCTTGGCATCACGCATCAGCTTTTCCACAGGGTGGTCCCTCATATAGCCTACGCCACCAAAGATCTGCACGGCGTCGGTCGTCACCTGCATGGCAGTATCAGAGGCAAAGCACTTGGCCATTGCCGACTGGGCCGTGGCCTTTAGGCCCTGGTCAGCCATCCACGCCGCCTGCCAGGTGAGCAACCGTGCCGCTTCGACTTTCATACCCATGTCAGCCAGCATGAACGACACGCCCTGGTTCGTGATGATGGGCGCACCGAACTGCTGCCGCTCCTTGGCATAGCCTATCGCCAGCTCCAGCGCCGCCCGGGCTACGCCCACGCTCAGGGCCGCCACGCCGGAGCGGCCAAAGTCCAGCGTCTGCAGGGCAATAGGAAACCCGCGCCCTGGTTTACCCAGGAGGTTGGATTGAGGGACACGGACATCGTCAAAGGTGAGCTCAGCTGTGTTCGAAGCTCGCTGGCCCATTTTGTCCTCGACTTTGCTGACCCGTATACCAGGAGTGTTCGCCGGTACGACGATGGTCGAGGCCCCACGGGCACCCCGGTCGGGGTCGGTCAGGGCAAAGACGACCAAGATCTCGGCCATTGAGCCACTGGTGGCAAAGCATTTGACGCCATTGATCACATAGTCGTCGCCATCCGGCAACGCCGTCGTTTTGATCGACCCGGCATCCGATCCAGCTTCACGCTCCGTCAGGCAGAAGGCTGCCAACTTGGCACCCTCAGCCACCGGCCGCAGGAATTTCTCCTTCTGCTCCTCATTGCCAAAGAGCTGGATCGGCGTCAGGGCCAGCCCATTCACCAGGATGGTGATGCTGATGCCCGAACATGCAGCACCCAATTCCTCGGCTATGATGGCGCTTTGCAGGGCGCCATAACCCATCCCCCCATATTCCCGGGGAATGGTCACATTCAGCAAGCCCGCCTTCTTGGCCTTTTCGACAATGCCCGGTGGAACTGTGCCCTTGCGGTCGTATTCCGCCGCAATAGGCAGGATTTCCTCCTGGGCGAACTTGCGCGCTCGAGCTTGGATCTCGAGCAGGTCTTCGGACAATGAAAAATCGATCAAGGCCGCCTCCCCGTCCAACGCACCCTACACCGAAGTGAGGGTAGAAGAAGGCCGTGCTCCTGGGAACACATCCCACAGGGGAATGCCGCCCTGACACGGCCTCTGCATACGCGCCATTTCTGAGCACCGTCGTGCGGTGCATAAGGCCCTATTCGGACTTGAGGTTGACGATTTCCATGCCCTTATAATGACCGCACCAGGGACAAACCTGGTGGGGCAATCGCAGTTCGTGGCAATTGGGGCAAGCCACCAGATTGCGGGCCTTGAGCGCGTGATGGCTGCGCCGCCGCCCTTTCCGGCCTTTGCCCAGTTTCCGTTTCGGTAGTGCTCCCACGGGCTATTCGCTCCTTTCGTCAGACTCTGATTCACCTGCTAAAAACGTCTGCAGCACAGCCCAGCGCGGATCCAGGGCCGGCCCTACACACTGGCACTCTCCAAGATTGCGATTTCCACCGCACTGGGGACAGAGTCCAGCACAATCCACACGACAGAGGGCCTCCATCGGCGCTACCAGCCACAAACTCTGGCGGATCACCTCTCTCAAGTCGAGCTCGTGATGCTCATCGATGGTAAGTGCATCGTCGCGCTCATCCTCCGGCGTGGGATCGATCGGCACATCGTTGATCAGGATGGTGGGACGGAACTCTTCCTCGAGCTCCAATTCCACCTCCACGTCGCATGGCTCCAGACACCGATCGCACTCGAGCTGGAGAACGGTTCGCAACTTGCCCGTGGCCAGGATTCCCTGGCTGGTGCGCATCAGCGTAACCGTCCCTTCCAGCGGGCTGACAGGATGTAGATCTGGGTCCAAGTTCCGTATTTCTTCGCTCAGGTGGTACCGGCGCTCCGCACCGGTTGGCCCCTTGAGCAACTGAGCAACGTTAAAACGCATCGATTGACTTCAAACCTTCCAGTAACGTCTAGTGCCAAGTCGCCCAATTATAGGCGAGACTCAGCCCCATGTCAAAACGACGACACAGCCATACAAGCCGGCCTCTCCCGAGGACGGCCTGCTCTATAATGGAAGAAGCTGCCTTCTATTCTAACCTTGCTCTTCCAGTTCGCGTTCCTGGGTCTGGTCCAGGGTCTCTAGGCCGTTGCGAACCGTAGCCAGAAGCTGCGCGATCTGATCGTCCAGCCCATCGAGCTGGCCCGCAAGGGCCAAAAGCACACTCCGGGCATACTCGTCGGCTTCCAGCTTCATGGCCTCGGCTTCACGCTGAGCCCGTTCGATGACGGTGTCGGCCCGATGCTGCGCCAGGCGTATGACCTCGTGATCCTGCACCAGCTTGGTGGCTTCTTCCTGAGACATGTGCACGATCCTCTCAGCCTCTTCCTCAGCCTGGGCCACGATGCGTTCCCGCTCGCGCTGAACCTTCTCGCTTTCCTTGATCTCCCGAGGAATCGCTGTCCGCATCTGGTCGATGACATCCAGAAAGTCATCCTCGTTGATGACAAGGTAGGCGCTCAGCGGCATCCGCCAGCTCTCATTCAGCAGGCGCTCCAGCCGGTCGATCAGGTGGTAGATGTCGCTCAACTGTGATCTCCTTTCGTGTGCATCCACAATATACTGGACTTGGCCGCAATTCGCTGGACTGATCCGACGCCAGCCAGCGTTCAGAGGCGAAGGCTCTGCGCGCCTAATCGCGCAAAGAGACCAGCCTCACAGAGCTCTGCCCCTCTGAATCCAGTCCTCTAAACTTGGCCTCCATGGCTTCCGCCACTTGGGGTGGCACCATGCCGTCCACACACCCGCCCAACATGACTATCTCTTTTACGGTGCTGGCACTGATGAACGCATACTCCTGGCTCGTCATCAAGCACACGACCTCGATACCTGGATCAAGCTTCTTGTTGGTCAACGCCATCTGGAATTCCAACTCAAAATCCGAGATGACCCTCAGACCCCGGACAATCACTTGTGCACCCAGCTGCCGGGCGAAATCTACAGTCAGTTGATTGTAGGTAGCAACGCTGATGTTGGGCACGCCCGCCATGGCCTCTTCGATCATCGCCTTCCGCTCTTCGACACTGAATAGCAGGCTCTTCATCGGCCGGGCATAGATAGCCATGGTCAGATGCTCAAAGATCCCGGCCGCGCGCGTAGCGATGTCAATATGCCCGTTGTGTACCGGATCAAACGTGCCGGGGTAAATGGCTGTTGGCATTGTCCTCTCTCCAGACCGTCAACTGAGATCGCCCTGTCCCTGCCAGAAGCGTTCCACCTGCTCAGCCAGCGGCTGGTGTTCTGCCCCAGTCAGGGCCGGATCCTCTTCAAAGATCTTGAGGGCTTCGCCGCGCGCCTGCTCCAAGATCTGTAGGTTGCTCAAGCTCGCCAGCCGCAGTGCGGGCAAGCCACTCTGCCGCACCCCAAAAAAGTCACCTGGGCCGCGGAGTTCCAGGTCCTTTTCGGCCAGCACGAATCCATCCTGGGTCTCTTCGATGGCCCTCAGCCTTTCCCACGTCGTCCTCGTCTTGGGATCCTCTGGGGAGACACTATCCGAGAGCAGCAGGCAATACGATCGATACGCACCCCGGCCTACCCGTCCCCGGAACTGGTGCAGCTGGGCTAGCCCAAAGCGGTCAGCTCCCTCTATCAGCATGACCGTGGCATTGGGCACGTCGATCCCGACCTCAATCACCGACGTCGAGATCAGGATGTCGATCTCCCCAGCGCGGAAACGCTCCATTACGCTGTCCTTTTCCTTCGCCTTCATACGACCATGAAGCAGTCCCAGCGTCAGCTCTGGAAAGACCTTGCTCTGCAGCCGCTCATATTCATCGACAGCAGCCCTTGCCTCGACCTTGTCTGACTCTTCGATCAATGGGTAGAGGATAAAGGCCTGGCGCCCTTTCTCAATCTGGCTCCGGAGGAAGCTATAGGCCCGTTCCCGTTCCCGTGGCAGTAGCCAGCGAGTCTCGATCGGCTCACGCCCCGGTGGCAACTCGTCGATAACCGATATCTCCAGGTCGCCGTAGACAGTCAGGGCCAGGCTTCGCGGGATCGGCGTAGCGCTCATCACCAGCATGTGTGGAGCACCACCCTTGCTCCGTAGCGCGCCGCGCTGGAGCACACCGAACCGGTGTTGCTCGTCCACCACGACCAGCGCCAAATCGTCAAAGGCGACGTGTCGCTGAATGAGAGCATGGGTGCCGACGACGATATCGGCTTCGCCCGATGCCAGGGCAGTGTATACCTTGCGCCGGTCCACCCGGCCCAGGCTTCCCGTCAACAGCTCGACAGAGACTGGCCGGCCCAAGCCGAGGCCTTCGGCGTTTGCCAGCAGTTCCGAGACTGTGCGGTAGTGCTGCTCGGCCAGGATCTCGGTGGGTGCCATAAGGGCTGCCTGCTTGCCAGCCGCCACGGCCATCAGCATGGCAGCGGCTGCCACGACCGTCTTGCCTGACCCGACGTCCCCCTGCAAGAGCCGGCTCATCGGGATAGGCTCTGATAGATCCCCAAGGATGGTTTCCAGGCTGCGCTTTTGCGCATCCGTCAGCTCGAAGGACAGGGACTCCAGGAATGCCGACAGCAGGCCACTGTCCAGCTCGATGGGCGCAGCTTCCTGGCTCTGCCAGGACAACCGGTGCTGTAGCATGCCCAGCTGGATGAAAAAGAACTCGTCGAATGACAGGCGCCGCCGCGCCTCGTCCCTGGTTTGCTTGCTCTCGGGGAAGTGGATCTGCTGGATGGCCGCCGGCAGCTCCAGGAGCTGCTCCCGCTCACGGACCGGGTCGGGCAGATAGTCGTCCAGGAGGGGTACCCAGTGGTCGAGCACCCGCTTTATGAGGCGGCGCATCCACCGCGAACTGACGCCGCGCGTCAGGGGATAGACCGGCACCATCCGGCCCGTGTGGATCAACTCCTTCTCCAAAGGCTCCCACGACGGCGATTGCAGTCGCAAGCGTCCAAGGTACTCGTCGACTTTGCCGCTGAGCACGATCCGCCGGCCGGCTCGAAGCTGGCGGGTCAGGTAGGGCTGGTTGAACCAGACGGCCTCGATGGTGCCGGAGGCATCGGCAATGACGCTGGTCACGATCGCGCTGCCACTCCGTGTCTTGTGGGTGCGAGTCTCCCAGATGGTGCCGATCACCGTCGTTTCGTCGCCGTATTCCAGCCGGTTGATAGGCTTGAGCTGGCTATAGTCGTCGTAGCGGTGGGGAAAGTGATAGATCATGTCCCGGACGGTCTGGATACCCAATCTCTCGAGTCTGGCTGAGTAAGCAGTGCTCACGCCGGGCAGCGTGGTGACCGGCGCATCCAACCCGCTGCTCGTCCGTTCTTTTGCAGGAGCTGGCTCTGGTGGGGGTGGAGGAGGCGCTGCCGCGGGAGTGGCCGCACTGCCAGGCTTCTGGGGAGGTGGCATCTGCACCTCAACGGCCTTGGCAGCAGGGCTGCCGGGCTTGTACGGCGATGGTCGCCGCGGGCCTGTCGCCGGCTCAATTTCGGACGAAAGCCGGCTCAGGATATCATTTATGACCTCGACCCTGCGCCTATGGTCTGCATTTCCGTAACCGGCCAGCAGATCGACGATCTCGTCTATCAGGCGCACCTGTGTCTCTTCGGGACCTTGTCCAAGGGCCTCCTCTTGCCAGACCCGGACAAAGGTGTCAAACCCTCCGATCACCGCCCGATCGCGGTACCCGTGGGTTTCTTCAAGCCTCAAAATCTTCTCCAGCTTTTCAAAAGCTGCGAGCATCACACCTCCAACTCACTACCAACTTCCTGTCTCTGCCAAACACGGGCGGAAACTCCGCCTCGACCTTGAATCTCCGGTGACTTTCCAGGCACCCACCAGACCATAGCTGCCGCAGACCCGCGAACTCAGGCGTCGGGTTCCAGGAGGGCGCAGACTCCAACGGCACCCAGTCCCAGGTGGGTGGTCAATGCCGAACCAGCCGGCAAGACCAGCATCTTTTCTCTCGGAAAAGCGCCGTGCAGGCGGCTGACCAGGCTGTCCAAGAGCTCTTCGGCGTCAGCGTGAAGCGCCGCCATCTCGGCTACCTTGCCCCATCCCCGCACCCGGTCCACCAGCGCATCAAGGGCCCTCGAGCGAGTGCGTACTCGAGCCCATACTGAGAGCTCTCCAGCCTGGAGGCTCACTAACGGCTTGATCTGCAGCGCCGAGCCAATGGTGGCTGAAAACTGGCTGATCCGCCCGCCCTTGTACAGGTTCTCCAGGGTGTCGATCATTGCCACAGTCCGGAGCCGGGGCACGCATCTCCAAACCAGGTCAGCCACCTCATCTCCTGTCCCACCTCTTTGTGCCAGCCGGGCTGCCTCCACCACGGCCCAGCCCATGCCCATCGATACCTGGCCCGAGTCCAGGACCTTGATCCGCGATGGTTCGGGCAGCGTCTGCGCGGCTGCCCAGGCCGAGTTCAAAGTCCCACTGAGATTGCCGGCCACATGGATCGAGACCACGGACTTGCAGTGCTCCTGCTCCAGGAGCTGATGGTATGCCTCGACGAACGAACTCACAGCCGGCTGGGACGTGCGCGGTAGCTCTGAGCTGCTGGCCAGCTCCTTATAGAACGATTCTGGTGTCAGGTCCAGGCCGTCCCGGTATAGCTTCTCTCCGAAGAACACCTGGCAGGGCACCACATGGATCTCCAGCTCTGATGCCAGGCGCACAGGGATGTCTGCAGTGCTGTCGGTGACGACCCCCACACGCCTCATGCCTGTTTCCTTCCTGTCCATCCACTGCCTGTCGCCCTGTCCGGGCAGTGACCCACCTACAGGCCCTCGTAGACGATGATGCCCAGAGCCTCCGGGCCCAGGTGAGTGGCAAGGATGGGATCGTAATCGATCGTCTCGAACTGCTGGCGCGGCAGAGCTTGCTTGAGCAGCTCCTTCAACTCCGGTATCAAACCGTTGAGCTCGCTGTCCACAGGGCTCTTGAGGATCATCACCTCCTCGATGGTGGCGAACTCGGTGACAAAATCCACCAGTTTCTCGAGCGCAGCCGACCGTGTGCGTACCTTTTCCAGGGAAACAATCTCACCATCTTCCATGAGCAGCAAAGGCTTGATGCGTAGCATCGTGCCCAGAAGTGCCTGGGCTGCCCCTAGCCGGCCGCCCTTCTCCAAATAGTCCAGACGCTCCACGAGGAACACAAAGTAAATGTGCGGCAGGATTCCCCGCACCATGCGCACGATTTCGTCCAGCAGCAAGGACCGGCTTGCTGCCCGGGCCGCCGCCCTGACCATCAACCCCAGCCCCCAGGAAACCGACATGGAATCGAGAACGACGATGCGGCACCGTCCCAAAAACGCCTGCGACGCAATCCTGGCCTGTTCGAAGGCCCCGCTTAGCTTGCTCGACGTGACAATCACCAGGATCTGCTCAGTTTGCCTGCACAGCTCTGTGAAAGCCCTGTGAAAGACACTGGCAGGGATCGTCACGGACGACGATTGAGCCGGGTCCTCTGCCATCTGCTCAAAGAGATCCTCGCCAGCCTCGCCAGGACCGATCACATGCAGCGCATCCCCGACTCGGATCTCGATGGGCAGCACCGTGATCTTGAACTGCTCGACGAGGCCCGGATCGAGATTAGCTGTAACGTCAGTAACGATACGCACGTTTGCCATTGCCTGTTGTGCCTCCGGGCCTATTCTACCGACATGATAAAGTAGTAGTGAGGCTGGCCGCCATCTATGACCTCGGTCTCCTGCTCAGGATAGCGCTCAGAGGTCTCTTCCGATAGCTGCTCGGCCTGATCGTGCGTCACCATCTCGCCATAATAGATGGTGATGATCTCGTAATCCTCAGCATGGACCTCACCCAGAGCATCCAGAGCCACTTCGGTCGCAGCCGTTCCCTTGAGTTTCAGCGTGCCATTGATAAGGCCGATTACCTCGCCTTCCTCCACGCTCATACCGTTGATCTGCACCGAGCGCACAGCCCTCGTAATCTCGATGGTCTCAATATGCTCGGCCGCCTCGGCCATGATCCGGGCATTGGCCTCGACGTCGGCCTGGTAGTTCAGGGCCAGAAGGGCCGCGATCCCCTGCGGCACACTGATGGTGGGCACTACCTCAATGTTCTTTTCCGAGAGCTCCTTCGTCTGTTCAGCAGCCAGTATGATGTTCTTGTTGTTGGGCAAGACGATTACATCGTTGCTGGCCACTCTCTCCACGGCGTGCAGCAGCTCTTCGGTGCTGGGATTCATGGTCTGCCCGCCCGACACAACGCTGCTGGCGCCCAGGCTCTCAAAGACGCTGGTCAGCCCTGGTCCCGGCGCCACGACCACTGTGCCAATGCGTCCCGGATGCTCGGGCTGCACCACAGGCTTCTGTGCCTTGCTCAGGATGAACTCCTGATACTGCTCCTGCATATTCTCGATCGTTACCCGGCTCAGAGAACCCAACCCTGCCCCATAGTTGATGGGTGTGCCCGGCTCTGGTGTGTGAACATGGACCTTGACCGCACGGGAGTCACCCACAACCAGGGCCGAGTCTCCCATCGCCGCGATCGTCTCCCGGATCTTTTCCACATCCAGTCGTTCGCCTTGGATGATGAACTGCACATCGTAGCCGTATCCCTCTTCCCCCTCCACGTGCAGGTCGTGCAGATCCATGGCCGCGGCCAGTTCGTTGTCAACGGTATATTGTTCTCCCCGGGAATAGCGCAACATGCCCTCCAGGATGATATGCAAGCCCTGACCGCCGGCGTCTACAACCCCAGCCTCGGCCAACACTGGCAACAAGGATGGGGTCCGTGTCACCGACTCCCTGGCCTCACGGACAACCTGGGCTAGAACGTAACCCAGGTCGTCGCTGCTGGCCGCAGCGCCAACGGCGGCCTCCGCTGCCTCGCGGGCCACCGTCAAGATGGTGCCCTCCACCGGTTTTATGACGCCCTTATACGCTGTCGCGGCGGCTTCCCGAAGAGCAGCAGCAAGAACAACCGTATCAAAGGCCTCAATCCCGTCCAGGGTACGGGCAAAGCCACGAAAGATCTGCGACAGGATCACGCCCGAGTTCCCCCGGGCTCCCATCAGTGCGCCGTGGGCCACCTTCTGGGCAATGATCCCCACCTCGTCCTCCGGTGAGTCTTGGATCTCTTGATAGGCCGATTGCATGGTCAGAAGCATGTTGGTCCCAGTGTCGCCATCGGGTACGGGGTAGACATTCAGGGCGTTTATGGCTTGCTGATGGCGTTCTAGCCAGGCCAGGCCTGCTCCGATCAAACGTTTCAGGCCTCTGCCATCGCAATACTGGGTGGGAGCTCCGTGCCGCGTGGAAGAGGGCTCGTTGCCTCCAACCGCAGTTGTTTCATGTTCCGTCAATGCTTCTGCCTCCTGGCAATCTGGGCGCTAGAATCGCCTGGGAATGGGAGGGGTCTCTGACCGGGCAATGGGATCCGTAGCCCGTGCCAGGCGCGCCGAACCCTACTCGGTGCTCACGCGCAGATCCTGCACGTGTACATTCACTGCTGCCACAGGCACGCCCAGGGCCTTTTCGAGCGTATACTTGACCACACTCTGTATATTGCGCGCGACGACCGCAACACGTGTGCCGTATTCGATGACCACGTACAGATCGATCACGATGTCACTTCCATCGATATGGACTTCGACCCCGCGTCGGTGACTGGACGGTTGCAGGATCTGGACGATGCCACTCGCCAGATCCTTGACCGCCATGCCCACAACCCCGTAGCATTCCAACACGGACTGGCTCGCAAGACTGGCAATCGCCGTCGGTGTCACTTCGATTTTACCTAACCTGCTTTGTTCCATGAAAAGATCTACCTCGTTGGTCGGTCTATTGCACTCGCCCCAGCCGGGTTTGCGTTAATGCGGCGCATATGGTAAGATAGTCGTGTAACCAGACTGTTCGGGGCCAGCGCTGGTATGGGCTGGCTCTATTCATGTGAGAGGTGCGCTCATGGCAAAATGCGATATCTGCGGCAAGACTCCTTCGTTTGGGCATAACGTCAGCCACTCGAACGTCAAAACCAAGCGTCAGTGGAAGCCGAACATACAAAAAGTCACGATCTTTAAAGAGGGTAACCCTCAAACCCTCAAGGTCTGCACGCGCTGCCTGCGGACACTGAACAAGAACTAGCACAAGACGGCGTCCCCTCGCCAGTGGCCGTTCTGGCCCAACTCGAACCCGTCATCCGGCGCGCGTACCGCCGGAAACGGGTTTCTTTCTTTCATGCCGCCTGACGGATTCGCTCGATTGCGCGTGTCACCCCCTCTTTAGCGCCAAAAATCGCCGACCCTATCACCAGGACCGTTGCTCCTGCCTCGACCACCCTGTGTGCCGTCTCTGGGCCAATGCCCCCATCCACTTCCAGTTCGGCGCCAGGATTGTCGGCATCCAACATCGCCCGTACACGCTGGATCTTGGCTGTCATGGTCTCGATATAGGTCTGTCCTCCGAAACCGGGGTTGACCGTCATCACCAATACGAGGTCCACGTAGGGGATGATCTCCTCGAGACTGGTCACCGGCGTTGCGGGGTTGAGGGTCACGCCTGCCCTGCAACCCAGTTCTTTGATCTGTTGGATGGTCCGGTGCAGGTGGGGGCAGGTCTCGACGTGGACGGTCAGGATGCTGGCCCCTGCCTCGCAGAAATGGCCCACGTACGCCTCGGGCGATTCTACCATAAGATGCACGTCCAAAGGCAAACGTGTGACGCTGCGCACAGCCCTTACTATCTGCGGGCCCATGGTGATATTGGGCACAAAGTGGCCATCCATGACGTCGACGTGGATATAGTCAGCGCCAGCTTGTTCCGCCTCTGCCACCTGGGCCCCCAAATGGGCAAAGTCAGCGGCTAGAATTGACGGCGCAATCTTGTAGTAGTAGTCCACATTCATCTCCAGCCACCTGACCCAAAAACCCGGTCCTCCAGGCGACGAGGCCGCCGCAGCTTATGGGAGTCGCCCGCAGCCAGTCACGTGCGCCCTCGGGCCATGCCAGGCAGACCAGGGTGCTCAAAGGCTTCAGTTGGTATGATACCCGTTTTTGAGCAAAAATGCAAGTAATCAGCCAAGTTCGATGTTGGTCTGGCGCTGGCGAAGCTGCCCACAGCCAGCCTCAATGTCGATCCCCCGGCGCATGCGTACCGTGACTGGAATCCCAGCCCACTGCAATTCCTGGCGGAAAGCATCCACCTGTTCTCGCGGGGAGGGCTTGAGCGGGGACCCGTGTGTCGGATTGAGCGGGATGAGGTTGACGTGGCAGAGCATGCCAGCCAGCAGATCCGCCAGATCCCGAGCCTGCTCCAGGCTGTCGTTGACCCCATCGATCAAGGCGTACTCAAAGGTCACACGCCGTCCCGTTCCGGACACATAGTCGCGGACAGCCGGCATCAACTCCCCTAACGGATAGCGGCGGTTTATGGGCACAATCCGATCTCGCAACTCGTCCGTCGGCGCATGCAGTGAAACGGCCAGGTTGACAGGCAGGCCCTCGGCGGCCAGTTGGCGGATGCCGGGCACCAGGCCGACTGTAGACACAGTGATCCGCCGCGCTCCCAGGTTATAACCCCGATCGTCGGTCAGGGTTTCGAGGGCCTTCCGGGTTGCCGAATAGTTGGCCAGGGGTTCTCCCATCCCCATCAACACCACGTTAGAGATAGGATGCTCTGCCAGCTCGGCCTGATATCCCAGGGCGGTGGCCCGCTCGATCTCCTCCGTGCGGATCTCTCGGGCGAAATGGAGGACCTGGGCCACGATCTCGCCCGGCGACAGGTTCCGGGCCAGCCCGCCCTGGCCTGTTGCACAGAACACACAGCCCATCCCACAGCCTGCCTGGGTGGAGATGCAGGCGGTACAGCGATCGTGATAGTCCATC
>JAMJFU010000139.1:3735-9672 GCA_023544525.1 Anaerolineae bacterium | reverse complement strand
CTGGTCAGGGATCACGGTCTCGGCGAGGTTGTGCCCCCGGGCGATGCCGACGCCGTCGCCGCCGCCATCCATCGCCTGCTAGATACGCCCGAACTGAGAGCCACCTATCGGCCGCGGTTCGAGAAAGTGCGGCCGCAGTTCACCTGGGAGCGCGTCTGCGAGCCCATTGCCAGGTTCTGCCAAAACCCCTCCCTGGCGCCCGACCGGGCCGCCGGCTCGATCCCCGGCATGGTTGGCGCGGATGCTCTGGTTGAACGGGATGCCGAGATCAGGCGCCTCCGCGACCTGGTGAGCCGTTACGAGCAGGGCCGATTCATGCGCCTGATGCGCAGTTGGCACCGCTGGCGCGAAAGGTTGGGAGTCTGATGGAGGTTTCGGTCATTGTGCTCACCTGGAACGGGGGAAGCTTCATCGAGCCTTGCCTCCGCGCCGTGTTGGCCCAAGAGCCCCCGCCTTCCGAGGTCATCGTCGTGGACAACGGCTCGACCGACGGCACGCCCGATTTGGTGGCCGAGCGTTTTCCCGCCGTACGGCTTATCCGCAATAGCCGTAACCTCGGCTTTTCGGCGGGCAACAATATCGGCCTGCGCGCCGCCAGTGGAGAACTGCTGGTCCTGCTCAACGACGATACGCAGGTGCATCCTGGGTTCCTCTCTGCCCTGGCCCGTGCCTTTGACGACCCGGCGGTAGGTATGGCCGGCACCAAGCTCCTCTACCCCGACGGCACGATCCAACACGCCGGGGGTTACCTGTACGGCCCGCGGGGGGAGACTGAGCACCGAGGACGTCATTCACCCAGTGACGGGCATTTTGATGAGGTGTATGAGCCCGAGTTCGTCACCGGGGCAGCCCTGGCCATACACCGGCGTGCTCTGCAGCAGATCGGACTCCTCGATGAGGGCTTTTCGCCGATCTACTA
This sequence comes from Anaerolineae bacterium, assembly GCA_023544525.1. Lineage (GTDB taxonomy): Bacteria > Chloroflexota > Anaerolineae > JAAYZQ01 > JAAYZQ01 > JAMJFU01. The sequence continues at coordinate 8,753 of JAMJFU010000139.1, read as the reverse complement.
CGAGGATGTAGACTGGTGCTATCGTGCACGAGCAGCCGGTTGGCGTGTTGTCTTTGTGCCTCAGGCCGTCGTCACCCATCACGAATCGGCCACCGCTGATCGCAGCAGCCACCGCCACAAGATGAACCTGAACCACGGACGAGTGCGTTTCGTGTTCAAACATTGGCCTGCAGATCGTCTGCTAGACGAGTTCGGCCCTGCAGAGGTGTCCTGGGTAGCTGCCATGCCGCGCATCACAGAACTGATGACCGCCCGGGGCGCCTACCTCAAGGTCCTGCTCGACCTGCCTGGTATCCTGGCCTTTCGAGCGAGCTCTGAGGCAGAAGCACAGGCTCTACTCAGTCTTCTGGCCGACCTTCGTGCTGCCGCCCTGGTCAGCCTGGAGGCGCTGCCTGAGGCCCAAGCGGTTGGTGTCGTGCCTTCCCCAGCCCAACCACTCGAACCGTCAGTCAGGCGTCGACCCTCGGCACTGGGCCGGCTATTCGTGCGTTTCCGCCGCCTGTGGACCGGGCTGCGTTACTTGGATGTCCTTCCCGATCTCGTGAGCCACATACAGCAACACGACCGGACCCTGGCCCAGCACGACCAGGCTCTGGCTCGACAGGCTGAGACGCAGGCCCAGCAGGGACAAATCCTGCGCGGCCAGACGCTGGATGTGGCAGAGAATGTCCGCGAGTTGTCGGCGATCGCTGCCCTGTTGGCCCGCTTCGATGCGGCAGACCAAGTGAAAGAGCACAATGGCTGATCCTCTGGCTTCGGTCATCATCCTCGGCTGGGGCGGCGAGCCGTATATCGCTCCTTGCCTCAATGCACTGCGGCAGCAGACATATAAGGCCCTGGAGATCCTGGTTGTCGACAACGGCTCGCCCGATCGGACCGCCGAAATCGTCGAGCGCGGCTTTTCCGAGGTGCGTTTGATCCGCACCGGTGAGAACCTGGGTGTGGCTGGTGGCAACAATGTGGGCCTGCGTGCAGCACAGGGTGATATCTGCGTGCTGATCAATGCTGACGTAGTCGTCCGGCCCGATTGGCTCGAGCACCTTGTCGGCAGCATGCAAGCGAATCCACAAATCGGCATCGCAGGCGCCAAGCTGCTCTACCCGGATGGCACGATCCAGTTCGCGGGCGGGCTCATCGAGGCACCGCGAGGATACACCTACCATGTCGGCTGGCACGAAGAGGATCGGGGCCAGTACGATACGCTGTCAGACGTCGATCTTGTCACGGGAGCGAGCCTGGCCATCAGCCGCCCTGCTCTGGAGCAGATCGGCTACGAAGACGAGCGGTTCTTTCCCATCGACTACGAGGACGCCGACATGAGTTATCGCGCGCGTGCCGCCGGCTTCCGTGTCGTCCTCGTGCCGCAAGCGGCAGCTACGCATCACGAGTCCTCCACACTCCAAGCTGGTGACCTCGCACGGGCGCTGGCCCTGGAGGCGGGGCGGCTGCGCTTTGTGTGCAAACACTGGCCGCACGAGCGGCTGCTTGGCGAGTTCCTACCAGCCGAGCTGGACTTCCTGGGCACGGGTCCGCCGCACAGGGAGACTCTATTCAAGTGGGTCTATCTCAAGGCTCTGCACGACATCGATGATCTGGTCAACTGGCGCCAGAAGCTGGGCCTAGGACAACGCATCGAATCCCTTTCTGTTCTCAGCGAACTCCTGACGCAGTTGCACCGCGCCTGCCTGCCGCAGTTCGCGATGGCTGCAACCGACGAGCGCCTGACCAGGATCCTCGAATCCTGGTTTGCCCCGGCGAATGGTAGACCCGATTTGCTTCTTTCGTTGCACGCCCTTAACCCCAGGGTAGAATCCCACTCGCCGATTGCCTGGCCGGACTGGCCTCCGGGCATCTGGCCCAAGGTGGTCGCCCTGTCTCAGAAGGTTGCCCGCCGTCTCCTGCGCTGGTACATCGATCCTATTGTCCAGCAACAGAACGTCGTGAATGCTGCATTCCTGCATGCCCTGGAAACATTGTCCCAAGAGGTGATTGAACTACGGGGGCGGCAAGCGGCCCACGATGCTGTCCAGCGTGACAGCCTGAACGGATCTTAATGCCTGGAGGGTCTCGAAGTGTCAAATGAATCACAGAGGTCGATCGAAGAGATTCAGGCGCGCGTGGACGCCATCCGGTGGTTTCACGACTGGCCCCTGATGCCTGGCGTTCGCACCAAAGGCATGAGCCCGATGTTGGAACGCGCCCCTTTCTTTGAGATTCCAGAGGATCTGAGCGGCAAACGGGTGCTGGACATTGGCTGCGCCGAGGGCTTTTTCGCCTTCGTGGCTGAGTCGCGCGGTGCTGAGGTCGTGGCCATCGACTCCTGGCCCCGTCAGGGATTCTTCCTGGCCCGCGAGGTGCTGGGCTCCAAGGTCGAGTTCCACCATACCAGCGTCTACGATCTGACTGCTGATAAACTAGGGCTGTTTGACATCGTCTTCTGCTTCGGCGTCTACTATCACCTGAAGAACCCGCTCCTTGCCCTGGAGCGCATCGCCAGCGTTACCAGAGAGTGGGCGTTGATCGAGTCGGAGATCATGGTATCGCCCCCACCTCCTGCCCTGAAAAAGCGCAGAGGATTTATGCGCTTCGCCAGAAGGCTGCTCCAGCCAACCTCCGTGCCGGAAAGTCCAGCGAGCTACTTTTACGAGCGCGACGAGTTTAACGGGGATCCCACTAACTGGTGGGTGCCCAACATCCCTTGCCTGCTCCAGACGGTACGCGCGGCCGGGTTTCCCAGGGCTGAGATGGTCAACACCTACCAGACCAGCCGGGGCATTGTCCGGGCCATCAAGGGCCCACGCACTGCTGCCAATCCCTTGTCCGAGGATGTATTTGTGGCCATCGACGTTCCTGCACCGCACGCAGAGATCGCTGGCCCGGTGGAGGTCACGGGATGGGCATTGAGCCAGCTTCACCCAGAGGATGGCGTCGACCATGTGTGGCTCTACCTGGATGATCTGGACGCACCGCAGGCAGAGTTGGGAAAAGCCGAACTCGGCTCCTGGCGGGCCGACCAGACGGTACATTTCGGGGATCGATACGGTGCCTGCGGCTACAAGTTACATTGGGATCCCGCCGCTGTGCCAGCCGGACACCATACACTGCATGCCCTGGCCAAGGGCAAGCTGGGCTGGAACTATCGCTCGGTCCCTGTGGTCGTGTCCTAGAGATTGCGGATAACGATGCGGCTCCTACACGTCACCCAGCGATATCCCCCCGCCATCGGCGGCGCAGAGAAGTACATCGCCGACCTATCAGAAGCCTTTGTGCAGCGGGGGCACCAGGTGGACGTGTTCACCACGCGCGCATTGGACTTTTACACCTGGAAGAACGAACTGCCGGCCCTCGATCGCATCAATGGCGTGAACGTCTACCGCTTCATGACGATGCGCCGCCGGGCATGGGTCTGGTCGGTCCTTCACTTTGGCCTCCGCCGTTATTGGACCAAGCGCCGTAAACGCTACGAACCCTTGATCCTTTTCGGAGGCGGACCGGTGGCGCCGGGTATGCTCTGGGCTATGCTGACTCGAGGCCGCCAGTACGATCTGATGCACCTTAACTGCCTGGTCTATAGCCACGTGGCCTACGGTTACTGGGCAGCTCAGAGGTTGGGGGTACCAGTCGTTGTCACACCGCACGCCCACGCGGGGCAGGAGGTGACCTACAACCTTGGCTATCAGCGGACAGTCATGGCCGGCAGCGATCATGTCATCGCCGACACGCCAGCCGAGCGAGAACTATTGCTTGGCCTGGGCCTCGACCCCTGGCGGGTCAGCATTGGCGGAACCGGCCTGGACCCGACGCGATACATCAGCTCTTCAACCAGCGAGGCTCGACGGCAACTCGGTCTACCCGAGGATGCCTTCGTGGTTCTGTTCCTGGGTCGCAAGTCCGATTACAAGGGAGTGGACCTGGTGCTGGCTGCGTGCATGGCTCTACGGAGCCAGCGCTCTGATCTGCACCTCCTGGCGGTCGGACCAGAGACCGACTATTCGCGCGCGTTGTGGGCGCGCGATGACCAACAAGGGTGGCTGCATGTACAGGGCGCCGTGTCGCACGCCGAGAAGCTGGCCGCCCTACAAGCCTGCGACTGCCTGGTATTGCCCTCCGCAGGTGAGGCCTTTGGCATCGTCTTTCTGGAAGCGTGGATCTTGGGCAAGCCAGTAATTGGGGCCCGGACGCCGGCCGTATCGTCGGTTATCGCCGAGGGACGGGACGGCCTGCTGGCAAACCCTGGCGACCCTGCCGATCTGGCGACTTGTATCGCCAGGCTCGCCGCCAACCCCGAGCAAGCGCGCCGTATGGGGTCCTGCGGCCGGGCGAAGGTACTGCGCCAATACACCACGCCACGCATCGCCGATCGGGTAGAGGGCATCTATCTCCGCGTATTGCGGCGCCGGCAGCGAGAACAGGAGTGCCAGTGATCAGAGTTCACATCGCCGGTCCGGAAGCTCCTGCAGCATTGGCAGAGCGCTTCCAGGCACGGGGCGACCAAGTATCGTTCGGCGAACCCATCCCCCAGAATGCAGATCTATATCTGTTTGGCGGCGGCGGTGAGATGATTAAGCTTCCGGTCCAGGGGCTTGTGATCCTGGATCTGCGGAGCGAGACGGATCTGTCCTCTGCGCCGTGGGCCGCGTACGCGGACCTCTGTCTGGTAGCCGACGCAGCTACCCGAACCAGGTTGGTCGAGGCAGCCGCCTGCGAACCTGAGCGCATCTTTGTGCCAGCCGACGAAACCGCCATACTCGAACTGGTAGACCGGGCGCTGCGCGACGATCTGCCCCCACCTAGTCCGCCGAAGGGTGTGCGCATGGGTGCTGTGGCAACACCAGCTGCTGCAGAAGACACGACCTCACTGGCTGCCCGTCTGCAGGTCTTGAAGCTCCAGGCCGACATCATGCACCACGATTATGAGGTACGCTCGCGCCTGCCCGTCGTCGGACCACTGGTTGCTTGGGTGCGACGCAACCTGACCTCGCATTTGCGCGAGCCCTACCTCGACCCTACCCTGGAGC
>JAMJFU010000139.1:0-3725 GCA_023544525.1 Anaerolineae bacterium | reverse complement strand
GGTCCAGCTAAACCGTGAGTTGGTGGCAGTCCTTCAGGAGCTACTCCGCCGTCAGGTCATGCTAGAAGCACAGATCGAGAAAGAGACGGGTGATGGCGATGGCTGAGCAGGACTTCCCATTGGAGATCCGCGATCCGGAGCTCGATGCTGATGAGCTGGCTTGTCGCGTGCGCGAAAGCGTTGCTCAGCGCCGCGCCGAAGGTGCCTATGGGCCCGACGTGAAGGCCATAGGTCCCAACTCGCTGAAGCGTGGTCCCGGTGGGGAACTCCCAGGCGATTACACCGGCTTGCAGCAGTCACTTGCCGAACTACTTGGCCAGGGACACCTTGCCGAGCCCGATTTCACTTCTCGGGTGCCGGTGATAGGCGGGTTGATCGTGTTGGTGCGGCGGCTGTGGAACTGGATGTCGACCAAGTGGTATGTGCGTCCGCTCGTGGAACAACAGTCGGCTGTGAATGTGCAGACGGCCCAGCTGCTCGGCGAACTGCTCCAGGGGCTTGAAATAGACGGTCAACGCCTATCCGAACTGGAGGCGCGCGTGGCCATGCTCGAGGCGCGGCTGGAGGTGAGGGCCGGCGAGTGAGAGTCCACCAGATGCACTTTGCGTTAATCCCGGGCGACGCCATCAGTAACCACATCCTCGACATCGACGCCCGGCTTCGGGATTGGGGCCTCGAGACCTCGATCTATGCTGGACACATCGCCCCGGAACTGGCCTCAAGTGCCCGTCCTGAGGGAGAATACGGGGCTCATCTCAACGCCTCCGAGGATCTCCTGATCTACCACTATGGCCTCTACAGTCCAGGCATCCGCTACTTTCAAGCAACGCACGCTCGCAAGGTCCTGGTCTATCACAACATTACCCCGGCGCGTTACTTTCAGGGCTGGAGTCGCGAGCAGGCGATGCTCTGTGCCGCGGGACGGCGTGCCCTGCCAGGCCTGGCTCGCTGCGACATGGCACTGGGCGACTCAGAGTTCAACCGCCAGGAACTGGTCCGGGCAGGGTTCGACGAAACTCGAACCGCCGTGCTGCCCATCTTTGTCCCCAGAGATCGATTGGACGCCCTGCCCGTTTATCAGAGTCTGTTGGCACGACTAAGGAGTAGCGGTGCAGTCAACTTCCTCACGGTGGGCCGGATCGTGCCAAGCAAAGCTGTGGAGGATGTAATCCGCATCTTTGCCGTCTACCACCGGACTATCAACCCCAATTCGCGATTACTCATCGTTGGCTCGCGCTACCTGCCACACTACGATGCTGCCCTGGATGCTCTCGTCGCTGATCTGCATCTGGGCGACGTAGTCACCTTCACAGGCCTGGTATCCGACACCGATCTGAAAACCTACTACCAGGCCGCAGATCTCTACCTCCATGCCAGCCACCACGAGGGCTTTTGTGTGCCCCTGCTGGAGAGCATGCACTTTGGCGTGCCGATCCTGGCCCGCAAGGCAGGGGCTGTTCCCGAGACGCTAGGTAACGCCGGCCTGCTATTCACCCAACTCGGTTACGAGGAGGTGGCCGAGATGGGCCATCTGCTGCTCACAGAAGAGGCCCTGCGAGCGCGCGTGATTGCCATGCAGAGGGAGCGACTTGCCGACTTTGCGCCACAGCGCGTCGAGGCCAAGCTCAAGGGGATCCTGCAGGGTCTTGGGATTCTCCCCTTCAAAGGAGGCAACGTGCGGTGATCGAGGAGAGTCCTAGTGCCGGCTTTGAGATAGAAGGGGACAGCATCGACGCTGAAGCGATCATGCAAGAGATCCGGGCCCGCATCCGCGCTCGCCGGGCCGAGGCCAAGGCCCGTGGCCTGGACTGGGAAGCCTACGCCGACGGCCTCTATCCGCTGCCGGCTGACGCTGTGTTGAGCCGCGATCTCCATGAAGCCGTCCGCCGCGCAGCCCTGGGTTACGACAAGATCCCCGTCGAGATGGCCCTGACCGAAACCCGGTTGCCGCTGGTGGGTGGGCTCTGGCAGCGGGCACGGGCCGCGCTCCATGAATTGGTGCTGTTTTACGTCAACCGCCTGGCCGCACGCCAGGTGCATTTCAACGAACAGACAGCCCGCGCTCTGGTCATGCTCGTCAGGGACCTGGAAGCAGAGGTGAGCGATCTCCGTGCCCGCATCTCCGAGTTGGAGGCCAAGCAGACGTGACCCGCCTGGCCTTTGTCGTGCCCCGCTACGGTCCCGACGTGCTTGGCGGGGCCGAAACCTTTGCCCGGCGATTCGCCGCGCATCTGCCTCGTGACCAGTTCGCCGTGACGGTTCTGACTACCTGCGCGCGAGACCTGCTCAGCTGGCGAAACGAGATCGCGGCAGGCGAGTCAGAGATCGATGGACTGCGGGTGCTGCGTTTCCCTGTCGATCACCGCCATCGTGATGCCCGTCTCTTCCAGAAGCTGGCGGACCGGGCCAATCGGGGCGAACCATTGTCGCCGGACGACCAGGCAGCCTGGTTGGAAAACGCCCCTCATAGCCCAGACCTATACCAACACGTGGCCAACCATGGTGACGACTACGATCAATTCATCTTCCTGCCCTATCTCTTTGGCACGACCCTCTACGGTTCTGCGATCTGGCCGGACAAGACCGTGATCTGCCCTTGCCTGCACGACGAGCCCTATGCCTATTTCACAGATGTGCGTGCCATGTTGCGCAGCGCCAGAGGGTTGATGTTCATCAGCCAACCCGAGCGAACCTTTGCGGAGGAAAAGCTGGGCGTGGATCACCCGCGGGCCCGCGTCGTAGGCTTTGGGCTGGACGAGTTCGAGACCGACGCCGAGCGATTTCGCCAAAAGTTCGGCTTGCACGCACCGTTCCTGCTGTACGCTGGGCGACTGGATCCCGCCAAGAACGTGCTTCAGCTTGTCTCCAGTTTTCTGGCCTACCGCCAGACACGGCCGGATCGCGAGCTCAAACTGGTCCTGGCTGGCAGCGGACCCTTACCTTTGCCCAGCCACCCCGATCTGCTCGCCCTGGGATACCTGGAGGGGCAGGACCTGCGGGACGCCTATGGCGCTGCGACGGTCTTTTGCCAACCCTCGCTGGTCGAGAGTTTCTCCATCGTGTTGATGGAGGCCTGGCTGGCCGGCACCGCCGTATTGGTCCACGGTCAATGCCCAGTGACACGTCACCACGTCTTGCAGAGCAATGGTGGCCTGTACTTCACCTCCGCAGCCGAATTCGCCGGAGCGCTGGACTGGTTTCTCGACCATCCGCAGCAGCGGCAGCAGATGGCAGCCCTTGGGCGAGCTTATGTTCGGAGGGAGTGCAACTGGCCCCGAGTGCGCGACCGCTTTCGCCATTCTGTGTCGATGTGGAGGTTCACGTCGGCATGAAGCGAGAGACAGCACCTTGAGAGCCATCCACCAGATCATGCCCGGCTTCCTGTATGGCGACGCCCTGGGCAACCAGGCAGTGCGGATCCGTGAGCTCTTGCGACACTGGGGCTACCGTTCTCAGGTCTATGCGGAGTATCGTGACCGTCGACTGGAGGATCCGGGACTCGACTATCGCCGCTATCACGATCATCCCAACGATGTGCTCCTGTATCACTACTCCATCGGATCGCCAGTGACCGGGTTCGTCCGCGGGCTCTCAGCCCAGGTCGTACCCTACTACCACAACGTCACGCCGCCGGGATTTTTGCGCGGTTACAACGAGCCTCTGGCGGACTTGTTGGAGCAGGGGCGTCGAGAGCTGGTTCTCTTTCGGGATGCCACCTTCGCCCT
>JAMJFU010000138.1 GCA_023544525.1 Anaerolineae bacterium | reverse complement strand
GAAGCGTGGCCAACTCGCTGGTGGCCTATTGCGCCGGCATCACGAACGTGGACCCCATCGCCCATGACCTCCTCTTTGAGCGTTTCCTGAACCCGGCACGGGCCGAGGCGGCGGGAGCGGACCGTGGCCTGCCCGACATCGACCTGGATTTCTGCAGCCGCAGGCGCGACGAAGTGCTCGACTATGTGCGACGCACCTATGGGCCCGAGCGGGTAGCGTTGGTGTCGACCATCAGTACCCTCCAGCCCCGGGGCGCGGTGCGAGAGACGGCCAAGGCCTACGGCCTGGGCGAGGCCGAGACGGCGCGGCTGATCCGGTTACTGCCCCGGCGCTGGCACCCCGATCCCCGCCGCCGCGACAGGCGCACGGTGGCAGACGTATTGGCTGCGCTGCCCGAGGCGCGGCTGCGCGAGGTCGTGCAGGCAGCCTACGAGCTGATCGGCCAGCCGCATCACCTCAGCGTGCACCCCGGCGGCGTGGTGATCACCCCCGGCCCACTGACCGACGTGGTGCCGGTGCAGTGGGCGCCCAAGGGCTTCCTCGTCACCCAGTTCGACCACGCCGACGTGGAGGCCATCGGGCTGCCCAAGCTGGACCTGCTGGGCATCCGGGCGCTGACGGTACTGGCCGACGCCGAGCACCTGGTGCAGCGCGACCACGACCCGGACTTTCGACTCACCGGCATCCCGCTGGACGACGGTCCTACCGGGGACCTGCTGGCCCGGGGGGAGACCATTGGCGTCTTCCAATGCGAGTCATGGGGCGCGCAGCGCACGCTGCGGCAGCTGCAGGCGCGTACGGTACGGGATCTGGCGGTGGCCAATGCCTTCTTCAAGCCGGGGCCGGCGACCGGCGGGATGGCCCAGGCGTTCATCCGGCGCTACCGGGGCGAGGAGCCGGTGCGCTTCCTGCACCCAGCCCTGGAACCGATCTTGGGCCAGACCAAGGGCGTGCTTCTTTTCCAGGAGCAGGTGCTGCGCGTGGCGCGCGAGGTGGCGGGCCTGAGCTGGGCCCAGGCCGACCAACTGCGGCGGGGCATGGGGCATTTCGGCCACAGGGAGATGGCCGAGATGGAATCCGAGTTCCTCCAGGGCTGCCAGAGGCGCCCGCCGGAGGGGCCCGGATTCAACCAGCGGCAAGCTGAGACGCTGTGGGAGCAGGTATTGGCCTTTGCCGGCTATGGCTTCAATCAGGGCCATGCCACGTCGTACGCGGGCGTAAGCTACCGCTCGGCGTATCTGAAGACCCACTGGCCGGGGGCATTCCTCTGCGCCCGGCTGGCCGAGTGGGGCGGCTTTCACCACCCGGCGGTATACATGGCCGAGGCCAAGCGCTTGGGGCTGCAGGTACGGCCGCCACACGTGAACCATAGCCAGTCGCGGTTCAGCCTGACCTGGGAGGGCGACCGGGGGGTGCTGTGGATGGGCCTAGGGCAGGTGCGCGATCTGCGGCGGGCAGCGGTGCGGGCCATCATCCGGGAGCGTCAGCGACAGCCCTTCGGCGACGTGCGGGATCTGCTCACGCGGGTGGCACTGCAGCCCAAGGAGGCGGCCCACCTGATCCAGTGCGGGGGGATGGATGGCCTGGGGGAGAGCCGCGCTGCGATGCTGGTTGAGGCGAAGGAGGTCGAGCGGGCTGGCAGCGCCCTGCAGATGAGCTTTGGCTTCGCCCAACGCGAGGTCCCGGCGGAACCGGCGACGCAGCGACTGGCCTGGGAGCGGCGGCTGCTGGGCCAGCCGGTCAGCGTCCATCCCCTGGAGGTGGTGGCTGAGCGGCTGCCGCCGGACCGGGTCCCCCTGCGCCAGGTTGCGGAGGCCAGCGGGCGGATCACAACCGCCGGGGTGCGGTTGCCCGGCTGGACGGGTGGCGATGGGTTCTTTCTGGGGGACGGGGACACGTTCATAGTAGTGCGCTCAGAGGGCGAGGCACCGCCGGTTTGGCAGCCGGTGGTGGTGCGGGGCTGGCGGCGTGGGGACGAGTGGGGCGGGGTCTGGGTGGAGGGGGAGGTGGTGGGGATTGGGGAGTAGGGATTGGGGAGTGGAGATTAGGGATTGGGGATTGGGGATTAGGGATTGGGTATTGGGGATCGGTTGACTGAGTTGGTGGAAACGATGTGCTGCTTGACGAAAGGCTGTTGTCGTGGTATACTTATCCAAGATGGATAAGTTAGATAAGATAGACAAGCCGTCGGGGTGAAGATTATGCCGGTGAACCTGAAATCGAGCGAGGTGCAGCAGAACTTTGGCCAAGCCATCGATCGGGCTATGATGGACGAGGACGTGATTGTGGAGCGTTATGGACTGCCGCGGGTGGCCATCGTGGAATATCAACGCTACCGGCGGCTGGTTGACGCCGAACGAGAGCTCTTGCTCAGCCGCCTGCAGCAGGCGTCGGCCGCGGCTTCGGCCCGTGCGGAACAGCTCAGCGAGGCTGAAATTGATGAATTGATCGAACGAGCAAGGGAGCAGGCACACCAGGAACGCTCAGAATCGTGATCCGTGTCGTCATCGATACCAGCGTCCTCATCCGCTTCCTGATCAGACCCAGTGCTGCCATTCGGGAACTGATCGAGGTCCTGTGGCTTGGCAATCAGGTCCAGATGGTGACGGCGCCCTCGCTGATCGAAGAGCTGGAGGCCGTCCTGCGGCGGGACTATATTCAGGTGCTCATCCCTCCCCCAGAGGGCCAGGTGCTGCTTGATGCGATCTATGCCAAGGCAGAGATCCTGCCTAGGTTCCGGGAAGTGCCACCCTACACACGCGACCCGAAAGATGACAAATTCGTTGCCTGTGCAATTGCCGGTCAAGCCGAGTACCTCGTGACCGTGGATGAGGATATCCTGGTCCTGGAGGCCCTGGGCAAAGTGCGTATTGTGACGCCGCGGGAATTTGTGGAGGCGGTTCGCATTAGGTGAAGGGACTGGATACAAATATTGGAGAATCCAGACTGTGGATTTGGATTGCGCGGATGGGTGCTTGGCGGTATAATACTGGCAGAAAATCGGAATTTCTTCCAGAGAGGTGGGGAGATGAGCTCGGTGAAGATTCAACTCCGGCGAAAAGGGATCCTGACCTTGCCGGTTAGCCTACGGCGTAAGTACGACCTGGATGAGAACGATGTGTTTACCCTGGAAGACCTGGGTGACGGGTCATTTCTGTTGATCCCCGAGGTCTCGAAGGTGGCACACCTTGGCGATCGGGTAGCTGACGTAATGGCTGAGGAGGACACGAGCCTGGAGGAGATGCTCGAAGCGCTGGACGAAGAGCGAGAGCGCTACTATCGCGAGCAGTATGAGCAGCCCTGAGCTCTTCTTCGACAGCAGCGCGCTCTTTGCCGGGATCGCCTCGTCCAGCGGCGCCAGCCGTGCCCTGCTGCTCCTGGCCGAACTTGGGCTGGTAAGCATCACCGTCTCGGAACAAGTTGTGGCCGAGACAGAGCGGGCCGTCGCCCGCAAGATGGCCCGCGCGCTGCCCGACCTACGTGAGGCGATCCGCGCCACCAACCTGCATATCGTGCAAGATCCAGCCGCGGCCGAGGTCGCGGCTCACGCAGAACTGATCTCCCATCAGGCCGACGTCCCCATCCTCATAGCGGCGATGCAGGTCAAGACGGACTACCTGGTCACCCTCAACCGCCGCCACTTTCTCGATGATCCAGCGGTAGCCCGCCGTTCCGGGCTGCGCATCGGCACGCCAGGGGATGCGCTCGGGTGGGTGCGACAGAGGCTGACCGAGAGATGAGCAGGCTATCCCCTCTCACATGTCGCGAACCACAGGCGGCAGACAGACGAGACAGTGCGTCGTCACTTGCGCGACATTACTGAAATCGGAGTACAGGCTGTCACCAGCGCGATAAGCCCGAACGCGATAGTGAGGCGTACTGGACACTGGAGAACGACGGAAGGGCTTGTTGGCGGTCGGACAGGGCTATGCCTGTCCGACCCCCTTAGATGCTTGACTGTGGTTACCCGCCCTGCCAGCGCAGGATGGGCTCGCGGGCGGCGCGTACCTCGTCGAGTCGGCGGACGGGCGCCGTGTGGGGCGCCTCGTGCAGCAGCTCAGGATCGTCTCGGGCTTCCTCACCAATGGCGCGTAGGGCCGCGGCAAAGGCATCGAGGGTCTCCTTGCTCTCGGTCTCGGTAGGCTCGATCATCAGGGCCTCGGGCACGATCAAGGGGAAGTAGTTGGTCGGCGGGTGGAAGCCATAGTCGATGAGCCGCTTGGAGATGTCGAGGGCATGCACGTCGGGTGCGCTGGGGTAGATGCCCTTTACCACGAACTCGTGCATGTGGGTGCGTTGGTGTGAGACGGGCAAGACGCCGGCCAGCCGGGTCTTGAGGTAGTTGGCATTGAGCACGGCCATCTCGCTTACCTCACGCAACCCCTCCGCGCCCAGCGCGCGCATGTACGTGTAGGCCCGGACCAGCACGCCGAAATTGCCATAGAAGCTCCTGACCCGGCCGATGCTCTGCTCGGGCATGACGAGGTGGTAGTGGACGCCTTCTTCCTCCTGGCAGTCACAGCCGGCTTCCTCACAACGGCACAGGGCCACCACCGGCCCGGGCAGGAAGGGCACCAGGAGCTCGGCCACGCCGACGGGCCCCGCCCCCGGACCACCGCCACCATGGGGCGTGGAGAAGGTTTTGTGTAGGTTAAAGTGCATGACGTCAAAACCCAGCTCGCCGGGCTTGGCGATGCCCATCAGGGCGTTAAAGTTAGCCCCGTCGCCGTAGACCAGGCCGCCGCAGCCGTGGATGAGCTCCATCACCGCCGGCAGCTGTTCCTCGAAAAGGCCCAGGGTGTTGGGATTGGTCAGCATCAGGCCGCAGACGGTCTCGCCACAGACGGACTCCAGGGCGGCCAGGTCGACGTTGCCCCGAGCGTCAGACGGCACCTCGACGACCTCGAGCCCGGCCATGTTGGTCGTCGCCGGGTTGGTGCCATGGGCGCTGTCGGGCACGATGATGCGCGTCCGTTGCATGTCGCCGCGGGCGACATGGTAGGCGCGCATGATGAGCACGCCGGTCAACTCGCCGTGGGCGCCAGCCGACGGCTGCAGGCTGACGCCGGCAAAACCGGCGACCTCTTTGAGCATCTCCTGCAACTCGTGCATGAGGCGCAGGTTACCCTGCACAGCGTGGACATCCTGGTAGGGGTGGGTGCGCGCAAAGCCCGGCAGGCGGGCAGCTGCCTCGTTCACCTTGGGATTGTACTTCATGGTGCACGAGCCGAGGGGATAAAAACCAATGTCCACGGCCCAGTTCAACTGGCTCATACGTACGTAGTGGCGCATGAGGTCGAGCTCACTGACCTCGGGCAGGTCGACGTCGTCGCGCAGGAGCGCTGCATCGGGCAAGGCTGCCTGCGGCACGTCGAGCTGGGGCAGTGTCGTGGCCATGCGGCCCGGCTTGCTCAGCTCGTAGATGACGGGCTCGGCGCCTGAACAGCGTATGCCAAAATCCGCTTTCATCGGCCCACCTCCTCGGCTACTTCGGCCAGCGCTTCTACCAGGGCATCGATATCCCCGCGCGGCACAACTTCGGTGACGCAGACCAGCATGTGGCCCGCCAGGTGCTCATAGTCCCGGCCCAGGTCGTACCCGCCGGTGATGCCCCACTCGGCCAGCAGGTAGTCGTTCACCTCAGAGACGGGTACCGGGCAGCGCACGACGAATTCCTTGAGGAAGGGCCTCGCGGCCAACACTTCGTAGTCGGGCAGGGCGTCGATCTGGGCGGCGGCGTAGTGGGCCTTGTGGTAGCAGAGCTCCGCCAGCAGGCGGAGGCCCTTGCGACCCAGGGCGGCCAGGTGCACGCCGGCGGCCAGGGCACACAGGGCCTGGTTGGTGCAGATGTTGGATGTCGCCCTCTCGCGGCGGATGTGCTGCTCGCGCGTGGACAGGGTCAGTGTAAAGCCGCGCTTGCCGTCGGCGTCGACGGTCTGGCCCACCAGGCGGCCGGCCATCTTGCGCATGTCCTTCTCCCGGCAGGCAAAGATGCCCAGGTAGGGGCCACCATAGTTGAGGCCGTTGCCCAGGGACTGGCCCTCGCCCACCACAATGTCGGCATCATCGTCGCCGGGTGGCTTGAGCAGGCCCAGGCTGATGGGATCGACGACCACGATCAGCATGGCCTTGGCCGCGTGTATCTGCTCGGCCAACCCGGACAGGTCTTCGATCTGCCCAAAAAAGTTGGGTGTCTGGACGATCAGGCAGGCGGTGTCGCCGTCCACGAGCGAGGCCACGTCGTGTAGGCTGCGGCTGCCCACCTCGTCGCCCACGATCTGCAGGCCCACACCCTGGGTATAGGTCCGGACCACTGCCCGGTACTCGGGATGGACCGCGGGGGACATAACGACCTTCTTGCGGCGGCCACGGGCCACATTGAGGGCCATGATCACCGCCTCGGCGGTCGCGGTTGCACCGTCATAGTGAGAGGCGTTGGCCACTTCCATGCCGGTCAGGGCGCAGATCATGCTCTGGTACTCAAAGATGCTCTGCAGCGTGCCCTGGGAGATCTCGGGCTGGTAGGGCGTGTAAGCAGTATAGAACTCGGAGCGGCTGATGATCTGATCCACCAGGCTCGGCACGTAATGGTTGTAGGCACCAGCCCCCAGGAAGCTGGGATAGTGACCCACGTCCATGTTCTCCTCGCTCATGGCCTCCAACTCGGCCATCAGCTCCATCTCGGACAACGGCTCCGGCAGCCTCAGCTCGGGGAAGCGGGAGCTTGCGGGGACATCGTGGAACAGGTCCTCGACCCGCTCTACGCCGATGGCGGCCAGCATCTCGGCCCGGTCCGCGTCGGTGTGCGGAACGTAGCTCATGGAACTCTCCTTTTGCGTGTAGGCTGGGGGCACACCCCGATCATTCGTCCAGACCCTCGACGTAGGCCCGGTAGGCCTCGGCGTCCATGAGGTCATCCAGCTCCGAGGGGTCGGCGATGGCAATGCGCACAAACCAGGCCTGGCCAAAGGGATCCTCGTTGACCAGTTCTGGCGAATCCTCCAGCGCCTCGTTGATCTCCAGGATGTCGCCGCCCACGGGCATATAGACATCAGAAGCCGTCTTGACCGACTCGACGACGGCAAAGACGTCGCCCTGGTCAAAGGTGTCGCCCACCTCGGGCAGTTCGACATAGACGACGTCGGAGAGCTGGTCCTGGGCATAGTCGGTGATGCCGATGAGGGCTTCGTCCCCCTCCACACGGACCCATTCGTGTTCCTGGTCGTACCTGCAGTTGGGATCGAGTTTCATGTTCTCCGTTGAACCTCCCTTCTATGGGTTTGTATTGCGAGCGACCGCTAACCGGCCGCCTACGGTGTGGTGCTGAGAAGCGATGTGTCGGCAAGTATACCTGGAAATAGGCGTAATGGCAAGCGGTGAATGGGGCTGGGGACAAGAGATTGAAAATTGGGGGCTTGACAACGAGGAAAAATGTGGTATACTCTTGATGTACCGACGATATATCATATCGACCATAGCTCTTTCGCTACCACACATTCCACTGACAACCAGGTTCTTGACGAGGAGAACTCGAGATAGGTCCAAGGACGGTTAGGTTCGGCCCGAAGGTTGGCGATCTGCTCAGAGAGGAGTGCGTGTGCGCCTAAGCGATAAAGCGTATCACCTCATCAGGCAACGGATCATAACCCTCGATCTTCCCCCGATGTCGGCTATCGACGAACAGACCTTGATGGAGGATCTGCAGCTCGGCCGGACCCCCATCCGCGAGGCTTTGCAGCGCCTGGCGGCTGAGAACCTGGTAGAGATTATCCCCCGGCGCGGGATGTTTGTGGCCGACATCGGCCTGACCGACCTGCACCAGGTCTTTGAGCTGCGCATGATGCTGGAAGGGTTCTGTGCCCGGCTGGCGGCGCAGAGGGCGTCGGATAGCCAGTTGGCCGAAATGCAGATGCTCATCGAGGAACTGGACAGGCTACCCAACGATAACCGCAAGGCCCTGATGGTCATCGACGAAGAGTTCCACGAGTTGTTGTACCAGGCTGCCGGAAACGAGTTTCTGGCCGACACGCTGCGCCGCTTGCACGCGTTGAGCTTCCGCATCTGGCATTTGGTGCTGGACCGGCTGGGCAGCGTGCGCGGAGCCATGGAGCAGCACGTCGAGATCACCAAGGCGCTCAAGGCCAGGGACGAGGCGCGGGCAGAAGCGCTTCTGCAGCAGCATATCTGCGAATTCCAAAGTGAGATCAAAGCTGTGCTCTAGCATAGCAGCGTACCAACACCCGGCACGTCCGGGTGTTGCTGTTTGTGTCGCGTTCCAAGTCACCTGAGAGAGGAGAGAGTGCAAGGACAATGGAAACCATACTCAAAGGGATGAAGAAGCAGGTCGTAGTCGCAGATGGCAAACCAACGGTCATTCTGGGTGAGCGCATCAATCCCACAGGCAAGAAGAAACTGGCCGCGGCCTTGATCGCCGGCGACCTGGAAGTGGTGCGCACGGAAGCGCTGGCGCAGGTCGAGGCAGGGGCCGATATCCTGGACGTCAACGTGGGTGCAGCCGGTGTAGACGAGGTTGAACTACTGCCCCAGGCCGTTAAACTGGTGCTGGAGACGGTGGAGGTGCCGGTGGCCATCGACACGGCTGACGGCAAAGCGCTGGCCACGGCGCTGGCCATGCACAAGGAGGTCAACCCCGGCGGCAAACCCGTGATCAACTCGGTCAATGGCGAGGAAGCGAGCCTGGCGCGAGTGCTGCCACTGGTGGCGGAATACGGCACGGCGGTCATTGGCCTGTGCATGGACGACGACGGCATCCCGGAAACGCCCGAGGCGCGGCTGGCCGTGGCCAAAAAAATCGTCGCCCGAGCTGGGGAGCATGGCATTCCGCCGGAGGACATCCTGATCGACTGCCTGGCGCTGACAGTCGGGGCCGACTCGAAAGCGGGCTGGATCACCCTCGAGGCGATCCGGATAGTGCGCGAGGAGCTGGGCGTCAACCTGGCGCTGGGCGCGAGCAACGTCTCGTTCGGGCTCCCCGACCGGGAGACGCTCAACGGCGTGTTCCTGGGCATGGCCATTGCCCGCGGGCTGAACTGCCCCATCGTCGATGCAGCCAAAGTGCGGCAGTACATCCTGGCCGCCGACCTGGCCCTGGGCCGGGACGAGTATTCGATGCGCTACCTGAAAGGCTATCGCCAGCGGCAGAAGCTGCAGAAGTAGGACGAATGACGACACTCTTTTTCGCGACAGACGTACATGGTTCGGACATTTGCTGGAAAAAGTTCATCAGCGCCGGCAAGTTCTACGAGGCAGACATCATCGTCCTCGGTGGCGACATGACCGGCAAAGCCATCGTGCCGATCATCCACCAGCGCGGCGATACCTACAAGGCAGTCCTGTTGGAGCAAGAGTCTATCCTGCGCGGCATGGATGAGGTGCGGGATATGGAACAGCACATCAAGAGCCGTGGATACTACCCGTACCGCACCTCCCACGACGAAATCGCCGAGCTGGAGGCCAACCCCACGCGCGTGGACGCCATTTTCCATTCGGAGGTGCTCAAGACGGCGGAGCAGTGGCTGGCCTATGCCGACGAGAGGCTGGAAGGCACCGGCATCCGCTGCTACGTGGCGCCCGGCAACGACGACATGTTCGAGCTGGATGACCTGATCCGGACCGCGAAGCACGTGCAGATGGCGGAAGGCAAGGTCGTCG
>JAMJFU010000137.1 GCA_023544525.1 Anaerolineae bacterium | reverse complement strand
GATGTGTGAGGCAGTCGATCTCGATGACCGGCTGCTGCCGCACGATGTCCCAGGTCTCGGTCAGGTCGATGAAGGGCCCTTCAGGCGCCAACCGGCCGGTGATCCTTCCTTCGAGGACCGCCTCGCACCGGGCCGGGACCTCCAGGTCGACGGTGAGGCAGCGCGCCAGCGGGGTTGGTGCCAGGGCCTGGGCAATGGACAGCTCGTCGATGCCCGGCGCTGGACTCAAGGACGCTGCGAGCAGCACGTGGATCGGCACCCCGAGGCAAATGGCTACCTCGAGCTCGTGTCCGGCGCCCAATGCCTTTTGCCAGGCGGTGTGGGTGCCGCGGCCCTCCACGATGCGCGCGCTGAACTGCTGGGGACCTATCTGCATCAGGCGGTGGAAACTGGCATTGCGGCCATGGTCCGGATCGCGGATCACGGCCACCGCGGCGGTTACATACGGGCCGCCGTCGGCGGGCAGGTGCTTGAGGATGGGCAGGGCATCGAGGTTAGGGCTGTGCTCGACGACTTCCTGGCACGGTGGCTGGGCGACCAGAGGCGGTGCCTGCGGGCGCTCCAGGGCTGCCACGAGCCGAGGGATGATGTCCCGGACGCCGGTCTCGCCGTTTCCGGCGCGGAGGGCCCAGGCAAAGTGCTCCCGCCGGGCGCACACACCCGCCACCACCCGCCAGCCCGGGCGCTTGGGCTCCGTAAAGAGCAGGGTCTGGCCATCCAGGGCGTGGACCAGCCGGGCCATCTCCAGGTGGGGATCGACCGGTCGCTGGACCTCCTGGAGCCCTCCGGCACCATCAGACCAGGCCAGGAAATCCCTCAAATCCATGTCATTCCCCCCAGCGGCGATAGAGGTCGTGGTCCAGGCCCAGGACGTCGAGGATCTTGCCCACGAAAAAGTCGGTAATCTCGTCGACGGTCCGGGGCCGGGGATAGTAGGCGACGACCGGTGGCAGAAGGGTGGCCCCCGCCAGCTTGGCGAGGCGCAAGTTCTCGATAGCCGGCAGAGAAAGAGGCGTCTCCCGCGGTACGAGGATGAGCGGCCGGTCCATGCGGAGCATGACCTCAGCGCAGCGCACAATCAGGTCGGCCGCGTAGCCGTGGGCGATGGCGGCCAGCGTCTTCATCGAGCAGGGGACGACGACCATGGCCTGGGCAGCGCGCGAGGAACTGGCGATGGGTGCCGCCAGATTGTTGGCTTCCCAGCGCCAGCTGGCAGGTAGCTGGGGCTCCCCATCCAGCTCGTGGCTCATCACGGCCCGCGCCCCCTCCGAGACCAGGAGATGGACCTCGTGGCCTGCCTGGCCTGCCAGCACTTCCAGCAGGCGGACGCCGATGGTCACACCCGAGGCACCGGTAATGGCTACAACAATCTCCATGCCAGGACCCACCTTAAACAAAGAGGATCACGCCATGTTCTTCTGGCGTGATCCTCGCCTGTGCGCAGACCGGAGTTAGCCTTATTCGGCTTCCTCTTCATAGTCCTCGGGCAACTCCTCGACCTCACCGGGCTCGACCATTTCCATCTCCAGCTCTGCGAGCTCGGCTTCCTCTTCCTCCAGGGCAAGGGCAGCGCGCGGACGTACGACGCTGACCACGACGTCACCCGGGTCCGCCATGATGGTGACACCCGACGGTACGGGCAGATCCGAGATCAGGACGCTATCGTCAAAGGTCTCCAGGGAGGAGACATCGACCTCGATCGAATCGATCAGGTCGCCGGGCAGACATTCCACTTCCAACTGGTTCAAGACCTGGACCAGGACTGCCTCACCTGATTCAACAAGGGGCGAGACACCCACGACCTCCAGGCGGGGTGAGGTCTTGACCTTGTGGTCCAGCTGAACCTGATAAAAGTCCACGTGCTGCAAGTGGCTGGTCAGGATGTCCCGCTGGATCCCGCGAGCCAGCACGACATGCGGCTCCTTGCCATCGTCCACGTAGAGATCGATGAGCGAGGTGGAGCCAGCGTGGGCCAACGCCTTGGCCAAATCGCGCGCGTCGACCTTGATAGGAAAAGAGTCGATCTTGGCCCCAAACACGACCGCTGGGATCCAGCCATCCCGGCGCAGTCCCTTTACTTGCTTGCCCACAATGCTCCGGCTTGCTGCCTTTAGCTCAACACGTTCCATAATACTTCCCCCAACGTCAAGGATAACGCCGCAGGGCAACGCACCCCGCGCAAATCGCCCTATTCTAATGCAGAAGCGCGCTTTCGTCAAAACGAGGGCCATCGCTGACCCCATCCTTGGTGCGAGTCGTGACCCAGCAGCCTGACACTTCGAGAGGCAGCCGCGGCCCGATCCTGGCCTCTTCTTGCTCTGGCACCGGTTTTGCAGTATAATGCGGTCGTGTTGTGAGATCGGGTCTGTATCCTACCTCACGGTGGGTGCTGTCCGCCTGTGCTATAATCGGGAGAGAATGGGGGCCCTGCCCCCGCTGTTTTTGTTGGAAGTCGGAGATATGCGAATCAGCCAAAGTAGCCGGGTCTTGATACTCGCGCTGGTGATCACCAGCCTGGTCGTGGGCGCCTTTGCCGCTGGCGTCGGCGGCACGTGGCTGCTCATGCACAGCCGGTCTCCGCAGGGGGACGAGGCTGCCGAGTTCAGCGTCTTTTGGGAAGCGTGGCACCTGGTCGAGAACAACTTCTTTGGGAGCCTGCCTGACATGCAACATGTCGTCTGGGGAGCCATCCGCGGCGCCCTGGGCACACTCGACGATCCACACACCACCTTCCTCGAACCGCAGCCGCGCCAACGTGAAAAAGAGGACCTCAGCGGCCGGTTCGGTGGCATCGGGGCCTACGTGACCCTGGCAGAGGACGGCCGCGTCAGCCTCGACCCGATGCCTGACCTCCCCGCCGAACAGGCGGGGGTCCAAGACGGCGACATCCTGATCAAGGTCGACGACACCGAGATCACACCGGAGATGACGGTGGACGACGTGGTGACCATAGTCCGGGGTGAAGTCGGCACCGTCGTGCGGTTGACACTAGAGCGAGCGGGCCAGACAGAGCCGGTCGTCGTGGAGGTTGTACGGCAGGACATCCCCAGCCCGTCGGTGGAAAGCCGTATGATCGAGGAGGCGGAGGGGGTAGGCTACGCACGCATCTTTTTGTTCAGCGGACGCACGCAGCAGGAACTGGCGGAAGCGCTCCTGGAACTGAAGGAGCAGGGCATGGCACAGTTGATCCTGGACCTGCGAGGCAACGGCGGCGGCCTATTCGATGCGGCCATCGACGTAGCCAGCGAGTTCCTGGACGGGGGCGTTGTGCTCTACCAGGTGCAGAAAGGCGCCCCCGAGGAGGAATTCCAGGCCAAGGGCCGGCCGACCTGGCCCGAAGGGGCCATGGTCGTGCTCGTCGATGGCGGCACCGCCAGCGCCTCAGAGATTGTCGCGGGTGCTCTGCAAGACCGCGGACGAGCCATCCTGATCGGAGAACAGACCTATGGCAAGGGTTCGGTGCAGTCCGTCTTTGACTTGAGCGATGGCTCCTCCGTGCACATCACCCACGCCCAGTGGCTCACACCGGCGCGGCGCCAGATCAGCGGCGAGGGCCTGGCGCCCGATCTCCCGGTGTCAGCCACCGAAGAGGACCGGGAACAGGAGCGTGACGCCCAGCTCGAGCGGGCATTGGAGTATCTTCAGACCGGGCAATGACCCGTCGCCCGGGTGGGACTGCGGAATAAGAAGGGATGGAGTAGAGCGGATGTCAGATTCAGCAGGTTGTAAGGTCCTGGTCACGGCACTGGTCGTGGCCTTTATCATGGGAGGATTGGGGTTTGCCGTGGGCTTTTTGACGCATACGGTGATGGTTGCCGATGCAGCTCCAGCCGTCTCGACCTCTGTGGTCGTCGTGACTGCCACACAGGTGCCAGCCGAGGACTCGCCCGAGCCACCGCCCACCATGGAGCAGCCCAGCCCCACCGTGGAGCCCTCGGCGGAGCCGGTGGTCGTGCCGACCGTAGAGATCCCGCCCGAGACCGGTGCCGGCTTTGACCTGTTCTGGGAAGCTTGGGACCTGATCCAGAGGGACTACTACGGCGACCTGCCCACTGAGGAGGAGATGACCTACGGCGCCATCCGCGGCGCGCTCAATACACTGGACGACCCGTTCACAGGCTTTATCGAGCCGCGCATGGCCGAGATCAATCGTGCAGACGACACCGGCACCTTCGAAGGCATTGGCGCGTACGTTACGATGCGCGACGGGCGCCTATACATCGTCAGCACCTTCCAGGGCCTGCCCGCAGAGGAAGCCGGGCTGCAGCGAGACGATATCGTCCTCGAGGTGGGTGATACGCCGATTGAGAACATGAGCGTCTACGAGGCTATCAGCCTGATCCGGGGCCCAGCCGGCACCAGCGTGCAGCTCACCATCTTGCGTCAGGGCCAGGAACCGTTCGAAATAGAGATCACGCGGGCCAGCATCGAAATCCCCGTGGTCGAGTCGGAGCTGAGGGAAGATGGCCTGGCCTACGTCCAGTTGCTGGATTTTAGCTCTGACGCCAGTGTGAAGTTGGCAGACGCCCTGGAAGAGATGCTAAGCCAGGATCCAGAGGGCTTGATCCTCGACCTGCGGGCCAACCCGGGCGGATGGCTCAACGAAGCTGTCCTGGTATCGGGCTTGTTCCTGCCCGAGGACGAACTCGTCTTGATCGAGCGCTTCAAGGACGGCACACAGCGGCCCTATATGACGCCCAACCAGCCGGTGGCGCTGGACATCCCCATGGTGGTGCTGGTCGACGGCGGCTCCGCCAGTGCATCCGAGATCGTAGCTGGCGCACTGCAGGACCATGACCGGGCCGTACTTGTCGGGGAAAAGACCTTCGGCAAGGGTTCGGTACAGTGGCCCCACGAGCTGAGCAACGGCGCCGAGCTACGGGTGACCGTTGCCCGCTGGTTCACGCCGGACGATCGCGCCATCCATGGTGAGGGCCTGGAGCCAGACATCGCGGTAGAACTCACTCAGGAAGACGTGGATGCCGACCTCGATCCACAGCTGGACCGGGCTGTCGAGTACCTGCTCACGGGGCAGTAGCAGTGAGTGTCAAAGTCATCGCCAACAACCGAAAGGCTCGGCACGATTACCACTTCGACGATACCTACGAGGCGGGCCTGGTGCTAAAGGGAAGCGAGATCAAGTCGATCCGCGCCGGGCGCATCAGCTTGCAGCAGGGCTTTGTCGTCTTTCAGGATGGCGAAGCCTGGCTCGTAGACGTCCACATCGCGCCTTATGACCCGGCCAGCCGCGAGGGCCACGAGCCGCGTAGGAGGCGCAAGCTCCTGCTGCACCGCCGCGAGATCGACCGTCTCCAGGGCCAGGTACAGCAAAAGGGCTATACCGTCATCCCGACCAAGCTCTATCTCAAAGACGGTCGCGCCAAGATAGAGATTGCGCTCGCCCGCGGCAAAAAGCAGTACGACAAACGGCAGACCATCGCGGAACGCGACTCGAAGCGCCAGGTGGAACGGGCTATCAAGGAACGGTACGGGTGACCAGCAATCAGGAGCAGCCTGCGGGCGGGCGGTTCGAGCACGAGGGCATCACCCTCCACTCACTGCACCAGATGAACCAGCTTCCTACCGCAGTCAAGGAGGGGTTCTATCGCCGCCTGTTGCCCAAGCCCTTGCTGGCGGCCTATGGCATCGATCCCGAGACACTCGGCGATGCTCAGGGTACGCAGCTCGTGACCTTCACGTGCCCCGAAGGCAGCCGCATCGTCGAGGTGGATGTGAGACCGGAGGCCGGCTTCCCCGATCCTCTGCTCTACCTGGAGCTGGCCGACACGCGACTCAACCAGATCGAGGTCATGCTGCTTGTGATCAACGATCCGGAGTCGCCACGGTTTGAGACGGATCGGGATTGGCGTGGAGAGCGCACCAAGTTTGGCACCCTGGAGCGGAACATCCCAGCCGAGATCCAGGCCATGAACGCCGGTCTGGCGCCGGGCCAGGTGCGGCGTGGGTTGGGCCTGACACGGAACCTGGGCCCCCTCCTCGAGGATTTTGTGCAGTGCCTGGGGCATGACTACTACCTGATGGAGCCGCTGGCCTACCATAACGCCATCATGTTCGAGCGCCTGGGATTCAACTATGTGCAGGGCCTGCGCAAGATGCAGTGGATCCACGTGGCGTTCCAGCCCGGCGGCGCCCTCCAGGAAGCGCTTGACGGCTCCACGCCTTTTCGCCAGCCGGATGCGTGGCGCACTGTCCGCGGCAGGAGCTGGGCCATCCACGATGGCATTTTGGGCGAGCCGTGGCACGGCATCCGCATGTACAAAAAGGTTGGCAGCAGGGCCGGTGTGGATACATTCCCCGGTGGGCCGTACTGAGGTGAGAGCCTGGACCTTTCCAGTCCAGGCATCGACAAAGGTATGGTGTGATGCTCCGTAAGCT
This sequence comes from Anaerolineae bacterium, assembly GCA_023544525.1. Lineage (GTDB taxonomy): Bacteria > Chloroflexota > Anaerolineae > JAAYZQ01 > JAAYZQ01 > JAMJFU01. Next base: position 3,525 of record JAMJFU010000137.1, on the reverse strand, counting down.
TTTACCCATCTTGGCTATCCTGCTGGTGCTGGCAGCCTGCAGCAGCGATCCAACCCCGGCAGCCGAGGTCAGCGAGACAGCCCCAGCGGCCCCCACAGCAACGGCGACCGTGCCGGCGACAGCTACGGCAACGGCAGTACCCACAGAGACGGCTAGCCCGGCACCCAGCGCTACACCCGCCCCCAGTCCCACCCCAACGCCACTGCCTGGCCTTGGCCTGGTCGCCTTTGAGACTGAGCGCGATGGCAATGCCGAGATCTATCTGCTCGACGAAGCCAGCGGCAACCTGCTCAACCTGACCCGCCACCCGTCAGATGATCGGTCACCCGCCTGGCGGCCGGATGGCGGCGCCATCGCCTTCGAGTCCCGTCGCGACGGGAACTGGGAGATCTATGTCCTGGAACTCAGCAGCGGGGCCGTGAGCCGCCTGACCAATCATCCTGGCTACGACGGCGCCCCAGCCTGGAGCCCCACTGGGGTCGAGATCGCCTTTGAGAGCTACCGGGACGGCAACCTGGAGATTTATGTCCAGTCACTGGAGACGGGGACACTGCGGCGGCTGACAGAGGATCCGGCGGGCGACTATGGACCTGCCTGGAGTCCGGACGGTGACACGATTGCCTTTACCTCCTGGCGCGACGGCAACAGAGAAGTCTATGCCATAGACGCGGCGGGCGGCGAGGCCCGTAACTTGACCCAGCACCCCGCCGATGACGAGGCTCCCGTCTGGGGACCCGAGGGCAAGGGCCTGGCATTTGTCTCGTGGCGCGATGTAGATGAACTCGGGGGCCAGCGGAACGCCGAAGTGTATTGGTTGGACGTGGAGGATGGCTCGACCCAGCGCTTGACGGACAACCCCTGGCCTGACCTGGACCCGGCCTGGGACGCGGGCCAGCGCCTGGTATGGGCTGCCTACGAACCAGGCCCAGAGTTCGAGACCTACGATCCCCGGCGGCCCGGCGACTTTCACCTCTTCCGCGCCGAGCCGGGTGAGGCGGCGCCCCTGGACGAGCTGCAGCGATTGACCGAAACTGACTGGGACGATCGCCGGCCCGCCCCGGCACCAACGACGGGTGTTCCCCTGCAGGGCCTGGCCGAGCGGCTGCCGCCTTTGCCGCCTGCGGCGAGTCCGGAGCCCACCCTGGCGCCGGGTGAACTGGCCGAGATTGTCAGCGTGCCAGGTGTTTTGGCTAGCTACTCCAAAGAGCCGGTGCGGGTCAACGAGTTGGTTGCACCGTCGCTGGCGGCCTGGCGGCAGGCTGTCCTGGAGGCCAGCGGCTGGGATTTCCTGCACGGCACGCTCGGCGCCTGGCGCAACATCGACAGTGTGCGCAAGCGAGCGATGTACACCTACGACTATGGCTTCCTGAGCTGGCACAAGACCGGGCGAGCGTTAGACCTGGCCCTGGAGTACAAGGTCGACGGCATAGACCAGATGGTCATCAGTCGCGAGGACCTGGGATCAACCATCTATTGGCGGATCTATTTGCGCACGGCCAGGCAGGACGGCAGCCAGGGCGAACCGTTGAAAGAGAACCCATGGCGCTTCTGGTGGCACATCGTGCCCAGCGAAGAGCCTGAGGCGTACGATGCCGGCGGGAAACGCCTCCCGATCCCGGCCGGTTACTTTGTCGACGTCACTGCCCTGGCCATACGGCACGGCTGGGAGCGGATCGCCGCCTATGCCATAGACGGCGATTACCACTGGAATGTCGACAGCAACGGCACAGAGTACTGGCACTACGAGCGGACCGGCGGGCTGGTCTGGTGGGAGGCCATGCAACAGCTATACTCTCCCCAGACACTCGAGGCCAACGTCGGCTGGGAGATCGGCCTCCAACGCGCCCAAAGCGAGGCGATGATGCGTAGCAAGGGTGTGCCCACGCCAGCGCCGTAGCAGCCGCCTGCCACCGGTCGGTTCCGCTATGTCACGCGGTCCAAGCCTCTAGCCCGCGCACGCTGGGCCATCCAATCTCTGGAGTTCGCCGGTGGTGGTGTGACATCGCTCGCGGGCCTCCGCTCGAGGTGAATGGCCTCGGCTGGACAGGGAACGGCGCATAGCCCGCAGCCCACGCAGCGCCCGGCATCCACGACACCGACCGTATCGGGCAGGGACAAAGCCCCGAACTGGCAGCGCTCCAGGCAATCACCGCAGCCGGCGCAGGCATCGGAATCAACCGCGGCGACAAAGGCTGAGCGGGCGATGGCCGTAGGCAGGCTGAACTCGGCGACGTTGCGCAGAACCCCGCAGGAGCAGGTGCAGCAGTTGCAGATGTAATAGTGCTCGTCCCGGTAGTTGCCCGGCGAGTGCACCAAGCCGGCTTCTTCAGCCTCGGCCAGGATGCGCAGTGCCTCCTCCTTGCTGATGGCCCGGGTCACATCGGAATGGTCAAAGACACCAGCCACCGGGGCAAATACCAGGCAGTTCTCGATCGGATGCTCACAGGCCTTGCCTATCAGCGACCGCTGGACCCGGCAGATGCAGTCGCGCACCCCCCAGGCCTTGGCATTCTCCAGCAATTCCGTGGCCCGTTCGTAAGGATAGATATCGATGCCGGCGGGGATGGCCTCCTCGACGGGGAGAACACGGTGGATGGAAGGCGCATAGTCGACGAAAGAACCCCGGACCTCCTGGAAATACTCCTCAAAAAGCCGGGCCAGGTCCTCGTCCATGCGCGGCAACTGCTCCTCGTAGAAACCGACGACAAACGGTAGCAGCCCAAAGGCCAGCTGCCCGCCCTTCCTGCCAGCACGGATCTGGCCTTTGCGCGCCATCGCCTTCAGGGTGCGCTGGGTTTCCTGCGGGTCGGTTCCGGCGCGGGTGGCAATGCCCTCGGCTGGCTCGCGGCTGAGGCGCATGACCGAAGCCAGGGCGGCCTCTTCCGGGCCAAAGATCTTGGCCAGGAGCCGTAGCTCCGCCCCGGTCTCCGTCGACGGAAAACCATGCGGGAGGGCATCCAGGGTCTCGGCAAGGCGGCGGTATACGTCAATAGACATAGCTATTCCTCCAGTCAAGGATTGGGCTTGGATCGGAATCAGGTCCTGGGCGGCTGTAGCCGGTAGCCGACCCCTCGTTCGGTGATGATCAGCTTGGGGTTGTGGGGATCGCGTTCAAGCTGCCGCCGCAGGCTGGCAATGTGCACATCCAGCGCCCTGGTGTCATCGCCGTCCTCGGTCTCCCAGGCCTCGCGGAAGAGTTCCTCGCGGGGCACGACCTTGCCTGGGCGGGCCATCAACAATGCCAGGATCCGGCAGGCTGTTGGGCGCAGCTGGTACCAGGAGCCCCCCACCTGCAGCTTGCGGTTCTGCGTGTCAAGGCTCATACCGTGGATGCGGACCAGATGTCGGGAGTGGGTAAGCAGGGTCCCCTCTATCAGGTCGACCAGTTCCTCAATGCGATAAGGCCGGAAGAGGACGGCATCGACCGGTTCGGGCACCTGCTGGTTGGGCTGGCTGATGGCCAGAAGGGGCGCATCAAAGCGGTCCTTGAGCCACGCTGCACTGCGCACGCCACCCGAGGGCGGG
>JAMJFU010000136.1:4843-9950 GCA_023544525.1 Anaerolineae bacterium | reverse complement strand
GCCCCTCAAGCCGGGAGAGGGATCAGATCAGGAGGACGATATGGCCCACGCAAACTGGATCGGCGGCGAGTTTGTTGCCAGCTCATCGGAAGAGACCATCGCCGTCGTGAACCCCTACACCGAAGAGGTCATAGGCCACGTCGCCAGCAGCAGCCCGGCCGACGTCGACCGGGCTGTGGAGGCAGCGCTGCGTGCTTTCTCAGAGTGGCGCTGGGTGCCGGCGGTGGAACGGGGAGACTATCTCCACGAAGTGGCGCGCAAGCTCCGGGAGGCCGAGGATGCCTTGGCCCGCCAGCTCACGCTGGAGGGAGGCAAGCCACTGGTCGAGAATTCGGATGAAGTGGGCTGGACGGCCGCCTCCTTTGACTACTATGCCGAAATCGGCCGGCACAGCCGGGGCCGTGTGATCCCCAGCATCGAGAGCAGCCAACTGAGCTTGGTCCTCAAGGAGCCCTACGGCGTGGTGGGCTGCATTGTGCCCTGGAATTACCCCTTGCTGCTGATGGCCTGGAAGGTCGCACCTGCGCTGGCCGCCGGCAATACGGTTGTGCTCAAGCCCGCGTCGGTGACCCCGCTCTCGGCCCTGATGTTGGCCCGGGTCTTTGATCACCTGCCGCCGGGAACGGTGAACATCCTGACCGGATCGGGCGAGATGGTGGGCAACGCCCTGGTCACCCATCCCCAGGTGCCCGTCATCGCCTTCACGGGCAGCACCGGCGTGGGCCAGCAGATCGCTGGCCTGGCCGCACCGCACATGAAAAAGCTGCATCTCGAGTTGGGTGGCAAAGATGCCTTCATCATCGCAGAAGACGCCGACCCCGACGTGGCTGTGCCTGGGGTGGCCTGGGCAGCCCTGCTCAACAACGGCCAGGTGTGCACCAGCACCGAAAGGATCTATGTCCACGAAAGCCTGTATACCGAGTTCACAGCGCTGATCACCGAGTACGTCCAGGGGTTGGTCCTGGGCGACCCGCTTGACAGGGCCACTGACCTGGGTCCGATGGCCCGGGCCAACTACCGGGCCAAGGTGGAGCGCCAGGTAGCGGACGCGGTCGAACGGGGCGCCAGGGTGCTCACCGGCGGCCGCCGGCCGCCAGACCAACCCACCGGCTACTTCTACGAGCCGACGGTCCTCGTCGAAGTGAACCGCGACATGGAGATCATGTGCCAGGAGACCTTTGGGCCGGTGCTGCCGATCGCGCGCTTTGTGGATTTTGAGGAAGCTATCGCTTTGGCCAATGACTCGCCCTATGGGCTGGGCGCAAACCTGTACACCCACAACGCAAGTTATGTAAAGAGATTCTACGAGGAGGTCCGCGCGGGCACCCTCTGGATCAACGATCCCCTGACGGACAATGACGCCGGGCCATTTGGCGGTTTTGGCATGAGCGGGCTCGGGCGTGAGCTGGGCGAGGAAGGCCTGGACGAGTTCCGCGAGACCAAGCACGTCCACTGGGATTTCGCCATGGAACCCAAGGAATGGTGGTACCCTTACGAGGAGTACAACCGCTTGCGCTGATGCAAGAAACCCTGGGGGGTCTTCTTTGTAACCCTCAGGGTCTGTCTAGACGATCGGCTCGGTCATCTCCAGGTCGGTGTAGGCCTGCATCCCCTTGTCCCGCAGGGCCGTCAAGAAGGAAAGCGGCTCCAGGCACGCTTCTGGGGCGTAGGCACCGCCGGCATCGACCAGCAGTTGCTTCCGGGCCAGCATCAGTGTCCCGACCGACAGCGACAGCCCGGTCACCTCTCGCATCTGGCCAACGCCACAGGCCATGCGGTGGACCGGCTCGCCGTCCCGTTCTCCCCACACGTCGAGCCGGACTGCTCCGGGCTCGGGCTCGCGACCGGAGGTGGCCCGTTCTACGGTGCTCACGACGCGGGCCGCGGCGTTGAGGAGCGCCGGCCGCCTGAAGAGACCCCACCTGGCAGGCCGGATGAACAAACTGGACCCCGAGCCAAAGCCCATGTAGAAGCTGGCCTGGTCGAGGCCAGGCACGTAACGGGGCAAGGTCTCGGGCTCGCTATGCCCCATATTCCACACCTTGACCGGCCCAAAGCGCGGAAACTCGACCACGTGTTCCTCACTGCAGGCCGGCACCATCCGGCTTTGGCCTCCGCGCCAGACCACGACCTGCCCAGAGATGATGTGCAACATGTGCCGGACGACGGCCTCCCCACCGCCAGCGTCGAGGGGTTGGTAGACATAGACGTGGACCCGCCGCACCCTGTCCATATCCTGGGCCAGGTAAGCGACGCCCACGTTCGAGACACCGGGGCTGGTCCCCAACCCGGTGATGACCGTGACCCCGCGGTCGCGGGCTGGTCCATCGAGCTCGTCTAGGACGGTGCGGGCGGCCTGCCATTCGTCGCAGATGCTGGCATAGTCAACACCGGCCTCGATGGCAGCCTTGACCAGCAGCGGCTCATAAAGGTAGAAGGGACCCAGTCCAGAGGCGGCCACGTCATAACCCCTCATAACCTCGACCAAGGCCTTGTGGTCGTTGGCGTCCACCTGCCGCACATCGATCATCGCCGGCTGGTCGCTCAGCGCCGCAGCTACCTCCCGGGCGGCCTCCACGTTCCGGTCCGCAATTGTCACACGCTCCACACCTGGCGCGCCGGCCAGGTCCTCTACTGCCCGGCTGCCCATGTCGCCGGCGCCCCCCAGAACGATAATCTGCATGCTCCCCTCCTTGTGTTCCAGCCGCAAACCGGCCGCAGACACTCCCCAGGCGATCAGAGATTGTCCCTCGCCCCGCTATAGGATCTCACGCACGGCAACCAGGATCGCCTCCAGGTCGGGCGTGGCGGCGTTCTCCAGGGCGCGGTTGTAAGGAACGGGCACGTCCGCCGCCGCCACGCGGCGCGGTGCTGCCTTGAGCGCGCCCAGTGCCACGCCAGAGACCCGGGCGATGACCTCCCCTCCGAAACCATGGGTCCGCACCCCGGGCTCGGCGACGACGAGCCGTCCCGTCTTGACCACCGAGCGCACGATCGTGCTCCAGTCACAGGGCACCAGCGTCCGCGGATCCACCACTTCCACACTCACCCCCTCGCGGGCCAGGATCTCGGCCGCCTCTAGCGCGGGCGGCACCATGGCCCCGATGGCCACCAGGGTCACATCACGGCCCTCGCGCTTGACGTCGGCCACACCGATGGGCACCACGTAATCATCCTCGGGCACCGGCCCGATGGAGGTGTATAGCAGCTTGTTCTCAAAAAAGAGGACGGGGTTGTTGGAACGGATGGCGGCTTTCAGCAGGCCTTTGGCATCGTAGGGAGTGCCAGGCGCTATGATGATTAGGCCGGGGATGCCCGTCAGCCAGGCCTCCAGGCTCTGCGAATGTTGGGCTGCGGCACCGATGCCCCCGCCGCCCGGCGTCCGGATCACCAGCGGCAGGTGATACTGGCCGCCGCTCATATAACGCAGCTTGGCGGCCTGGTTCACGATCGGATCCATGGCCGTCGTCAAAAAGTCGGAGAAGAGGATCTCGGCCACCGGCCGCCAGCCCGTCATCGCCGCGCCGACGGCCCCGCCGGCGATGGCGTATTCGCTGATGGGCGTGTCCATGACCCGGTAGGGCCCGAACTCCTCGGCCAGTCCCTCTGTCACGGAAAAGTAGCCGCCCGTCGACACATCTTCGCCCAGGATAAAGACACGCTCGTCGCGAGCCATCTCCTCAGCCAGTGCCTCCCAGACGGCCTGTGCGTAGCTCCGCTCGCGGCTGGTTTCGACCCGTGGCCCCGGCTGGTACAGCACAGCCAGGTCCGGGGCAAAGATGTCCTGGGTGAGCTCCTCCAGCGCCGGCTCCGGGCTTTGTCGAGCGAACGCCACCGCTCTCTCGACGATCTCCTGGGCCTCGCCGGCCATCCTGATGGCCTGGTCCGCCGTGATCGCCCCGCTGTCCAGCAACGCCCCCTCCAGCTGCTTTATGGGGCAGCGCTGCTTCCAGGCCTCGATCTCCTCCGGGTCGCGATACGGCACCGCTTCGCCCTCCATATGGCCCCGCCAACGATACGTGAGGCACTCCAGCAACGTTGGGCCGTCGCCACTTCGCGCCCTGGCGACTGCCTCGCAGGCGGCCTCGTAGACCGCCCAGACGTCATTGCCATCCACCGTGACGCCCGGGACACCATAGGCCGCGGCGCGGGCAGCGAGGCTCTCAACGGCAGCGTGTCTGCTCACCGGCGTGAACTCACCATACAGGTTATTCTCGATGATCAAGACCGCGGGCAACCTGAACACGGCTGCAAAGTTCAGGGCTTCGTGAAACATGCCCTGGTTGGTGGCCCCATCACCGGCGATGGCCACGGCAACCTGCCTGCTGGCCCGGTGCTTGGCCGACAGGGCCGCGCCCGTCGCGATCAGATAGGGTGCTCCCACGATGCCGTTGGCCCCCAATGCACCCACCGCCGCTTCCGTCACATGCATCGACCCGCCTTTGCCCCGACACAGGCCGGTGCTTTTGCCGTACAGCTCGGCCATCATGCCTCTCGGATCTGCCCCCTTGGCCAGCATGTGGCCATGGCCCCGGTGGGTGGTGGTCATATAGTCGTCGGCATGCAGGGCAAAACAGACACCTACAGCGGTGGCTTCCTGTCCCACCGAGAGGTGGAGCAATTCGGTGGGTATCTCACCCCGGGCAAAGGCCTCGGCCACCGTGAGCTCGAAGGAGCGGATCAGGTGCATCCGGCGCAGCATCTCGACCTTCAACTCCGTGCTGGAGGCAGGCAGATCTTGTCTTCGATAGGAAACCTGCCCAAAGCCGGACGGGAGATCTGAGAACAAGGGCACAAAGTGCTGGTTGAGGACCTCGTAGTTTATGTCAACAACACTCGCTGGGCGGTCACCCCGCAATCGAGCCAGGAGCTCTGCCAGCCAGCCTTTGCCTGCCACGGGCCGCTTGCCAGCGGGTTCTCCCGCCTCGCCAGGCAACATCTCCTCGTAACCCAGGTCCCGGAGCACCTGTGGATAGAGGGTATATACCGGCTTGAGCGCCGGCAGGAGGGCCAACGCTTTGGGCACCGATCCGCGCGCGACCACCTGCCGCGTGGCGATGGCCCGGGCGACGTTGAGCTGCCCCAGCCAGAACTCGTGAGCCGTATC
>JAMJFU010000136.1:0-4833 GCA_023544525.1 Anaerolineae bacterium | reverse complement strand
CTCAACGTCCGGTCTCAAATCACTCGGGCCAAACTTGTAGGAGAGCGGCATTGGCCGCAGGTCGATGGTGGCCACACCCTCGGGCTCAGAGTAGCGAAAGCGAACCACCAGGTTGCCCTCCCGTAAGCGGCTGGCGATTTCGGGACTTGACCTGACCCGATCAAAGAGTGCGTCCAGCACTCGGTACAGATGCTGCGTATCACGGTAGATAGGCATCGTCGACCTCCCAAAACAACAGGGGCCCCAAGTAACCTTCCGGTCACCCTCACCATAGCCCCAGCTCTTCCAGATAACCCCTTCCCGCATTCCTGCGGGTCCGGGATCGAAATCGCCTTCTAGGCCTCTCCCGAGGCTCCGCTTCGCCTACTTGCACTCCAAGTCTCCCCCTTTCGGAGGTCCACCTGCTTGCCTGTAGGCGGAGCTTCATCACCCCGGAAGCGCCGCCACCGATCCCACACGTTCAAACCCCGCGACTGCCCTCTCGAGCAGCCACAAACTCTGACACTCATGCAGGACCCGCTTTGGCTCAGATGAGGAACCATCCAATTTCTTGGGGCTCCCTAACCTCTTGAGGGACCCCTCTTTCGAGTTGTTCCCTCTCCAGGCAAAACCAGTATACCACATCGCCGGCCGCATGTCAAGGGGTAATTCTAAAATTTTTCATTAAAATTCTGCAATCTAACCTGTGCTGAGGTTTCCTCACCTTGCTTTGGCAGCCAGCACGAGTTGTGCTATAATGGCTGCTGGAGCACCCGAGAGGGGCACTGACCGAATGGAAGAGCCAGAAAAGAAACGTCCGCCCTTTGCACACCGGTCCGAAGCTGCCTTTGCCCGGATCTTGGACTACTACTGCATCTCCTGGCAGTACGAGCCACGTACCTTTCCGCTCGAGTGGGATGAGGAGGGCCGCGTGGTCGAAGCTTTTTCCCCCGATTTCTACCTGCCAGATCAAGACCTGTACGTCGAGTTGACTACTGTCCGGCCCAGGCTGGTGACAGGCAAGAACCGCAAGCTGCGCCGCATGCGCGAGCTATATCCGGACATCCAGGTGAAGCTTCTCCGGCGGCAGGACGTGCGTGACCTACTGACCAAATACGGCGATGACCGGGAAGCAGGCCGCATCGTGGGCACAGAGGCCCAGAGGCCAGGAGAGTAAACCGATGGCAGAAGAGGCTTCAAAGCAAGATCCGCTCCGGGCCTACGGTAAGCTGGCTGCCGGCGTGCGCGAGATCCTACTTCCGGCCGGCGCCATCCAGCAGCGTGTGCAGGCCATGGCCCAGGATATCTCACACGACTATGAGGGCCTCAACCCGTTGTTCGTAGGCGTTCTTAAGGGTGTGCTCTTTTTCATGGCCGACCTCCTGCGGGCTATCACCATCCCGGCTGAGGTGGATTTCATGGCCGTGTCGAGCTACTCGGCCCAGGCGCGGGAACAAGGGCTGGTCCGGCTGGAGAAGGATCTGGAGGCCCCGCTGGCCGGGCGTCACGTGCTGTTCGTCGAGGATGTCATCGACACCGGGCTGACACTGAACTACCTGCTGCGCACCCTGCGCGCGCGCCAGCCGGCCAGCCTGGAGGTCTGCGTTCTCTTTGACAAACCTCAGCGTCGACTCGTAGACATCCCTCTGAAGTACACCGGCTTTGACCTGCCGCCACGCTTTGTCGTCGGCTATGGACTGGACTACAGGGAGCGCTACCGCAGCCTTCCTTTTGTGGGTCTGCTGGACCCCCAGGTCTTTCAGGAGAAACGCGGACCCTAGCCCCACCCTTGCCGGGCAGGATCTGGCAGACAGCAGCCATCACATCTATTCATTTCATACATTTTAATAGCGCTTGATGCTTTGGCGATTGTGTGGTATAATGTGTATACCATGAGGCGATTGTTCATGCTTCAGGTAGCCGTCCAGGCCGGTGCGGATGGTGAGATCACATATGGGTTGTGAGTGAGCCGTTCGTGTCATCCTGCATCCCGCAGGAGGGCGATCGGCTTTTGTGTTGTCCCTCGGGCAAATAGAAAAGACGGAATGGAGATGGAGCACATAGATGAGACGAATGAAGGCCGGTGACCTGATTAGCCGGTATCGAGCCGGCGATCGGAATTTTACTGGAGCGAACCTGGAGGGTGCCAGCCTGCAGGCGGTGGATCTCCGCGACGCCGTCTTGCGCTGGGCAAACCTGACCAAGGCAAACCTGCACGGCGCGGACTTGAGCGGGGCCGATCTCGAGGGGGCAGACCTGACCGAAGCCGACCTGCGCAGCGCCGAGCTGAAGGCGGCCTGCCTCGACGGTGCCTTTCTGACGGGTGCCCTGGTCAGCCGGCAGCAGATCGAGCTAGCGGCCAGCCTCGAGGATACGGTCCTGCCCACGGATCTGGACGCGCAGACCCCAGCAGCGATCCTGGAAGGTGGGTATGCGGCTGGCGCTGACTTGCGCGGTCTGGACCTGCGCGAAGCCGATCTGCGTGGGGCCGACCTGCATGACGCAGACCTGCGCCAGGCCGACTTGCGGGGCACCGATCTGAGCAGAGCGGACCTGCACGGTGCCAATCTGCACGATGCGGACCTGAGGCAGGCCCGGTTGGACGGGGCTGACCTGCGCTGGGCCAAGCTTGGCGATGCCAACCTGGCAGAGGCCAGCCTCCGCGGTACGAACCTGCGTGGCGTCGACTTTTTCCTGGCCAACCTACGGGGTGCGGACCTGCGGGAAGCCAACCTGCGCCGGGCGGACTTGGGCGGAAGTGACCTGCGAGGGGCAGACCTGTCCGGGGCCAACCTGCGCAAGGCCAACCTCTCCTTTGGCACCGACCTGCAGGGCGCCGTGCTGGTCGGCGCCGACCTGCGAGGGGCCGGGATGAGAGAGATCAACCTGTCCAAGGCGGACCTCCGGCAGGCGCGACTCTATCGTGCCAGACTGGACGGGGCAACCCTTGACCTATGTGACCTGCGCGAGGCACAGATCAGCAAGCGCCAGCTCGTCAAGGTCAAGTCCTGGTCCGGGGCCAGCCTGCCCGAGGATGTCGCAGCGAATATGGCCAAACCCGCGCGCAGCCACGCACAACCGTGACGTTTTGCTGCCAGCCGGCCCAGGCCGGGGCAGCGCACGTCGGCCTCCGGGCAGAGCAGCATGGCTCTGCCCGGAGGCCCTTTTCTTACCCGCGCCACCACCTTTGCTAGACACGGGCCCGGTTTTCAGGTATAATTCTCCGCGGACGACCGATGCGAACTTGATCCGACAGATGGAGGCGAAACAATGGCCAATGTCTATGCCGGCCGTATTCTCCGTGTAGATCTGACCCAAGCCCAGCACAGGAGCGAGCCGCTCTCGGACGCCGACGTGCGCCAGTATCTGCTGGGCAGTGGCCTGGCGGCCAAGATCTACTACGAAGAGATGGATCCCAGCCTGGATCCCCTTGACGCCAGGAGCCCGCTCCTGGCCTTCAACGGCCTGCTGACCGGCACCTTTTCGCCCACCGGCTGCCGCAGTTCCTGGTGTGGGCGCTCGCCGCTGACCGGCATCTGGAACGAGGCCAACATGGGCGGCCATTGGGGCGCAGAGTTGCGCTTTGCCGGCTTCGATGGGCTGATCGTCACGGGACGGGCTAAAGAGCCTGTCTATCTGTGGGTCCACGACGGGCAGGCCGAGGTACGGCCCGCCCCGCACCTGTGGGGACTGGACCACTTTGCCGCCTTTGAGAAACTGCGGGAAGAGACCGACCCGAAAGCCCAAGTCGCCTGCATCGGGCCAGCGGGCGAGAACCTGGTGCGCATGGCGAGCGTCATGCAGGGTGGGCAGGACCATGCCCGCACCGCCGGGCGCGGGGGCATGGGCGCGCTGATGGGCTCCAAGAACCTGAAAGCCATCGTGGTGCGCGGCAGCGACCGTCCCAATTATCCCGACATGAAGGCCTTCCGTGACTTTGTCAAGGAGATCAATGCCTTTATCAAGGAGAACTCTGTAGGCATGTCCCAGCTCGGCACAGCCGGTGGGGTGCCCGCTACCGAGGCAACGGGCGATCTACCCCTCAAGAACTGGACCCTGGGCAGCTGGCAGGAGGAAGCCGCCCGCATCTCGGGGCAGCGCATTGCCGAGACGATCTTTGAGCGGCACACCCACTGCTTTGCCTGTCCCATCGGCTGCGGCAAAAACGTGAGCATCGAGGACGGGCCCTATGCCGGCGTCCGCGGCCATGGACCCGAGTACGAGACCCTGGCCGGCTTTGGCGGCAATTGCCTGTGCGACGACCTCAACGCCATCAGCCGGATGAACGACCTGTGCAACCGCTATGGCCTGGACACCATCAGTACCTCGTCGGCCATCGCCTTTGCCATGGAGGCCTACGAAAAAGGCCTGATCTCCCAGAAGGAGACGGGCGGCCTGGACCTCGTGTGGGGCGACGCCGGGGCGATGATAGACGCCATCCACGGCATCGCCAGGCGGGAGGGGATCGGCAAGCTGCTGGCCGATGGCACGCGCGCAGCGGCCGAGCGCATCGGGCCGGAAGCACAGGCCTTTGCCAACCACGTCAAAGGCATGGACCTGCCCTACCACGACCCGCGGGCCTTTGTGTCCATGGCGGCCAGCTATGCCACCGCGGTGCGCGGCGCCTGCCATCTGGAATCGATCTCCTACTGGCTGGGCTATGGCGTGGCCTGGGAGGGTTGGTACACGCCGGAAAACCATGACCGCCACGACAGCACAGGCTCTGGGAAGATCGCCGCCGACTTTCAGGACTATTTCTCGGTCTATAACCCGCTGGGCATCTGCAAGTTCATCGCCAAGGGCAAAGTCGGCCCGGGCCACGTGGCCGGGCTGGTGAATGCGGCCCTGGGTTGG
>JAMJFU010000135.1:9626-9977 GCA_023544525.1 Anaerolineae bacterium | reverse complement strand
GGCAGCAGATGGAACCCAGGGGACCGTCGTGGGTGGCCGCCAACCCTTGGGCGAACGCCACGTCGATCAGGCCATGGGCACCAGCCAGGGCCCGGCACACTGTCTCGTAGCGGCCGGTCGAGCGGCCCCGGGCCTGGGGCGGATCCACCGCCGCGTAATAGCCCCGCATCTGCTCGCTGGCAAAGTGGTTGGTGTTCACCAATGCACCGTCGTGGCTTCCAAACAGGCCACAGCGGCTGTGACCGCCCTCCAGAACGGCCAGGTGGCCTGTCGCGTCGGCCAGGATCAGGTTGTTGCGTCCCAGGCGAGGCGCGGCACGGAGGTAATCGAGCGCCGAGGAGACCCTGTCGT
>JAMJFU010000135.1:265-9616 GCA_023544525.1 Anaerolineae bacterium | reverse complement strand
GTGGCCTTCGAGGACGTGCATCATGAGCGCATAGGAGGGCAGGCCGGGACCCAGATCGGTAGAATAGACATGGGTGTCGGCCACGGCCAGGCCGGCCTGGTTCATGCCGGCGGAAAAGACACCGGGGCTGCCGGCGCTGCTGACGTAGAGGTAGGGGTAGCCGCTGCCGGGCGTGGCAGAGACGACGGTCTGCAGGGGCAGGTGGTCGGCACGGTAGTCGCGGTTCTTGGCCAACACCGGCTCGCCTCCAACGGTGGCCGATCCCGACGCGGCCCAGGTGGTGCAGCCTTCGGTAGCCAGGGCGTCGATCCTTCGGACCAGCAGATCATCGCGCAGGAAGGCGATGAGGTTGTAGCGGAGCAGCACGTCGAACTCGAAGGCCAGGGCCTGGGCCTGCCCGCGGATCATGGCCAGCAGAGGCGCGTCGATCTCCTCCAACAGGGTTCGGGTATCCTGCACCAACGCCTCAAACCGGGGATCGGGGCCATCTTCGTCGAGCTGGCGGAAACGCGCGGCGACGGCCTCGGCAATCTGGGGCCGGAGGTGAAGGACCTGCTGGCCGTGTTGCTGGCCCATGGTAAAGGGGTCGCCTTGTAGCGTGAGCATGGTGTATTCAGGCATTGGCTTCTTCCCGCGTCAGGGGGGAGTCAGGATCGGCTGCCCGGACCAGGAGTGTGTTCCGCGATGGCTTTCGCCACCCGTGCCATTTTCTCTCGAGCCAGCTCCGCCCCTTTTAGCAGCATGGCTTCGTAGATCACGTCGACGATGGCCAACTGTGCATTGCGTACCGTGGGTGAATCGTAGGTGATGGCCGCTGCCAATGTGGCCGTAGAGAGTACGGCGCCGGCCGCTTTGGCCACGGGCGTGCCGGGATAGCTGGTGATCGCCACAGTGGCCGCACCGCCCTGGCGGGCCAGGCCGAGCGCCTCGGCCACCTGGCTCTGCATGCCGGTGTGCGAGATGCCGATGCCCACATCCTCCGAGGTAAGGGAGGCGGCAGACATGACCTGCATCTGCGAGTCCAGGAAGGCATTGGCGTTGATGCCGAGGTGCATGCACTTGAAATGCAACTCGCGGGCGGCGATGCCGGCGCCGCCGGCGGAATAGAGATCCACCCGCCGGGCACCCATGATGGCCTCCACCACCTGTTCGAGGAGGTCTAGATCGAGAGACCGTTGGATGTCGTGTAGGGCCTGGATGTTAGCGCCAAAGATCCTCTGCGCAACACTGGTCAGGGTATCGTCGGGCAGGGGCTCCACATAGACCAGCGTGGATGGTGTGCCCCATTCCCGGGCCAGGGCGATCTTGATCTGGCGATAGCCGTCAAAGCCCATGCGCCGGCAGAAACGAGACACGCTGGTGTTACTCACCTTTGAAAGCTTGGCCAACGAGGAAATCGTGAGGTTCACCGCTTCGTGAGGCTGCTGGAGGAGATATTCGCCAACTTTGCGTTCTTGCTCGGGCAACGACGGTAGCATTTTCTTGATGTGGAGTAGCACTCCCGTGTCCTCCATGATCCAACCCTCCCAAAGACAGTATAGCAGATATCATTTCCGTTGTCAACATACGTGCCGGAAATTTCATCCGTCGAGGTTATAACTTGCACCCCTGGAATATCTGTGATAGAATTGTAGCATAGTGATGCCAGCAGAACCGGTTATCGACTTGCAACCCCGCAGGCTTCCCCAAGATCGGTGAGTGGATGGTAGGAAGAGACGTCCGACAGGTAGTCGAGCCATCGCAGCTTCACGAGGGATAGATGAGACGGCAAGTAGCGGCGCGGTAGTGAGAGTACCTGGCAGATCTCTGTCAGGCATTGATGGTCAGAGTCTACCCCTGCCACGGCGGGGAAGAGGCCGGCCCTCGGTTTCCCGCTGAGGGTCTCCCAGAAGAGGTGCAGAGCGCAGACGGATCGCGAATTGCACCAAACCACAGATTCTAGCATCTTGTCGGAGATGCCTTTCCGGGCTCGTAGCAGGCGCTTTTGTGCCAGAGACGGGCGCTATACGAACGGGTCACTCCGACAGCCTAGGAGGAGGTGAGGCTATCGCTGCATAGGGCGTTCTGAGTCTCGAGTCACCGTCGATGTGAGAACCGAAAAGGAGGAAAAGGATGTTGGCTACCAAAAAGACTCTGCTGGCATGTGTGTCGCTTATCACACTATTGGCTCTTCTGGCTGCCTGCGGCCCCACACCCGAGCCGCAGGTGGTTAAGGAGACGGTTATCGTGGCGGGCACCCCTGAGGTGGTCGAGAAGGAAGTGACCAAGGTAGTCACCGAGCAAGTCGAGGTCGAGAAGGTGGTCACGCCCACTGCCCCGCCCGGGCGCGACGTAATCATCGTCGGCCTGTCGGCCGCACCGGACACCCTCGATCCGGCCGACCACCGCAATCGCCAGTCCGAGACGGTGGTTCGCAACATGTTCGACGGCCTGGTCACCCGCGACAGCACCAGTGGCGTGCACCTAGAGCTGGCCGAGGAGATCAACTGGCTGGACGACGTCACGCTGGAGGTCAAGCTGCGTGAGGGAGTCCTGTTCCACGACGGGGTCGAGATGACCGCCGACGACGTGGTGTTCACCTTCGAGCGGATCATTTTGGAGAACATGATCGAGTATCCCGAGGCGCACACCTCGCCGCGCAAGGGCCTGATCGCTCCCCTGGAATCGATCGAGAAGACAGGCGATTACACCGTGGTCATGCACTTTAGCGCCGCGTGGCCGGTGGCGATGCAAATGCTGGTCCACCAGCAGATCGTGCCCAAGCACTACCTGGAGGAGGTGGGCACCGAAGGATTCGTGGCCCAGCCCATCGGTACGGGTCCCTTCAAGTTCGTCTCGGCCACGGGCCTGGACGAGATCGTGATGGAGCGGTTCGACGACTATTCCGGGGGCGCGCCCGATCTGGAGCCGGTGGGTCCGGCCTGTGTCCGGCAGGCGGTGTTCAAAGTCATCCCCGAGGCGTCGACCCGGGTGGCGGCCCTGCTGGCTGGGGAAGTGGACATCATCCAGGGTGTACCGGCAGAACTGGTGGATACGCTGGCCCAGACGCCGGGCGTCCAGGTCAAGGGCGCAGCTGGCACCCAGCCCAAGTGGATGGAGATGAACGTCAACATGGCGCCATTTGACGACGTGCTGGTCCGCCAGGCGATGAACTATGCCGTGGACAAGGAGCTGATCATCGAGGCCATCTACGGCGGCCGCGCCGTGGCCCTGCCCGGCACCCTGTCGCCCTACAACAACTATGTCAACAAGAGCCTGGAGCCCTACGCCTATGATCCCGACCAGGCCCTGGCCCTCCTGGCCGACGCCGGCTGGACCGACTCGGACGGCGATGGCACGCTGGACAAGGACGGCCAGCCGTTTTCGTTCACCATCGACACGCTGGAAGACTTCCGGCCGTTGGCTGAGGCGGTGGCTGGCCAGTTCCGGGCCATCGGCATCGACGCCGGGGTGCGATTCTGGGAGTACAGCGTCGTCAAGCCGATGCTCCAGGCTGGCGAGCGCCAGGCCTACCTCGACGACTGGGGCGACTCGGCCTTTGACCCGGTCGGTCACTTCGAGGCCAAGTGGCATGGCTTTGTCGAGGGCGAGCCCTACGGCCGCGGCAACTTTTCCGGGTACAACAACGAGCGGGTCAACGAGCTGATCAAGCTGGGTGAGATCACGGTCGCCACCGACGAGCGGCAGGCGCTCTATGACGAGGCGCAGCAGCTCGTGTACGACGAGGCGCCGGCCGTGTTCTTGGTCCTGCCCGAAGAGGCGGAGGCCGCCCGCGCCGACATCCTGAACTGGACACCGGCGTCCGACAGCCGGATTAACCTGCACGACGTGTGCATCGCGCCGTAGGCGGACCACTTGTCTATTCGCGACTCGGGATCCGGGCTGCGCTTGGCACCAGCCTCGGATCCCGAGTCCCCGAATCCCATTTGCGCAGTTTAGGAGGGGAGGAGCGGTGAGAGCCGTCAAGGTCATCGAGCGGATGCTGATCACCGTGCCCATTATGTTCGGGGTGGCCGTCGTGGTCTTTCTCTTCATGCGGCTGACCCCGGGCGACCCAGTCGACATCATGATGGGACAGGGCGGGGCCGTGGGGGTCGGCGAGATGGAGCGGCTGCGCAGTGAATTCCATCTCGACGAGCCGCTGCACGTCCAGCTGTGGCTATTCCTCAAGGATGCAGTGCGTGGCGACCTGGGCTACTCCTACACCCAGAAGCGGCCGGTCAGTGAGCTGATCGCCCAGCGGCTTCCGGCAACCATCGAGTTGGCGGCAGGCGCCCTGTTCTTTGCCCTCCTTCTCGCCATCCCCATCGGCATCGTATCTGCCGTGCGGCAGCGTTCGCTGCTGGACCAGTTCAGCATGGCTGGCGCCTTTCTGGGCGTCTCTATGCCGGCTTTCTGGTTAGGCATCATCCTCATCCTTCTCTTTTCGGTGCGCCTGCACTGGCTGCCTGTCCAGGGCCGTCTCACCTTTGGCGTGAGCCTGGAGTACGTGACCGGCTTCTATGTTCTCGATAGCATATTGACGCGCAACGGACCAGCGCTGGTCAGTAGCCTGAAACACCTGGTCCTGCCCTCGGTCAGCCTGGGGGCGGCCGTCGCGGCCATCGTCGCCCGCGTGCTGCGGTCAAGCATGGTCGAGATCCTGCGCCAGGACTACATCACCCTGGCCCGGGCCAAAGGCCAGGTCGAATTCCTGGTGGTGATGAAACACGCCCTGCGCAACGCCCTGATCCCCACCGTAACTGTGGTGGGCCTGCAGATCGGCACGCTGTTGGGCGGCAACATGATCGTGGAAACGGTCTTTAGCTGGCCCGGATTGGGTCGCATGGTGGTCAAGGCCATCTTTGAGCGAGACTTTCCGCTGGTACAAGGTTCGGTCATGGTCTATGCCTTCACCTTTGTGCTCGCTAACCTGGTCGTCGACGTCTTGTATACCTACCTCGACCCCAAGATCGAGCTATAGCTAGAGATTGGCGGAGGAAGAGGATGGACGCAACGACAACAGCACAGAATGCCATCGCCCGCATGGCCTACGTGTGGCGCATCCGGCTCCGGCTGCTCAGGGGCAACCTCGGTGATTTTTGGATCCAACTGCGCAGCCGGCCCCTGGCTCTGCTGGGCGGGATCGTGGTTGTGCTGTACATCCTCGCCGCCATCTTTGCCGAGCAGATCGTCCCGCACGATGCCACCCTGAGCGACCTACGGCTGCGCCTCATACCACCCGCGTGGCAGGAGGGGGGGGATCTGAGCTACCTGCTGGGGACGGACGACCAGGGCCGCGACCTGCTGAGCCGCATCATCGTCGGGGCCCGCGTCTCGCTGCTGGTCGGGCTCCTGTCGGTGGGCATCTCGGTCGCCGTCGGCACCGCCCTGGGGGCGCTGGCCGGCTACTACCGTGGTTTCCTGGACCAGGCCCTGTCGCGTTTCGCGGACCTGCTCCTGGCGTTCCCCTTCCTCATCTTTGCCATCGGCATGATGGCCTTCCTGGGGCCGGGATTCTGGAACCTGATCCTGGCGTTGACGTTCAAAGGCTGGGTCGAGTTCTTTCGACTGGTGCGCGGCGAGATGCTGGCCGAGAAGCCGAAGGAGTACGTGGAGGCGGCCAAGGTGGTGGGCCAGTCGCACCCGGCTATCATTGCCAGCGAGATCCTGCCCAACATCATCCAGTCGGTCTTTGTCCTGGGTACGCTGCGCATGGGCTTTATGATCATCATGGAAGCCAGTTTGAGCTTCCTGGGCCTGGGCATCCAGCCACCCACACCGGCCTGGGGGTCAATGGTGGCTTCCGGCCGCGACTATATGCTCACCTCCTGGTGGATGTCGACTCTTCCAGGCATCGCCATCCTGATCCTGGTCCTGTCCATCAACCTCTTTGGCGAGGGGCTGCGAGACATCCTCGATCCCAGGTTGAAGGTTGAGTAGGGAGGTTCTTGCTGTGGGAGAGGAATCTGTGCTGCTGGAGCTAGAAGACCTGACGACGGTCTTTCCCACCCGGCGCGGCCTGGTGCGCGCTGTGGACGGCCTCAGCTTCCGGCTGCACCGGGGCGAGAAACTGGGGATCGTGGGCGAATCGGGCTCAGGTAAGAGCGTCACCCTGCTCTCCATTTTGCGGTTGGTGCCGCCACCGGGCGAGATCGTCCAGGGCGAGGTCCGGTTCCGGGGCGAGAACCTGGGCAGAAAGTCGAACCGTGAACTGCGCGCGATGCGGGGCAAGGACATGGCCATGATCTTCCAGGATCCCATGACGACGCTCAACCCTGCCTTCCGGGTGGGGGACCAGATCCGGGAATCGCTGCGGATCCACAAGATCGGCCTCCAGGATAACGGCCGGCTTGCACGGCTCCTGGGCACGGGGCGACGGACGATGGAGCAGGAGCGCGTCCTGCAGGCGATGGCGGATGTGGGCATCCCGGCCCCCGCGCAGAATGCGCGCCGGTATCCGCACCAGTTCAGCGGGGGGATGCAGCAGCGGGTCCTGATCGCCATCGCCCTGGCCTGCGAGCCGCAGGTCCTGCTGGCCGACGAGCCGACGACGGCGCTGGACGTGACCATCCAGGCGCAGATCATGGCCCTCCTGGACAAGATCAACCGCGAGCACGGCACCGCTATCGTGGTGGTGACGCACAACCTGGGGCTGGTGGCCGAATTTTGCGAGAATATCGTGGTGATGTACGCTGGGCAACTGATGGAGCAGGGGGCGATCGGCCTGGTGATCGACGAGCCGCTGCACCCGTACACCCAAGGGCTGCTGCGCTGCTTGCCCAAGATCGGCGCGCGACAGGAAAAGATCCTGCCCATTCCCGGGCTGGTGCCGGACCTGGCTGCGTTGCCGCGAGGTTGCCCGTTTGCGCCGCGGTGTGCCGAGGTGACGACGCAGTGCACTACGGTGGACACGGTGCCGCTCAGGCCGATGCCGAACGGGCGGTGGGTGCGGTGCTTGCTATACTAGGTGTGGGGTCCCGAGCTTGCTCGGGGTGGTTGTCTCGACAGGGTGGCTGCCGGTAAAGGGGGAGAGCCACGGGTTGGCAGCCGAGCCCCAGCGAGCTGGGGGATCCAGCGTGGGGTGCGACGCGGGGAGCAAAAGGGAGGGTTTGGTGCCTGGACAACCGTTGGTCGAAGCGCGAGGGATCAAGAAATACTTTCACATCCGCCGCAGCCTGCTGGCCAAGCTCCTTGCGCGACAGAAAGACCAGTGGGTCCAGGCGGTGGACGGCGTGGACCTGCACATCTATCCCGGCGAGACGGTGGGGCTGGTCGGGGAATCCGGCTGCGGGAAGACCACGCTGGGCCGGGTGCTGACGCGCCTCTACGAGCCTACGGCCGGGCAGGTGCTGTTTCGGGGCCGGCCCCTGGACGCGGGGGAGGTCATGCCAGAGGCGATGGTCTTTGACGACGCCAAGCCAGCACCCGAGAAGCCGATATGGAATCCCCTCACCTTCTACCAGATGACCCAGATCATCTTTCAGAACCCCTACTCATCGCTGAACCCACGCAAGACCGTGCGGCAGATCGTGTCGGTGCCGCTGAGGAACCGGGGGATGCGCGACCCCCTGGCCATTGAGGCGGAGGTGGCCCAGTTGCTGCAGCGGGTGGGCATTCCCGAGCAGCGCATGGACGCCTACCCGCACCAGTTCAGTGGCGGCCAGCGGCAGCGCATCGGCATCGCCCGGGCATTGGCCATGCGCCCCAAGTTCATCGTCTGCGACGAGCCGGTCTCGGCCCTGGATGTGTCGATCCAGGCGCAGGTGATCAACCTGCTGGCCGAGCTGCAGGAGGAGTTCGACCTGACCTACCTGTTCATCGCCCACGACCTGAGCGTGGTCCACTATGTCAGCGACAGGGTGGCGATCATGTACCTGGGTAAAATCGTGGAAGAGGGGCCGACGCTGGAGGTCTTTGGCCAGCCGGCGCATCCCTATACCCAGGCGCTGATGGCCGCCGTGCCCGTGGTAGACCGAGACGCCCGCCGGGAGCGGATCATCCTGGAGGGCAGCGTGCCCAGCCCCCTCGACCCCCCCTCAGGCTGCCGCTTTCACACCCGCTGTTTTGCCCGCATAGGCCCCATCTGCGACGAGGAGGAGCCCGTCTTTGTCACCGTGGGTGAAGGCCATCGCGCGGCCTGCCACCGGCTCGGCTAGTCCCCGAACCAGCATCCCTCCTGTCTGGCTCTCGCCCGCGCCAGCCGTAACGCGGCTGCCGGGTGCCTGGTCCCGTGTGCGCCTCTAGCCTGTGAGCCCAACGAGGTGTAGGGCTGCTTGAGCTCCTTTCCCATGGATGCGGCACACCCCGTGCCGCACCCACACCCAAGTCTGAGTACGCTTTGCAGCCAGAAACGTCTCGCAGCTCCTGGCCCATTCTGTTCGCCATGACGACTCGTCCTTGTGGCGAGCCAGCTTATGGCAAACTGATTCGAGGGTTGACAGGGCTCACCGACGATGGTATAATTGCACCCGGCAATGCGAGACAACAGCCGCAGCTTCTCACCTTAAGAGCGATTCGCTTGCCCGCCATATTACGCTCGCCCGCTTCTGAAGACCAGTGTAGCGTCGTTGCACACCGAGACAGAACGACCGTGAACCAAAGACCAATAGCGCATCATCCTTGACCTGAAAGAAGGGTTTGATCGACTCTTGGGCCTTCTGTTGGGCATGGCTTGGTGCCGGTGAGTAGCTACCGGCGACATGCCCCCATCACTGCCAAAAGGAGCTGACGATGCATGGATTCTACAACCGGCTGCTGCGGGTGGACCTGTCAGCGCGTACCTGGACCGCAGAGCCCATTCCCGACGAGGTCTTGAGCCGCCATCTAGGTGGAAAAGGACTCGCCTCACAACTGCTCCTGGACAACGTCCCGACCGGCGTTGATCCCCTCGCACCTGAAAACCCGCTGATCCTCACCACCGGTCCGGCTACCGGCAGCGTGCTGGCACCGGCCAGCCGTTTCGGATTGTATGCCAAGGCGCCACAGACCGGGATCTTTAGTGAATCCTACTCGGGCGGCCACGTGGCGCCCAAGATCAAGGCGACCGGCTACGATGCCATGATCTTTCAGGGCGCCGCCGACGAGCCTGTGTTTCTGGAGATCAGCGACGAGGGTGTCCTCTTTCACGACGCGACGCCCTACTGGGGCCTGGATGCCTACGAGGCGGAAGACGCCCTGGAAGCTGCCGTTGCGGTGCGCGGCGCCAAGGCCATCGTCATCGGGCCGGCCGGCGAGAACCTGGTGCCCTTTGCCATCGTGGCCAACGACCACGGCCGCCAGGCCGGCCGGACTGGCCTGGGCGCGCTCATGGGCTCTAAGCGGCTGAAGGGCATCGTCTTTCACGGCCGGGCCGAGTGCGCCGTCTATGAC
>JAMJFU010000135.1:0-255 GCA_023544525.1 Anaerolineae bacterium | reverse complement strand
AACACCGCAGGCAGTTTCCCCAGCTACTATTGGTCCGCAGGCACGGTACCGCATTGGAAGGACATCAGCGCTGAGCGACTGGTGGACCACTTCAAGCCCAGGTCCAAGGCCTGCTACCGCTGTTTCTTTGCCTGCGGCAAGGTGACCACGGTGCCCGACGGCCGCCACGCTGGCCTCACCGTCGAGGGACCCGAGTACGAGACCCTCTTCTCCTTCGGAGGGCTGTGTGCCGTCGACGACCTGGCCGAGATCCTC
>JAMJFU010000134.1 GCA_023544525.1 Anaerolineae bacterium | reverse complement strand
ATCACCTACCACACTGGCGACGGAGAGGTGGTCAGCACGCCGGATCGCAGCCCGATTCCGGTTCAGGAGCTGAACGAACTGCCCCTGCCGGCATGGCGCCTGTTCAAACTGGAGCGGTATACGAACCTCCAGCCCACCGTCGACCAGGTCAAGGGTCTCAGCCTGCCGATCTTGACCTCACGGGGCTGCCCCTACCGCTGCTCCTATTGCTCACAGATTGGACCCAGGCGCTGGCGGGCACGATCGGTCGAGAGCGTGATCGCCGAGTGGCGCTGGTTGGTGCAAGAAGTGGGGGCAGCGGAGATCGGCGTTCTGGACGATTCCTTCAACATCGATCGCAAGCGGGTGCTGGACATCTGTGACAGGCTGGCGCAGGAGCATCTGAACCACGTGCCATGGATCATGATCAATGGCATCCGCGCCAATCTGGCCGACGAGGAGGTCCTGGGTGCCATGAAACGCGCAGGCTGCATCCGCACGGCGTTTGGTGTGGAAAGCGGCAACCAGGCCATCCTCGACACCGTCGTGGACAAACACCTGACCCTCGACCAGGTGCGATCTGCGTTCAGCGCAGCGCGAACCGTGGGCATGGAAACCATCGGCTTCTTTATCATCGGGATGCCCGGCGAGACAGAAGAGACGATGGACGACACGATCCGCTTTGCCTGTGAATTGGACCCAGTCGTGGCGAACTTTTCCATCGCTACCCCCTTCCCTGGGACCCAGATGTACGAGACGGTGAAGGCCCAGGGGCGCATCCTGGCCGACACGTGGGACGATTTCGTCTTTTTCGAAGGCAAGGCGCGCTTCGAGATGCCGGGTATGCCGGCCGAGTTGGTGGAACGCAAGTGGAAGGAGGCCTACCGTCGCTTCTACCTGCGCCCCAAGCGCATAGCGCGCACGATGGCCAGAAAGGAAACCTGGTTGCGCCTGCCACGCACCATGCGCATGGCCTGGCGAACAGTGGTGGGATCGGTATGAACGAATCCAAGCTCAAGTGTAGCGTCGGGATCACGGCTTATAACGAGGAGGCGAATATCGGCCGGCTGTTGCAGGCCATCTTGGATCAGCGCCTGTACGAGGTCGAGATCTCCGAGATCATTGTCGTAGCCTCCGGCTGCACAGACCAGACCGAAGAGATCGTGCGCGGGTACATGGCCAAGGATCCGCGCATCCAGCTCCACGTCCAGCAGCAGCGAGAGGGCAAGACTTCAGCCATCAATCTCTTTCTGAAACATGCCCAGGCAAAGATCTGCGTCCTGGAGAGTGGCGACACGCTCCCGCGCGAGGACACCATCGAGAACATGGTGACGATGTTCCGCGACCCCGCTGTGGGCATGACCGGTGCTCAGAAAGTAGCAGTCAACACCCCGGACCACATCGTAGGCCTTCTCTCTCACCTGCGGCTCCAGATGGAACACCAGCTCTGCCTGGAGATCCCACGCCTGGGTGAGCTGATCGCCTTTCGCAAGGTCTTTGACCAGTTGCCGGCGGACGTGGCCATGGACGAAGCGTTCGTCGAGGCATTCATCATCCGCCGGGGGATGCAGGTCCGCTATGCCCCCGATGCCGTGGTCTATAGCATGGGTCCCGAGACGGTACACGACTTTGTTACGCAGCGGCGGCGGAACTATGCTGGTCATCTCTATCTGAAGGACAAGTACGGCTACCGGGTGTCTAGCCTGCAGAACACCCGCGTGCTGCGCATTGCCCTGGAAGAGGTCTGGGGCGCCATACAGCTCGTGACGACGCTGGGTGTGCTGGCCACCCTGGAGGCGTATTCGCGCATACTCGGGGCCTGGGACTACCGCGTCAGGAAGAAAAAACATGTGGTCTGGGACATGGCCTGGACGACCAAGGATCCCGGCAAGGGCATGGAGCAGCAAGAAGTCAGCCCGCACAGGACGGCCCGTTGAAAGAAAAGCTGTTGAACGTGCTCAAGATAGCGATCAGCCTGGGGCTGATCGCCTATATCTTTACCCGGCCCACCATCCGGAACGTGGACTGGAGCACGGTGCTGGACGAGATGCAGCTCTGGCCCTGGTTCCTGGGCATGGCTGTCTACTTTGTGGCCATCGGCTTCAACGTCCTGAAGTGGCAGCTCCTGCTGCAGACCCTTGGGGTACGGGTCCCCTATGCCAACCTCTACCGGCACAACCTGGTAGGTCTCTTTTTCGCCCTGCTGCCATTGAGCATGGTCGGGGGTGACATCGCCAGGGGCTGGGACCTGGCCCGCCACACAGAGGGCCAGGCGGCCCCTGTCGCTGTCTCGGTGCTGGTGGACCGGCTCGTTGGGCTGGCGGGCTTTCTCCTGGCGGCTGTCCTGGGCTTGGCCTCTGCTGTCGTCCTGCTGGAGCGCCCTGACCTGGGCTGGCTGCTCACGACGCTGGGGGTGGTCCTCGTGGTTTACGGCCTGGCATTCGCCGTGCTGATGAGCCAGCGCCTGCGCCGGCTGGTGGAGCGGGTCTTTCGGCTGGGTCCGCTAGAACGGTTCCTGCCCCTGTACCAGCGGGTGTCCGACTCGGTTCAGGTCTACCGGACCCATGGCCGAGCACTCCTCGCGGCCCTGGCCATCCAACTGCTGACCGTGCTCGCCACCTGTGTGGTGAACTACCTGGCTGCCGTCGCTGCGGGCACCGATGTGCCCCTGGCATGGGTCTTTGTCTTGACGCCCTTGACGGCCTTTGCCCCGTTCCTGCCCTCGATTGCCTCGGGCCTGGGCTGGAACCAGGGTGTTTTTGTCGTCCTCTACGTCGAGCTTGCCCAGTTGGGTGGCAGCCAGCCCGACGCCTTTGCCGCATCGGTGCTGATCATGTCACTGGCCATGCAGGCGATTATCATCGCCTCCAGCTTGCCAGGGGCGGTCCTGTGGTGGCGCCGCAGAGAGGCCATCTCACCCTCGGATCAGCTGGCCTGATGGCTCAGGGCCGGAGACGGCGGGCAAACGCAGCCCGCCGTTTTTTGTCCCGCGTGCGCCAGGTGCCGCTCCTACCCCAGAACGAGCCTGGCTTGACAATCCTGCCAATCTGCGTATAAGTGCTTCGATGACAATCTAAACGATTAGAGGTGTATCATGGAAGCCAAGGCAGACCAGACGGGCTATTTGCTAGAGTTCTTTAAGGTACTGGCCGACGAGAAGCGGCTCCAGATCGTTGGCCTGCTGGCCCGGCAGGACTATTCGGTCGAGGAGCTGGCCGCAATCCTCGAGCTAAGCTCGGCAACGGTGTCCCATCACCTGCGGCGGCTGGCGGATGCCGGGCTGGTGGAGGCAAGGGCCGACCAACACTACCACGTCTACTCGCTCAAGACCGGGACCTTGCACGAAATGTCGCAGGCGATCCTCTCGGAGGAGCGCCTGCAGGTGACGGCCGAGGATCTGGACCTGGACGCCTACGATCGCAAGGTGCTGCGCGACTATATGGAGGGCGACCGTCTCAAGCAGATCCCCAGCCAGTGGAAGAAACGAGAGGTGATCTTGCGCTACCTGGTGGAGCAATTCGAGCCGGACCGGCGTTACAAGGAGCGCGAGGTGAACGAGATCATCACCCGGACTCACGAGGACTATGCTACGCTGCGCCGATTACTGATCGATACGGGACGGATGGCCCGGGAGCGGGAGGTCTACTGGCGCACGGTCTGATGCCTGGCCTTTGATAGAATTGGCCGAGGTCCCAGACAAGATGGCGGCCTGTTGGAGTGTGTTCTCTACGAGCCGATTCGCGGTATTGACAGGGTGGAATATTGTGAGTATACTGTTCCTGTAGCCCTTGCCCGATACGGCCCAACATGGTGGAGCAATTACTACCTTGGGAAAGGAACCCGTGGCTGCTGCATTCTCTCCATTTCGACGTGCTACTCTGGCAAAGCCCGGGCGGCGTCAAGGTTGCATGCCGCCCGCGACTCGGGCACGAGGAGCATGCCTCATCACACCACAGCCGGGCGCCGATCTCACCCGGCTCAGTGCAGGCCTCGGGTTGCCCTGGGACGCCTAGCCTCTTACCAGCTGGGGCTCGCCATGATCCTCGATCGGAGTAATCACATGGTGCGGTATCTCTGTTTGCTCATTTCCGTTTCAAGAGGTCACTCACCGCCGTTCTTCCCACCATAATCTACGCTCTTGTGAGGCGCCGTACCGCTCATGTCAGCGCATATAATGGCACGCACGCCGCTCTGCGGTTATCGTGATCACACACCCAGTAGGTGTGTTCATTTAGCTGAGAGGAGGTGATGAAGGAAATCAGTTGAAATGTGAGGATGCATCGAGGAAAACCGTATCCGTGGAAACCAATTGTCAACCCAACTAAGGCTGTGATCATCATCTGCCCCCACGACGCCACTGCCGCTGCTGCCGCTGCTGCTGAAGCCAGGGACGCGGGCGTCAAGGTCATCTCCTACGACCGCCTGATCCGCGATACCGAGGCGGTCGACTACTATGTCACCTTTGACAGCATCTCGGTTGGCGAAGCGCAGGGCCAGTACCTGGTTGACAAGGCCTCCGGCACCGGCAACCCCCTCTACCTGTACGCTGGCGCCGCCACCGACAACAACGCCTTCCTCTTCTTCGAGGGCGCCTGGAACGTGCTCCAACCCAAGATCGCCGACGGCACCTTTGTCATCAAGAACTCCAGCCAGGCCGTCGCCCTCCAGGACAAGGCCACTCTGACCCGCGACGAGATGGGCCAGATCATCGGCCAGGTGACCACCGAGTGGCAGTTCGACGTGGCCAAGAACCTGGCTGAGGCCCACCTGACGGCGGCCGCTGCTGCCGACAAGGGCGATGTCTTTATCCTGGCCCCCAACGACGGCACGGCACGCGCCATTGCCGATGTCTTTGCCGCCGACCCCGACGTCACCAGCTACGTCGTCACCGGCCAGGACGCCGAGATCCCCTCCGTCCAGTACATCATCGACGGCAAGCAGTCGATGACCGTGTTGAAGGATGTCCGCACGCTGGTCAACGACGCCATCGCCGCCGCGGTTGCCTACCTCACAGGTGGCACCCCAGAGGAGACCGCGACCTACAACAATGGCGTGACCGACGTCCCCGCCAAGCCGTCCGAGGTCATCACTGTAGACCAGACCAATGTCCAAGAGGCCCTGATCGACTCTGGCTACTACGACGCCAGTGAGTTTACTGGCTTGCCGTAGGAGATCGTGATCTGTAGATGCAGGAATAGTGATGGCCCAGTCCGTCACTATTCCTGCATTCCTTCTGGCATTCGCACACTGACAATCGAAACTGGCGGTCGAGCCACCCTGGCTCAGCGTTCCTGGTAGCTGGCCACCGGGACACCGCCGTCCGGGAACACTCCTTTCCCGGTCTCAGCTGAAGGGGAGGACGGTGAAACCTATGACAGAAACCACAGCCGTCGTAGAAATGCGGAATATCAAGAAGCACTTTGCTGCAGTTGAAGCCCTGCGCGGGGTAGACCTGGAATTGCGCCACAATGAAGTATTGGGGTTGGTAGGTGACAACGCCGCTGGCAAGTCCACCTTAATGAAGGTGCTCAGTGGGGCCTACATTCCTGATGAAGGGGAGATCCTCATCGAAGGTGAGAAGGTGCATATGGCGAACCCCTTGGATGCGCGCCGGCTGGGCATCGAGATGGTCTATCAGGACCTGGCCCTTGCCAACAACCTGGACGTGACCGGCAACGTGTTCCTCGGACGAGAAGCTGTCAGCATAGAGCTCGGTCCGCTCGGGGTGATGGACAACCACCGCATGGAGCAAGAGGCCCAACGCCTGCTCAGTCGTCTCAAGATTGCCATCCCCTCCGTGCGCCTGCTGGTGGAAAGGCTGTCCGGCGGCCAACGCCAGGCTGTGGCTATTGCTCGCGCAACAGCTTTCGACTCCAAGGTCATTATCATGGACGAGCCTACGGCGGCCCTGAGCGTGGCAGCCATCAGCCAGGTGCTTGACCTGGTGCGGGAGCTCAAAGCGCAGGGTGCTTCGATCATTATCATCAGCCACCGCCTGGAAGATATTTACGGCGTAAGCGACCGGCTGGTGGTGCTGCGCCAGGGGCGCAAGGTCCACGACTGTCCGGTGGTAGGGGACCTCGATGAGTTCCGGGAGCGGGTGGTGGCCTATATGATTGGCGCCCGTGACGACTTTGCCAACGCAGCAGTTGGCTGACCTCGACGGGGAGGCTCGACATGTCTTTCAAAGATACAATAAAGGCTCAACGGCACAATATCCGTGATTACGGCATGTATGTCGCCTTTGTCATGATCGTCGTGTTCTTCACCATCACCACGAAAGGCCTCTTTATCTCGTCGCGGAATATCGGCAATCTGGTGAATGCGACGAGCTATATCGCCGTCCTGGCGGTCGGAATGACCCTGGTGATTGTCATCCGTCATATCGACCTGTCGGTCGGCTACCTCGCAGGCGCCCTCGGCGCCGTCGCGGCCATCGCCCTGAAATACTGGCTTCTTCCTCTCTATGCCACGATACCGATGGTACTGGCACTCGGCATCGTAGCTGGGCTGGTAACCGCGTTCCTGGTGGCGCAGATGGGGATCCCTGCCTTTGTTGCAACACTTGCTGGATGGCTGTTTTACCAGGGACTGCTGCAGCTCGTGACCAGAAGCACGGGCACGATCGTCATCGAGAACGAGACCTTCAACGCCCTGGGCAACGGTTTCATCCCCGACTTTCGCGGCCTTGAGATTCTGCCAGGAGTCCACAAAGTAACGCTGCTCCTCGGCCTAGTGGCCATTGTTCTATTCATTGCCAACGAAATCAACAATCGCAGAAAGACGCTCGCCTACGACTTTGAAGTACTGCCGATGAACATGTTCATCCTCAAGCTGGTATTCGTGTCGCTGGTAATCGGCGGCATCACCTGGGTGATGGCGGGATACCAGGGTCTCTCCTGGGCAGCAGTCATCCTGATAGTGGTGGTACTCGCGTATTCCTACATCACGACCAGGACGGTAGTTGGCAGGCATATCTATGCCGTTGGCGGAAATCCAGAAGCGGCTGAGCTTAACGGAATCAGTGTCAGAAAGATCACCTTTCTGGTTTTTGGTTCGATGGGCCTGCTGACCGCCTTGGCGGGTATCTTGTATGCGTCCTGGTTGCGATCTGCCACAACGATCGCCGGAAGAGGCATGGAATTGGATGCCATCGCCGCAGCCTTTGTGGGTGGAGCAGCCGTCGCCGGTGGCGTTGGCAAGGTTACCGGATCAATCCTAGGGGCGTTGGTCATGGCGTCATTGACGAACGGTATGAACCTTCTGGGCTGGGACATTTCCATCCAGTATATGGTCAGGGCTCTTGTGCTTGCAGCCGCGGTAGTATTCGACGTGGCGACCCGGAGGATGGCAAAGTAGCACCATATCCCCTCAGTGGAGCAGCGGGAGGTGGATTTCCATAACTAAATTTGCCGGGGGACTGGACTATGTCGATCCAGGCCAAGGGCCAGAAACAGATAGGCGTCAGTCCTTGCCGGTCGCCTTGGCCTTGGTGCGCGACTTGGCCAGCTCCTCGGTACGGATCTCGTTCCAAACCCGGCCCAAGCCCGACTTGAAGCGCCTGTCCGCTTTGGGTTTCTCGAAAGGGGGTATGGGCCAGAAGCGGACCAGGTGCGCGAGGCTACGCGCCGTATCCCCTTTCGACAGGCCCGACTGGTAGGCGGTGCGCACCCTGCGCCGCACCATGCGCAGGTACTCGGACATTTTCTGCGTCGCTTCCTTGCCGGTCAGTTCACCGTGACCAGGGATGAGGATGTCGTAGCGCAGCTTGCGCAGGTAGGTCAGCGCTTCCAGCCACTCCTTGGTGTTTCCCTGGGACAGAAAGGGAGGCCGGTTGGTAACCACGACGTCCCCGGCAAAGAGCACCCTCTCGCGCGGCAGATAGACCACAGACGTGGCAGGCGTATGGCCACCAACGGCGATCAGATGGATCTCTTTGTCCCCCTTAAATAGGACGGAGCGGCTGGTGAAGGTGATGTGGGGCTTGACAATCCTCAGATCTTTTTCCCACTCGGCCACAGCATCCGGCATT
Source organism: Anaerolineae bacterium (assembly GCA_023544525.1). Taxonomy (GTDB): domain Bacteria; phylum Chloroflexota; class Anaerolineae; order JAAYZQ01; family JAAYZQ01; genus JAMJFU01. The sequence goes on along the minus strand of JAMJFU010000134.1, from coordinate 1,991 downwards.
CGATCGCGGTACATGTTCAGCAGCCGTGTCCGGAAACTGTCGCCATAGCTGCGGATCTCTTTCCAGGCGTTCTCGTGGGCAATCACGTGGGCACCGGGAAAGTGCTGGTTGCCCACGATGTGGGCACGGTGGTGGTCTGTGTTTATGATATACCTGACAGGTTCATCCGTCCGCTTCTGGATCTCTTTTAGCCAGTGACGGGCCTGCTTGGGCAGCATCGGCGCATCGACGAGGATGACGCCGGCGCCGGTTACGATAAAGGCGACGTTGGCACCGTGATATTCGGTCTCGACGAACACATTGGGAGCAATTTCCCGCATCTTGCAGGCCTCCGGCAGACGGGCTGCGCAGTATGGATTGCGGGCCGCTGTATCAGCGGCCCATAAACGCCTGGTGCAGTACTACGAAATCGACTCGACCAGGGCCTGAAAGGCTACGTCCAGGCCCTCAGCCACCGGGGCGCCAGCGGGGCCACCACCTTGGGCGAACTCGGGCCGCCCGCCACCCCCGCCACCTACGACCTCACAGGCCTGTCGCAGCAGGTTCCCCATGTGAAAGCGCAGGTCATCAGAGCGGGCAAAAACAAAGTAGCCTTTTTCCTCACCAGTGCCACCGGCGGCTAATAGCGCGACGGTGCCAGGACGAGACACCAGGCGCTGGGCCAGGTGCTTCAGATCCTCGGGGCTACCCTCCGGAAGATGGGCACGGACCACGCGCGCCGGTTCCATCAGAACCGCTTCGTGCCAGAGCGCGCTGGCCTGGGCATCCAGCAGGGCATCCCGTGTGACACGCAAGGCCCGGCGAACCTCTTTCAGCTCGTCCGCGAGACGGTGGACCATCTCGCCCACCTGCCAATGGGCCACCGTGTATTCGCGGGCCAGGTCCATGAGTAGCGTGTTCTTGGCCTGGTAGTCATAGAGGGCACGGCGCCCGCATAGGAACTCGACGCGGGTCTCGTCCCCCCGTCGCTCGCTGCGGGTGATCTTGATCAGACCCACAGCGCCGGTGGACCCGACGTGGGTGCCGCCGCAGGCCGACGTGTCAAAGCCGGGGATCTCGACGATACGGACCGGACCCTCGTGCGCCAGGGGCTTGCGCAGCGCCAGGGAGGGCACCTCCTCGTCCGGCACGAAACGGGCGACGACCGGCCGGTCCTCAAAGACGACGTCGTTGGCCAGAGCCTCCACCTCGGCCAGTGCTGCAGCCGTGAGCGGGGCCTGGTCCAGGTCGATGGTGGCATAGTCGTCTGCCAGATGAAATCCCACCGTGTTGGCACCGAGGTGGGCGACGGACGCAGCCGAGAGGATGTGCTGGCCCGTGTGCTGCTGCATCAGATCAAAGCGCCGCTGCCAATCGACCTCGGCCTCGACCTGCTCGGCTTCCAGGGGCGCAGTGAGGATGTGGACGACAGCCCCGTCCTCCGCGCGCTCTACGACCTCCTGGACCTGCACTCCGTCGAGGCTGCCGGTGTCATGGGGCTGACCCCCGCCAGTCGGATAGAAAGCGGTGCGGTCGAGCACCACCGCAGGCTGTCCGTCCCATTCGAGTTGCTCCACCACCCGGGCAGAGAAGCGAGTCAGGTGGGGTTCATCGTAGTACAGGCGTCCGGTCATACGCGGCTTCTGCGGCGCTGGGGAACCGCCTTCTTGCGCCTTCGCCGCCCAATGTACCACAGAGTGACAGAGGCAACAGCGATGACCACCATGACGGCGGCCATCCACACCCAACGCATGGTACTGGTCGCGCCAAAGAGAGGGGCCACGGCCCAGGTCATCCACAGCGCCAGGCCAGTAAACACCACGCCAGTGGCGAGCTTGATGGCAGCGGTGTGGCGGTTCACAAACCGCCCCAGTTGCTCTGAGCTCGTGCCAAAGTAGGCCAGGGCAAAGACGACGATCAGGGGCAGGATGAACATCAAGCAGTAGAGCACCAGGTAGAAGAACGCCCGGGCGGCCAAGTCGGGCCGGCTCAGGACATAGACGATGGTGGGC
>JAMJFU010000133.1 GCA_023544525.1 Anaerolineae bacterium | reverse complement strand
CGACACCGAGTTCTCGTGGGAGGATTTTGTGGAGCGCAACAACAACGAGCTGGTGGCGACCTGGGGCCGCTGCGCGTGGCCAACCGAATGCTATCGTTCGCCTACAAGCGCTTCGATGGGGCTGTGCCCGAACCGGGAGACCCTTCGAGTCCCTCAGGGCGGGGCTTGGATGACGAGGACCGGGCGCTCCTGGATAAGGTCGAGGCCGGATTCGAGACTGTGGGCGATCTGTACGCCGCCTGCAAGTTCCGCGCCGCCCTGGGCGAGGCGCTGGCCCTGGCCCGCGAGGCGAACGGCTACCTGGACCGCAAGGCGCCCTGGTTTCAGATCAAGGAGGATCGCCAGGCGGCCGCGACCAGCGTGTACGTCATCCTGCGCGTTGTCGACAACCTGAAGACGATCCTGGCGCCCATCCTGCCCCACACGGCGCAGCGGTTGCACGAGTACCTGGGGTACGAGGGGCAGTTGTTCGGCACCCAGCAGGTGGTGGAATACCACGAGGAGACGCGGAGCCACCAGGCCCTGACCTACGACCACAGTGGCGCCATCGGCACCTGGGCGAAGAGTGAGCTCCCGCCTGGCCAGGCGCTGCGCGAGCCGGCGCCGCTGTTCAAAAAGCTGGACGAGAGCGTGGTGGAGGAGGAGTACGCGCGGCTGGCGGGCTAAGCGGGAAGTAGGAAACCAGAAATCAGGGAGCCGGGGCATGTGCCCTGGCTCCTTCATGTCAAATGCAAAGAATGGAGTCGGGTCTGGGCAGGCTGGTCTCCATCAGCCCCGTGATTGGCACAGCTCTCCAATTGGGCGCTTGCCTCAAATCCCAAATGCGGGTACAATGGATAACGCTCGGCTTAGTTCAACCAATTGTTGTGTGGTGGCTTCGCGCCACATGAATCCATATTTATTAGCCACCTGGACGAAAAACCGCCAATCGGTGGTGAGCGAAGACTCGGCACATTAAGGAGGTTGATATGAAGCCGGCCTTGTTAGTTGTTGACGTTCGGAAGGAATTCTTCAAGTTTGGTTCGACAACAGCACAATCCCTCAACGAGGCTATTGAGTACATCAACGCAGCCATCGCGCTTTTCAGAGAAAAGGATCTGCCGGTCATCTGCGTCCAACAGGTGGATGAAGAAGAGAAACTCGTGCCAGGCGAGGAGGGGTTCGGATTGCCTGAGGAGTTAGACATTCTGCCCTCGGACTTGCATATCCACAAGACGTATGGGAATTCCTTCAACAGGACCCCGCTGGAGGGCGAATTGCGAGACCGTGGCATAGACACGGTCATCATCACCGGTTTCTCCGCCGAGTACTGTGTGCTGTCCACGTATCGAGGTGCCCAGGATCTTGATCTGACGCCCACCATCCTGCGTGGGTCACTGGCTAGTGACAACCTGGAAAACATCAAGTTTGTGGAGAGCATCAGCAACATCATCCCATATGTGGTACTGAAAAAGGTGTTGGGATAGAATGGTTGGGTGAACTCAGGCGGCTAGCCAGTCGCTGGAGCCGACCAGGCTATCGAGATTCGTCTTGGGGTTTGTGGCGCGTTTGAGGTGTTTTGGTTTGCGTTGGCTCACACTGCGCCAGCCGCCTGGCGGCTCAGCTCCCAATCGTTGGGCTGCGGGCAGAACTGCGAGGGAAACGATAGGATGACAAGAGCACAGTGTATCGTCCACAGGGAAGACAAGCTACTGATGGCCCAGCATCACCACAACGGCAAGACTTGGTGGTGTTTGCCAGGAGGCAGTGTTGAGCAAGGTGAAACACCGGCAGAAGCTGCGCTCCGAGAGCTTCGAGAGGAGTGTTGTGTTGTCGGCGTCATCATCCGTGAAACCAGTCGCTGGATGTACTTGGCGGAAGATGTAACTTTTACTTTCCTCGTTGACATAGGCGACCAAACTCCATCGCTGGGTCAAGATCCGGAGGTCGCAACGGGGAAGCAGGCGCTAGCGTTGTTCGATGTACAGTGGCTTCATTTGTCCGAAATCCCCGAGCGAGACCGGACATTTCTATGGGCGGCAGGTCTTCTGGGTGTAGCGGGGTTCTGGGCTGAGGTATCCGACTGGGGAGATAGTATCAGCTACCCAGATCGCGTGAGTAGCCGCTAGTGAGGGCCCATTTGCATTTCGGCGTCGCTGCCCAGCACCCGTTGCAGCCGACTGAGCTAGCCGCGTTGACGTGGGTGGCCTCTCTTTCCTCATTATGGGATATGGACGGTGGTCGCCCTGTCGGAGACCGCCCGGCGGAGGAGACCCGCTCCCACCGGGTGCTGACCTACGACCACAGCGGGGCGGTTGGGACGTGGGCGCCGAGCGCGCTGCCGGTGGGGTAGGCGCTGCAGCAGCCGGCTCCGCTGCTCAAGAAGTTGGATGAGAGTGTGGTGGAAGAGGAGTACGCGCGGTTGGAGGGATGAGGAGGAAGTGGGAAAATAGCGAGTCGGGAAATTGGGGAGCCGGGACTTGGGTCTCGGCTTTCGTTTCTGATCGGATCACGAGGCCTGCGTTCCTAAGAGCAGACGCCCGGATGTGCCTATTTGTCATATCCTGCCATCTGTTCCAGAATTGGTCTTGCGTACTCCTCTATGCTGTCCAGCAGCGCAATTTTCTTCACGCTGTGGCGTTTCTGCAGTTCCTGAATCACTTCATATCCCAGGTAATACCCCGTTTGGCTCCTGCCACAGATGTCAAACCACGAGCCAAAGAACGGCGTGACAGGCTTGCCAGCGTCCACGGTTCTCAAGAATTCGGTCGCAAGCCAGGCTTGATGGCTCTGGCACCAGTCCAACCAGTCATCACCTCCTTGCTGACTCGCTCGACGCCAGATCTCTGACTGAAGGACCAGGCTTTCGCACTGCTCTGCAAAGCCTTCTTCGTACAGTTGCCACCAGGGACCGGTGCCGATCGGTTTTCGATGTTGTGCTCGCCAATGCTGATGCGCCAGGTGTCCGATCTCGTGAGCGATCAGGCCAGCGACCATCTCAGAGTCGCTCCAGCGGCATTCGGCAATGCTCTCTAATCCGAACAGGATCGCTGGTGCGCTACGGTAAGGAGTGACCCACCCCGCACCACAGCCAATCCCGACATAGAGCACGAAAACCACACTGCTATCAAACCTCAGCATCTGTTCCGCTTTGGAATAGACCGGCGCGAGCAAACGGAGCAGATTGTCATAAGCGTCTTGCATAGTGGGCAGTCGCTCGCTCAAGTACGGGAAGACCTTCTCACGCGCGATCCGCCGCCAGTCCAGGTCCTGCGATGCATAGTCCTCGACCTGCATGGCTAGAAGTTCTGGCCATGGTGCCATGTATTCCGCTGCCCAGCGTTCTATCTGCTCGTCCAGAGGACGGCCCCGGACGTTGAGCCAGTAAGTCAAGAAGGCCGGGAATGTATCAATTACCTCGTCCACCGACATTGCGTGATTTGCTCCATCACAATGGGTGACATCGGTTATTTGTCCATTAATTGTTTCACCCAATGCTTGCACGTTTTGGGCTGGAGCGAATTATAGCACGAACCTGGGCACTTGACAATCCTACCTCACTCGCCACTTCAGGAGAAGCCGCGCCGCCGCCGTGGATTTGCTCTAGTTCGTGGCGAGTGTGGCCCCGGCCCACTGCTTTGCTACCTGACCGCCATCACTCCGAGGCGCGAAACAACTGAATCTTGGGTGCAAACGAAGGCACCAGCTGATCGCCGCCTGGGACAACCTGGCCAACGCCCGAGGGTATTCGGGTTATGCTCGGCTTTGCCTGCAAGCGCCTTAACGGGCCTGTGCCCGAGACGGGCTTTCTGGACGCCGGCGACCAGGCGCTGTTGGACAAGGTGGAGGCCGGCTTCCAGGCGGTGGGCGTGCTGTACGACGCCTGCCGCTTCCGCGCCGCTCCTTCGCTTCACTCAGGACATGCCTGGGCGAGGCGATGGCGCTGGCCCGCGAGGCCAACGGCTACACATTCGCTCTCCTCAGTGCAGGCCTGGACCGCAAGGCGCCCTGGTGCCAGATCAAGGAAGATCCCCAGGCGGCGACGACCAGTGTCTACGTGATCCTGCGCGTGGTGGACAACCTGAAGACGCTCCTGGCACCGATCCTGCCGCACACGGCGCAGCGGCTGCACGAGTACCTAGCTACGCATCCCCGCAAGGGGGTGGGCTACGACGGGCAGCTCTTCGGCACCCAACACGTGGTGGAATTCCAGGAAGAGACCCGCTCCCACCAGGCCCTGACCTACGATCACAGCAGCGCCGTCGGCACCTGGACGAAGAGCGAATTGCCCCCGGGGCAGGCCCTGCGCGAGCCGGCGCCGCTCTTCAAGAAACTGGATGAGAGCGTGATCGAGGAGGAGTACGCGCGACTGGAAGGGTAGCCGGCAATCAAATACCGACATGAGTCATTCTGAACTCTGGAGCCGGGGCAAGGGCCCCGGCTCCTTCTGCTATGGATCCTGTTGGCTAGCGATCGACTGTGGGCCAGATTTGCCCGCAAACGCATCTCGGAGTTATAATCGCCATGAACAACTTCTCAGAATCTTCATGCGGAGATGGCTGGGGGCAGAAACGATCGCTCAATTCACTAGCCGACAGAGCTGGACAGGACCGACCTGCGTTGAGAGCGGACCGGTGAGCAATGGCGAGCCTTTGTGGAGCAGACGGCAGTCTAGGACTTCTTATGGGTACTGGGGTGGCAGCATTCGGAGGTGAGTGATGCGTATTCTGAGTGTGCGACGGTCTTTTGAGGCCGATCACAGCTCTTCGAGTTACGAGTTCTTTGCTCTGGATCGGTTGACACCGGAGCAGCGGGAGGCCGTACAGAGGCTCACTGGCGAGTTCCCGCGTCGCCATCTGCGCTTTCACTATGTGGGTGACTGGCAAGACATCCCATCCGATTGGCCGGACCAGCTGCTCGCTTCAGGCTACGACGTGCTGGTCAGCGAGAGCTACGATTGGTGGAGTGTGTACCTATCGCTGCCTCACAACCCTGCCCTACTGGAGCGGCTGCAGCCGTACGAGTGCGAGTCAGACAGCAATGGGTTCAACGTGAGCATGGCTGCCAAGCGGATGATCCTGTACTTTGGGATGCATCTGGACTATGATTCAGTATATGGCGAATGGGGCGAAGACACTTTCGAGGGCCTAGCCGATCTATTTGTGACGGTGCGGGATGAACTTCTCCGGGGGGATCTCAGCGCGGTTTGGGCAGTGTACGAGACCTACTGCGGCGTGGGAGACGATGATGCCGAACCCATTGACCCACTATCCCCCAGCGGAAAGACCCTGTTGAACATCATGGAGAACTATTAGCCTTGACCCAGGTCTGGCAGTTGGCCGACGCGGTAGTCCTACGGTCGGAAGCCTTTGGCGGCATGGCCTTTCACCGCGACCGGGGCATCACTCTCGAAGTAGACCGGGAGGCCTACGACTTTCTCTGCACCCGCCTGACGCCAGGTCCCCTGCCCTCGGCCAGCCATCCGGCTAACCACCTGGTGCCCCAGCTGGTACACCTCGGTTTTTTGCAGCCAGTGAGCGGGATGGCCATACTGGCAGGTACGCCTCCCCAGGCATCCTGGACAGGCGACGGGATCACGCTGTCTGCCCCGGAGACGGTCCACCTCGCGATCACCACGCGTTGCATCTTTTCCTGTCCCGGCTGCTACGTGCCTCACCAGGAAGGGAGTCCGGAGCTGACTGTCGCCGACTGGTGCGACCTCATGGCGCAGTGGGCACAGATGCAGGTCTTTCAGATCACCGTGGGCGGCGGCGAGCCACTGCTGTACGATGGCTTGTTCGAGGTGCTGGCCTGTGCTCGCCAGCACGGTCTGGTGCCCAATCTCACCACGAACGGCGCACTGCTGAACAAGGAAGCAGTCCTGCATCTGGAAGAGGCCGGTGTGGCACGGGTGAACGTGAGTTGGAATTCCCCCGGCGGCGACGACCGTGATCGGGAACTAGCTGCGTCGCGAGCACTGCGGCTCTTGCTCGATTCGAAGATCCAGGTGGGCGTGAACCTGCTGGCCACACCCGTCCTGCTGCTCCGTATACCGCAAGTGCTCGCCCAGTTGCAGGCGCTGGGCATCCAGCGGGTGACCGTCTTGCGGCCAAAGCCACCAGCGATCCCCGGAGACGGCGACACAGCCTGGTACGACAGCAACCGATTGCGTCGTGCAGACCTACTCCGCTTACGCGCCGTGCTGAACAGCTGGCAGGCGGTGCTGGCCCTGGAGGTGGACAGCGCGTTGGTTAGCTTGATGTGCGACGCTGGTCCATCCCGCCTGCGACGGCGAGGCATTCACGGCTGTACCACCGGGCAGCGCATCTGTACGGTCTGGCCAGACGGTCGCGTCACTCCCTGTTCGTTCCTGGGAGATCTGGACGCCGGAAATGTGCGCCATATGCCGTTCGCCGAGCTGTGGAAGCGGGGACGGAACTGGGAAATGCAGCGCGATCCAGACGGCCGGCCGCAGGGCAGCTGCACCGGTTGCGTTGTTGTGGTGCATTGTGGCGGCGCCCGCTGCATTGCTCGCTACGACAGGAGGTATGCGGCCGGGTCTCTTCAGGACACGCTCAGCTCGGGAGTGTTTGCCGGCGACGCCGAGTGCCCATATTACCAGAAGGCGACCTGATTGAAAGACTCAACGTCCAAAGCAGCGGCCAAGATCCGAAAGCTCGCTCAGATCGCTGACCAGCTTCGCGGGGGTGCGGTTTTCTCCATTACACGATTGACGACCGTCAAGAGCCTGTGCGAGGACCCGGAAGCGGCAGCCCAGTTTGTTGTACATCTGGCCCTACTGACTCAATCCCAAATGTCACCTCGTCCCTGCCCAGATCATCTGGCCCCAGCCAAATGGACCCGCTTCCAGGAGCTGGCGGCCGATGCCATCCGTCAAATGGAGAGTTACCTTGCAGAGTGGACGGGCGACAAGGCAGCATCGCTCAGGGTCTTGCTTTTGGCATTGCAAGGTGCCCAGAACCAGCACAAGAATCTTGAGTGGGGGCCGGTACGGATCATCGAAAGTTCGGAGCTGTTTCTGATCGAAACCGCTGTGCGCTGCATCCTGTCGCCCACCGATTCCGCCTATTGGGGATATCGAGTCGCCAGGGAGTATGCAGAATGCTACGACCCGAGATATGGGACAGGGTTGATTCCAGAGTCAGCACCGATGGTCCAAGAGATCGCGGACTACTGGTGCCGATATCGCTTTGGGAAGCCTCTGGACGAATGGCTCACTCGTTCTGAGGTATAGATCATGCAAGAAGACGTTAGGAGTTTCAGCGCCTCTTTTTCTTTCGTCGACGAACAAAGCTGGATGGTTCTCCCGATCCACCTGACTGGGCGATCCGGCGTGTCCGCTCCCGTTGGTAAGCCCGGATCTCCTGTGCCAGCGGATGGTGTGCCGCGACCAATAGGTGGGTGAGGGAGACGACCACCGCTTCTTTGGCATCTTGAGCCGGTGTCACGTCGCACATGATGCCGCCCTCGTCTCCGAAATAGAACACTCGCTTGATTTCGAACTCTCGGTCGCGGCTGACGGTGAGACCTTTGTCTCGCAGCGTTCGTTTGACCGGACTCCCCAGTCGAACCGGGATGGGAAGTTGATCTTCTATCTTTTTCACCAAGTCCATTGCTCGGGCATAGTCATCGATCACAAGTCCCTCCATCCAACAGATCCGCAGCCTTGCGCAAGCAGTCTGCGCAAAGACGCAAGTTCTTGGCCAATTCCAGGACGGGCAACTGGCGCTGACAGTGTACACAACGTCCCTCGGATTGAACATCGTACGTCCATGGCTCGTCGGTACGCTCACTCAACCCCTCGTTGACGAGAGGCTGGACGAGGACATGTTCCACATCTTCCGGCAAGGGCACGCGGGCGATTACTTGCGGCCAGAGGACAACATGCGGACGACGCACCAGGGCATCCTCCAGGCGCACTGCATCCCAATCGTAGTGCAGGTAGGGCCGCTGCCCGCAGTGGCGTGCGTCGCAGCTCATCCGCACGCCGGGAGCACACACCTTCCAGGGACACGTTCGTCCCAGGTACCGGCCCTGCGGATCGGCCAGGAAGACGTCGGCGCCCAGTCGGTGCTGCTGCAAGTGTCCCGACAATCGCCGGGCAGCAGCGGCCAGCGGCTTCAGGTCCATGTCGTCAGCGACCGTGACCAGCAGATCCACGTCCTTGGGGTCAGGCCTGTCGGTAGTGATGGAACCCAAGAGCGCCACTTGTTCCACGCCCGACATTTGGATAGCTTTCTGTACAAAGGCCAGGGCTTCGACCAAGCACAAATCACGATCTGAAGGAGATTCCAGTTCTTCCTCTTCAGGGGCTTCAGGTTCCTCGATGATCGGCTCGATCCCTTCGGACTCCAGCCAGTCCAGCACACGCCTCCGCACCTGGGTATCGCCAAAATTAAACCAGCGCTTCCGCTCGCGGGGGTGATCGTACAAGATGTCTTTGAAGCGGCGGAAAGCGCCACGACCGCTGATGGCCACCCACAGCAATTCGCGCAGGTGCTCGTCCTCGACGGTGGCAATGAAATCTTCCATGTCGCCATACCCTTCGCGGGAATCGGCGTCCGGCACGCGGAGGTACCGCGTGCCGCCATCTAGCCAGATCTCATCGGCTCGTTTGACTGCCTCTTCTTGCCACTCCGGTAGAGGCCAGTCGGGCGGCTCGTCGACGTATCCCAGTTCCTCGTCGGTCAGCATGATGACCGCCCCGGTCTTGAGGTCGAGGTAGTAGCTCGTCTCCCACGAGGCGTCTTCGAACGCGGCCATCAGCCCGGGCAGGTCCACTTTCAGCCTGTTCATGGCCATTCCCTACTCCTGCCGTCTCTCCAACAATACCGGAGCCCGCTCGGTTTCCTGAGAGAACGTAGCATTGCATTGTTCTGACCAGGTACACGACTCATTATACTCACACCCGGTACTCCGGTCAAACAGAAAATCCTATGACTCGGCAATGGTAAGCACCTGTGATTGCTTTTGGCCTAGTGGAGGGGCGAACAGGGCGCCGGAAAGCATCCAGAACTGTGCCCAAAACATCCCTGTGCGAGCTGATTCTTGATCCTGTGATAGACATAATTCAATCACCCTGCCGTATTCTACTGAATTTCACTGCCTTGTGTCTTTCTCTGGCCGGAGGGGATCACCAGCCGGGCAGTCAGACCGAATGCGTTTTGCACCCTGTGTCTGAGAATACCTGAACTTCCGAGGGGGCAAGTTCAGTAAGAGCCGCGGCGCCGCCGTGGACGTCCCCTACTTCCTGAGCAAATACGATCCCGACGCGTTGCGCTTCTACCTGACCGCCACCGCCCCCGAGACCCGCGACACCGAGTTCTCCTGGGAAGACTTTGTCGAGCGGAACAACAACGAGTTGGTGGCCACCTGGGGCAACCTTGGCAACCGCATGCTGTCGTTCGCCTACAAGCGCTTCGACGGCAAGGTGCCCGAGCCAGGCCCGCTGGACGACGAGGACCGCGCGCTGCTGGCCAAGGTCGAGGCCGGCTTCGAGACCGTGGGCGCGCTGTACGACGCCTGCAAATTCCGGGCGGCGCTGGGTGAGGCGCTGGCGCCAAAGGCGCTAACGACGTGTGGCCCGCGAGGCCAACGGCTACACATTCGCTGCGCTCAGTGCAGGCCTGGACCGCAAGGCGCCCTGGTTCCAGATCAAGGAGGACCGGCAGGCTGCGGCGACGGTGTACGTGACGCAGAGCGTGCGCGTCGTGGATAACCTGAAGACGATCCTGGCGCCCATCCTGCCCCACACGGCGCAGCAACTCCACGAGTACCTGGGTTATGAGGGGCAGTTCTTTGGCACCCAGCGGGTGGTCGAGTATCAGGAGAAAACCCGCAGCCACCAGGCACTGACCTACGATCACGGCGGGGCCATCGGCACCTGGGCCAAGAGCGAGCTGCCGCCGGGCCAGGCGCTCCGGGAGCCGGCACCCCTGTTCAAAAAGCTCGACGAGAGCGTGATCGAGGAGGAGTATGCGCGGCTGGAAGGATAATGGGGGGAGCCGTGAGCTGCGTTACGGATACTCG
>JAMJFU010000132.1 GCA_023544525.1 Anaerolineae bacterium | reverse complement strand
CCGTTGAGCAGATGCCTCTCCTGGAGGTGAAGCCCCGAGATGAGCGAGGTGCCTGCCGGAATGCCTCGCCCCTACAGGTGCAGACGAAAAAACCCCCGGTTTCGGCCGGGGGTCTTGATTTGCCTGAGGTTCTCGTGCAGGGCGTGGCGCCCTGCGGCTATTCCTCGCCCAGATACGCTTTGCGCACGGTCTCATTTTCCTGCAGTGCCGAGGCGGAATCGTGCAGCACGATCTCGCCGGTTTCCAGCACGTAGCCACGTTGGGCGATGGACAGGGCCATCAGTGCGTTCTGCTCCACCAGGAGCACGGTGGTGCCGAGGCTGTTGATCTCGCGGATGGTGTCGAAGATGGCTTCCACGAGGATGGGCGCCAGGCCCATCGATGGCTCGTCCAACAGGAGCAGGCGCGGGCTGGCCATGAGGGAGCGGCCGATGGCCAGCATCTGTTGCTCACCACCCGAGAGGGTGCCGGCGACCTGCCTGGAACGCTCCTTGAGGCGAGGAAAGAGGGTAAACACCCGTTCCATGTCCCGCTGGATGCCCTCCTTGTCTTTGCGGACAAAGGCACCCATCTCCAGGTTTTCGGTCACATTCAGGCGGCCAAAGACCCGCCGGCCCTCCGGCGCCTGGGACACGCCGCGCATCACGATCTCGTGGGCCGGCAACTCGTGGATGGCTTCACCCTCGAGCTGGATCGAGCCCTGCCGGGGGTGCAGAATCCCGCAGACGGTGTTCAGCGTCGTGCTCTTGCCCGCGCCGTTGGCACCGATGAGGGTGACGATCTCGCCCTCCTCCACGTGCAGCGAGATCCCCTTCAAGGCGTGGATCGCCCCATAGTAGGTGTGCAGGTCTTGAATCTCCAAGAGTGCCATCTTATGCCGCCTTCCTTCCCAGGTAGGCTTCGATCACCTTCGGGTTGCGCTGGATCTCGGCCGGCGTGCCCTCGGCGATTTTCTCACCATAGTCCAGCACCGTGACAATCTCGGAGATGCCCATCACCACGCGCATCTGGTGCTCGATGAGGAGGATGGTGATGCCCAGCTCATCGCGAAGGCGACGGATGAAGCGCATCAGGTCCTGGCTCTCCGAAGGGTTCATGCCCGCTGCTGGCTCATCCAGGAGCAGTAGGTCTGGCTCGCTGGCCAGCGCGCGGGCAATCTCCAGGCGCCGCTGGTCACCATAGGGCAGGTTCTTGGACAGCCAGTCGCCCTTGCCGACTAGGCCGATGAAGTCGAGCACGTCGCGGGCCTTGGCCAGGGCCTCGGCCTCCTCCCTCTTAACCTTTCGCGTGCGAGCGATGGCGCCGAACAAACCCGCCTTCAGGTGGTAGTGCTGGCCCACCAGGACATTCTCGATGACGGTCATGTTCTGGAAAAGGCGGATATTCTGGTAGGTGCGGGCGATGCCTTGGCGCGTGATGGCATCGGGCGACATGCCGTCGAGCGGCTCGCCCTCAAAGAGGATCGTGCCCTCCTCGTGCTTGTAGAAGCCGGTGATGCAGTTGAAAAACGTCGTCTTGCCGGCACCGTTGGGGCCGATGATGCTGTGGATGCAGCGCTCGCGGATTTCGACGTCGAACTGGCTGACAGCCACCAACCCGCCGAAGCGCTTGGTAACCCTGTTGGCAACAAGAATCGCCATGATGCCTCCTATTGGTCCCCACTCTCGGTCAGGCCGCCTGGGGGGACGGGGTTTGCGGCAGCAGCTGTCGCCGGGAGCGTCTCCAGCTCTGCCGCCGCGTAATCCTCCAGTTCCTCATCGGCTTCGTGAAGTTCCAGCCTGCGCCGTGCCTCGGGCAAGAGCCCCTCTGGCCGGTTGAGCATCATCAGCACCAAGGCCGCACCGTACATCAACAGCCGGTACTCGGAAAACTCGCGCAGGACCTCGGGCAGGCCGACCAGGGCCAGGGAGCCGACCACCACGCCGGGGATGCTGCCCATGCCGCCGACGATGACCACACACAGGACGTTGATCGAAACCAGCAGGTGAAAGCTGTGGGGATAGATGGAGGTGAGTTTGGTGGCGAAAAAGGCGCCGGCCAACCCGGCAAAGGCGGCGCCGGTGGCAAAGGCCAGGAGCTTGGTGCGCACCAAATCGATGCCCATGGCCTGGGCCACATCTTCGTCCTCACGCACCGCCATCCAGGCCCGGCCCAACCGGGAGTTCTTGCTGCGCAGAGAGATAAAGGCCACGACCAGGCAGCCGACCAGGATGGGATAGAAGAGGCCCTGTTGGTTGTTGAGGACGATGGGGCCGATGGCCGGTTTGGCGATGCGGGTGATGCCATTGGAGCCGCCGATGTAGGGCTTGAGCCAGTCAGAGAGGAACACCAGGCGAATGATCTCGCCAAAGCCCAGGGTGACGATGGCCAGATAGTCGCCGCGCATGCCCAGCACCGGGACGCCCAGGATGATGCCGGCCAGGGTGGAAACGCCCACGGCGAAGGGCAGGGCCTGCCAGAAGGTCAGGGTGACGCCGGTCCACAGGATCTCGGGCGAGGTCAGGACGCCCAGGGTATAGGCGCCCAGGGCAAAAAAGGCTACGTACCCCAGGTCGAGCAGGCCGGCAAAACCGACGACGATGTTGAGGCCCAAGCCCATGAGGGCGTAGAGGCCGATCATGTCCAGGATGTCGGCCGGATAGGCGCCCAAGAGGGGCAGGGCCAGGACGATCAGCCCGGCTGCTACCCAGGCGCCGAGGCGCATGTTGCGCTGCCGGGCCGGCGAAAGGTCTGCGACCCTCTCCTTGACCGTGTCCTGGGAGCTACTCCACAGGTAGCTGGCGCCGCCGACGAGGAGAAGGATGATGACCGCGGCCAGGAGGCTCAAGCCGCTGCCGGAAAAGAGGGTGCTGTGCAGGATGGCAACCACAGGGATCAGGACCATGCCCAGCACGATCGACCGCCGCAATTGGCCGGGCAAGAGGGAGACGGCCGCTAACAGGATGCCGACGAGGGCCCCGATGGCCAACAGAACCAGGAGCCCCGCCGGCACGCCCATGCCGAGGGTCAACAAGTCATACAGGGTGGGACTGGCCCGAACAAAGAAGGCCTGCAGATCCACCGTGGTCCCGATGAGGACCAGGAGCGCCAGCAGGGCGCAGCTCACCAGGCCGGCCAGGGCCCCGGCAAGAAACAGCCAGGGGGCGATCCTTTTCTTATCCTGATCGACGCAGGCCAACAGCGCCGTCTGGTTCACCGACCGGTAGGTGGCATAGATCAGGGGCAAGAGCACGAGCACCTGCCCCATCGACAGGACGTCGGAGATGATGTCGCGCCCGCTGGAGACTTCGACCATGCCCAGCAGGGAGAGAAAGACGGCGATGCTGCCACCTATCACCCCACTGAGAACGGGAATCGACCAGGCGAAGGGCAGCACCTGGTCTGTCGCGGCCAGGTCGGGCGGGGACGGAGCGGCCCAGCTAAAACGGATTCTCTTCTGCATCGTCGTACCTCACGCCTTTTTCACGGCCAGGCGCTCGCCCAGGATGCCCGATGGCCGGAAGATGAGGATCAAGACCAGCAGGACAAAGGCCAGTGCATCTTTGAGCTGGTAGGGGGCAGGGATGCCCAGTCCATCGAGGACAAGGTTGGGAAAGAGGGACTCGGCAATACCCAGGAAGAGCCCGCCCAACATGGCGCCGGTGACGTTTCCGATGCCACCCAACACGGCGGCGGTAAAGGCCTTCAGGCCGGGGAAAAAGCCCATAAAGAAGTGCACTTGGTGAAAGAGGAGCACGTAAAAGATCCCGGCTGCACCGGCCAGGGCGCCCCCGACGACAAAGGTCACGACAATGATGCGGTCCACGTCAATGCCCATCAATGCCGCGGCATCCTTGTCTTCCGACACAGCCTGCATGGCCTTGCCTACCTTGGTACGCTGGACAAAGATGTACAGGATGGCCAGCATCAACATGGCGGCGACGATGACCAATAACTGTGTTCGGAGGATGGGTATGCTGGTGCCCGGGATCATCATGCGGCCCTTCAGGGCCTCGATCTCGGGGTAGCCCCTGATGCCCGAGCCAAACAAGCCCAGGAAGGTATACTGCAGGAAGAACGAAGCACCGATGGCGGTAATCAGGGGCACCAGTCGGGGGGCGCGGCGCAGGGGGCGGTAAGCAATGCGCTCCAGGAGCACGGCCACGGTGGTAGAGACAACCATGGCGACCAGCATGACGATCAGCAGGCCGAACACCCAATTCTGGTCCTCCAAGAGACCGGCATCGTCAACGGCAGTGGCAGCAAAGTAGGCGATAAAGGGCCCGCTCATGAACACTTCGCTGTGAGCGAAATTGATCATGCGCAAGATGCCGTAGACCAGGGTGTAGCCCAGGGCAATGAGCGCATAGATGCTGCCCTGAGCGATGCCATAGATGCTCAGGTCCAGCCACTCGGCGCCGCTGTAGGCGCCGGAGGCCAGCGTGCGGATCGTACCCACGACTACGACGGCCAAGATCGCCAGACCGATGAGCCACATGGCCACCATGGTGCCCGACACGCGTCTTCTCAGGCGTTGTAGCATCGAACTCTCCCTAACAAGCTATCTTACGAGCAGGGGCGAGCGTGGTGGCTCGCCCCTGCACATTCTACACTCTTATAGACAGCCGTTGTCTACGTGGCTGTTAGCCAGGCCCGGAGCCTAGGGCCAGATCTTCATCGGGTTGCTGTCGGCCGATGCGCCAGGGTTCCAACTTTCCGGGTCGGCGTTCACGCACTCATAGACGGCGATCTTGGGATCGGCGCAGTCGCCGTTCTCGTCGCAGGTCAGGTTGCCGGTCAGGCCCGTGTGGTCTTTGGTGTCAAACATGGCCTGTACCAGCGCCTTCTTGGGGATGAGCAGCGAGCCGTCGTCGCCCTGGATGGCCACTTTTTCCACGGCGGCCATGATGATCATGGCTGCGTCGTAGGCATGGGCGTGGAAGGGGGCCAGCGTCTTTTCGCCGTATTTGGCCTCGTGCTTGGCCAGAAAGTCCTGGTAGCCCGCGCCAAAGGCCGCAAAGTCGGGGCTGGACCAGCGGAAGCCGATGACGGCATCACCCGCGGCGCGCATAAAGTCGGCGGAAAAGATGCCGTCAGCGCCAGACAGCTGCACCGTCTCCAGGCCAGGGACCTCTCGGGCCTGCTTGGTGATCTGCCCGCCAGCCTTGGTAAAGATGGGGTAGTAGATGAAATCGGGGTTCTGAGCCGCGACGCGGGTCAACATGGGCTTCATGTCGGTGTCGTCGGGGCCGACAGCCTCCTGGGCCACGACTGCACCACCCAGTTCCTGGAACTTGCCGGAAAACACCTGCTGGAGCTTGTCCGCGTACAGGCTGCCATCGTGAACTGTGGCCGCCGCGCGGAAGCCGGCGCCATAGGCATACTCGGCCATGGCTGCGCCCTGCACGAGGTCATTGTGGGCGGTGCGCAGGTAGCACCAGTAGTCCTCTGGTCGCCCAGGATCGGTCAGGTCGGGCGCGGTGTTGGAGGGAGAGATGGTGGGGATGTTCGCGCCACAGAAGATGGGGATGGCCGCCCGGGCTGCGCTGGAGCAGTTGGTGCCGATCACGCCGACCAGCTTGGTGTCGGAGGACAGCTTGGTGGCTGCCGTCTGGCCGCCCTCGGCGCTGCACAACGAATCCTCGCCGACCACTTCGATGTCATGCCCCAGGATCTGGCCCTTGTCCTCAACGGCAATCTCGACGCCACGCTTGGTGTCGGTGCCCAGCGTCACGTCGGCGCCCGAGACGACGAATGCGTATCCGATGCGGACCGGCTCGTCCGGGCCGACCTCGACGCAGACGTCACCCTCGGGGCACTCCAAGGCAGCTCCGCCGCCACAGGCGGCCAGCGCTGTGAGTAGCATGACCAGAACCGTTAGAACTGCGAATGACTTTTTCATTTCTTACGTCTCCTCCCTTTCTTTCTTTGAAAAATTAGAGAACAACGTCCTAACAGCCTTCACAGAATCCCCTGCCGAGATCACCTCCTTCCCAGCCTTGCGAAACCTGCGCTGCGACCCATAGATTCGCCGCAGTACGGGGCCGGATAGACTGGCAGATTATAACGGACACTCTCAGATTTGTCAAGGAGCCCCGGATCAGACCTGACAGGTTTCATTGGAACCGGTGCGGGATCTCCACCTCCCAGGGACGGTGCAGATCCAGGATGCTGCCGATCTGCTACAAACCTGTCAGGTCTCTTGGCGTCACCCCAGGGCTACTCGCCCATCCGCTTGAGCTCCTCCTCGATCAGCACCCGCCTGAGGATCTTGCCGACCATCGTCTTGGGCAGTTCGCTGCGGAACTCGACGAACTTGGGCACCTTGTAGTAGGCCAGGTTCTCCCGGCAATACTCGAGTATCTCTTCCTCGGTGGCGCTTTCGCCCGGCTTGAGGACGACGTAGGCCTTGACCCGCTCGCCCTTCTCTGCGCCGACCGGTACCCCGGCGACGGCGGCTTCAAGGACCTTGGGATGTTCGTACAGCACGTCCTCGACTTCGCGCGGGTAGATGTTGTAGCCGCCACTGCCCAGGATCATATCCTTCTTGCGGTCGACGATCTGGAAAAAGCCGTCGGTGTCCATGCGCGTGATGTCGCCCGTATGCAGCCAGAGGCCCGGCCCCAACGACTCGTGCTCCCGGAGGGAGTTGGCTGTCTCGGTCGGCATGTTCCAGTAGCCCTTCATCACCTGCGGGCCCTGAACGCACAGCTCGCCGATCTCGCCCGTTTCGAGCCTCTTCTCCCCGGTCTCCAGGTCCATGGCAACTGCCAGCGTATCGGGGAAAGGCACGCCGATCCAGCTTCCCTCCTTACGCTTGCCATAGATGGGATTGCAGTGGGTGACCGGGGTGGCTTCGCTCAGCCCGTAGCCCTCGACCAACTTGCCGCCCGTGAGGCTCTCAAAAGACTCCTGCACTTCCGGGGGCAGGCCGGCGGCGCCACTGATGCACGCCCGGATGGAGGACACGTCGTACTGGCCGATCTCGGGATGGTTGCTGACCGAGACGTACATGGCTGGCACGCCGGGAAAGAGCGTCGGCTTGTGCTTGTTGATCGATTTCAGGACGTGATCCAGCACGCGCGGATTGGGGATCAGGATCATGGTCCCCGCCAGGTACACCGTGTGGTTCATGCACACGGTCATGGCGTAGCTGTGGAACAGGGGCAGGGCGGTCATCATGACCTCCTGACCCGGTTTGTTGCCCACCATCCACCAACGGACCTGCAGGGCGTTGGCCACCAGGTTCTTGTGGGTGAGCTGGGCCCCCTTGGAGACGCCCGTCGTGCCGCCGGTGTACATCAGGACGCCGGTGTCGGCGGGCGTGACTGTGACCGGTTCTGGCTGACTGGCAGCCTGGGCCAGGAGTTCCTGGAACCAGTAGGTGTTGGCATCGCCCGAGATATCCTGGAAATGCCCCTCTTTTTTCTCGGTTGCCACGGTAAAGAGGAATTTCAGAAGACCAGGGAAGTACTCCTTGATGTTGGTGACGACGACGTGCTCGAGCGCCGTGTCACTGCGGACCTGCTTGATAAGGGGATAGGTGAGGCTCAAGGTGACGGCGACCTTGGCCCCAGAGTCCGTGAGTTGGTGCCTCAGCTCCCGCGGTACGTACTGGGGATTGCAGGGCACGACGATGCCCCCAACCATCGAGGTGGCATAGTAAGCAATGATGAACTGTGGGCAGTTCGGGAGGTGGACCGCTACCCGGTCGCCCTTCTTGACACCCAGGCCCTGCAAGGCTGCGGCAAAGCGTTGGGTGAGTTCCAGGAGCTCCTTGTAGGACATGGTGGTGTCCATCAACCGGTTTCCCAGGGGCTCCACGACGTTGCCAAAGATACAGGCGCGGTGATTCGGGTACTTGGCAGCAGCATCCAACAAGAATTGGTGGACCGGGACCTCTGGGTAGTCGATGGTGGCCGGTACACCCGAGTCGTACTCGTCAAGCCAGGGCTTCTCCATCCTCCTCCTCCTATTCCTTTCGCGGCAGCTCTGCCTTCCACTTTATGACCGGTGCGCTGTGGATACCAGCCGGAAGTATACTAAAGACTTGCGTAATTGTCAAGAAGCTGTTCTGACCCTAGTTTACATATTGTTATTGCTCTTGAGCAGGCTCGACCTCCTCGTCCTCTCCTTCATGCGGGCCGGGCTCCACCAGGGACTGCTGTCCGTCAGGGGCCTCTGTGGCAGCAAAGCCGTCGAGATACGACCGTATCAGGCGCATGCTGGAGAAGTGGCCCAGCGTGATGTAAGTGATCGGCAGCTCCCGGCCAAAGATCTGCCGCCGGATCTTCCGCGCTGACAACCCTTCCTGGCGAAGCGTATGGATCCGCTCGCCGAGCTGCTCCAGGTAGGCGATCTTGTAGACCAGGGGCCTGCGCCCCTCGTCCCGGACCGTACCGCTACCGGAAAAGATCATCTCTACGGGCAGCTCGGCCAGCAGCCTGAGGGAGCGGATGGTAGCGTGGATGTCGTAGCCCTGCCGCAACGCGCGGTCCTCGCCGCCGATGTAGGCGTCGCCCGAGAACAGCCAACCTCGGTCTGGCTCAAAGAGGCAGATGTGGTCAGGGCTGTGGCCCGGCGTATGGATGACCTGGAAGCGGAACTGGCTGGTCTCGACCCACTCGCCCACAGGGCCGGCCTCGGATGGCTTGGGCCAGCCCCAGAAAAGGCGCCGGTAGGGCTGGAGCCGCTGTATTCTCGGATCGTGCAGAACCGGTAGCGCCTCAGGATGGGCCTGGATGCTGCAGCCAAATGCCTCCTGGATATCGGCATTGGCCCCGATGTGGTCCTCGTGGCAGTGGGTATTGACTACCTGGTCGACGCGCCACCCGCGCAGAGCGGCCAGGAACTGCCGGGCCGTATGGGCACAGCCCGTATCGATGAGCAGGCCATCTATCCAGTAGGCCGCCGTGAAATAGGCGGGCCGCCCCAGGAGGCTCCGGGCTACGCGTATCTTGGCGACCTCGCCCCCCGGCGTAACCGTCTCGACCTGGATCATGATTGCCCCAAAGATTCCAACATCTGCAGGGGCAGCCGGCAGGCCTGTCCCTGGCTGTCCATGCAGATGTGCCGGGTCCAGCCGCTGACCAGGCGCAGCCGGGTATCCGCCCTGACCACTTCGTAACCCAGTGTCAGGCTGCGGCTGCGGACCTGCTCCACCCAGGTGCGGACGGCAACCTCGTCACCATAACGGGCTGGGGCATGGTAGCGGGCATGGGCTTCGGCGACGGGCAGGGCATAGCCTCGTTGTTCCCAGTGGCCATAGTCCTGCCCCAGCGCCCGGAAGTAGTCGCCGCGCCCGACCTCGAACCAGACCAGGTAGTTGCTATGGTAGACCACGCCCATGGCATCAGTCTCGGCGTAACGGACACGCAGTGTGGTTTCGACGATTCGTTTCTGGTTCATAGGGTCATCTAGGCGGCTTTGGCCCGATAGCCGACTTCGTCCATCTGCCGTCTTATGGCCCGGCCCAGCCGCTTGATCCCCTCCTCGATGATTTCGGGCACGCAGAAGGAGAAATTGAGCCTCATGCAGCAGTGCCCGTCACTGCCGCCGGGATAGAAGGCATAGCCTGGCACGAAGGCGACCTTTTCCTCAACGGCCACGGTCAGCAGCTTTTCAGCGTCCATCGATTCCGGCATCTGCACCCAGAGGAAGAGCCCGCCCTGGGGCTTGGTCCAGGTCACCCCTTCGGGAAAGTACTCCTCCATGGCAGCCAGCATCGCATCGCGGCGCTCCTGGTAGACGGCCCGCATCCTGCGGACGTGGGCCCGTATCAAGCCCCGCTGGCAGATATCGTAGGTCACGTACTGCAGCAGCTGGCTGGTGTGCAGGTCCGCCCCTTGCTTGGCCTGGACAATCTTGGCGATGACCGCCTCCGGGGCGACGATCCAGCCCAGGCGCAAGCTGGGCGCCAGGGTTTTGCTGAACGTGCTCAGGTAGATGGTATTCTCCTTGTGCAGGGCACAGATGGGTGTGATGTCCTTGCCTTCGAAGCGAAGCTCGCCGTAGGGGTCGTCCTCGATGATAAAGGCACCGTGTTTGGCGGCCAACTCAACCAGCTGGTATCGCCTCTCCAGGGGCAG
>JAMJFU010000131.1 GCA_023544525.1 Anaerolineae bacterium | reverse complement strand
CCCTCTTCGGTGCCGTCCTGGACGTAGCCGGCATAGCCCGTCTTTTCCAGGAGGAGGTCTAGCAACTCCAGGAGGTTCAGCTCGGTCCGAGCCTGGCTCAACTCCTCAATCGTGTGGGTGAAGGATTCCAGTACCCGCAGGGCACGGGTGCCAAAGATCCCGGCTGCGCCATCTCCGTCCTCCTGCCCCTCGGCCAAGAGCTGCAGGGCGGCGTACAGCGGCAGGCCCATCTGCTCGGACCAGCGCACGAGCCGGCCCTCTGTCGTGGCGCCGATGCCCCGCGGCGGCACATTGATGATGCGCGACAGGCCCACGCCGTCGTAGGGGTTGTGCACCAGGCGCAGGTAGGCCATCACGTCCTTGATCTCCTGCCGCTCGTAGAAGCGCGTGGCCCCTACGAGTTTATAGGGCATGCCGCGCCGCACAAAGGCATCCTCCAGAGGGCGGGATTGGGCGTTGGTGCGGTACATGACCGCGCAGTCGGCCAGGCGCACCTGGCCCTGGGCCACCAGCCGCTGGATCTCGCTGACGATGACATCGCCCTCCTCCTGCTCGTCGTAGGCCTCTACGATGCGGATCTGAGGCCCGCCTTCTTTTTCGGTATAGAGCCGCTTGGGATGGCGATGGACATTGTGCGAGATCACGGCGTTGGCCACATCCAGGATGGTCTGGGTGGAGCGGTAGTTGCGCTCGAGGAGGATGACCTGGGCCTCCGGATAGTCCTCTCGAAAGCGCGCTACGTTGCGATAGTCGGCGCCGCGGAAGCGATAGATCGATTGGTCCTCGTCGCCGACGACAAAGAGGTTGGCTCGCCTGCCAGCCAGGAGCTTGACCAGTTCGTATTGAGCCATGTTGGTATCCTGCCACTCGTCGACGAGAATAAAGGGGTAGCGCTGCTGATAGTTGTGGCGTACGGCCTCATGCTCGCGGAAGAGGTGCACTGCCTTGGTGAGCAGGTCGTCAAAGTCGAGGGCATTGTTCTCATCCAGCAGCGACTGGTAGCGCTCATAGATCCGCTTGACGACCTCCTGCCGGTAGGAGAGGGCCGGCATCTCGGCGGGTGCCACCATCTCGTTCTTGGCATGGGAGATGACGCGCAGCATCGAATGCGGGCGGTACAGCTTCTCATCGATGTTCAGGCCACGGATCGCCTTGCGGACCAGGCTCAACTGATCCGCGGTGTCATAGATGACGTATTGCGGTGAGATGCCCGCAGCGTCGGCTTCGCGCCGCAAGATGCGGGCACAGATGGCGTGAAATGTGCCGACCGTCAGCTTGCGGACCCGATCGCCGAGCAGGCGGTAGAGGCGCTCCTTCATCTCGCGAGCAGCCTTGTTGGTAAAGGTCACAGCCATGATCTGCCAGGGTGGCACGTCGTATTCTGTGACCAGGTACGCCACCCGGTGGGTCAGTACCCGCGTCTTGCCGCTGCCCGGTCCGGCCAGCACCAGCACCGGTCCCTCCACGGTCTCGACGGCTTGGCGCTGAGCCAGATTCAGATCGGTGAGAATATCAGCTTTGATGCCCATCTAGCATTTGCCTCCGTACTCTCTATTGTAGCATCGTTCAGCGGGCGGGGCCAAATCTGTGATCATGCCCGACAGAACGTTGACGCGCCCACGGAGTTGGGCTATAATAGCCTTTGGGTATCGAATGGATAAAGATGGGATAGCCAAAGAAGGAAACCAGGCCCCAAAGGTGGTGGCCATCGGCGGAGGGACGGGCCTCTCGACGCTGCTCCGCGGGCTGAAGGCACATACGCCCCACCTGACGGCCATCGTCACCGTGGCCGACGACGGTGGCTCATCGGGGCGGTTGCGGCGCGAGTTGGGCGTCCTGCCTCCAGGGGATTTCCGCAACTGCATCGCTGCGCTGGCCGACGACGAGGCTCTCATCACCCAGCTTTTTCAATATCGCTTCGGTCATGGCTGCGAACTGGATGGCCATAGCTTTGGCAACCTGTTCATCACCGCCCTGGCGGCGGTGACCGGCAGTTTCGAGCGGGCCATCCTGGAAGCGGGCCGGGTGCTGGCCATCCAGGGCCGGATCTTGCCATCTACCCTGGAGAATGTCACGCTGGTGGCTGACCTGAGTGAGCTCCCGGGCACGGGGAACCACCGGTCCGGCCTGACCCGAGTGTTGGGCGAATCCTCGATCCCAAGGGCGGGACAACCGATCGAGCGTGTCTTTCTGCGACCTGAAGACGCGCGCGCCTTCCCGGAAGCCGTGCGGGCCATCCTCGACGCGGACCTGATCGTCGCTGGCCCGGGCAGCTTGTTCACCAGCGTGCTGCCGAACCTGCTCGTGCGCGACATCCGCCGGGCGGTAGAGGCATCTTCCGCACTCAGGCTGTACGTCTGCAACGTCGCGACGCAGCCGGGGGAAACTGACGGGTTCGACGTGGGGCAGCACGTATCTGCCCTGCAACGGCACGTGGGCAATGGCCTGTTCCCCTACGTGCTGGCGAACAGCGATCGGGTCAGCACTACGGACGGAGCGCAGACCCTGCCGGTGGACCCGCATTATGAACCCAGTTCGACTTACGACGTGATCGCTGCCGGCCTGGCCGATCCCACAACGCCGTGGAGGCACCATCCCGGCAAGCTTGCGGAGCAGATCATGCATTTCTATTATGGCCAGCAGTCAAGGGTAGCGACGTAAGGAGGTGGACCGATGAAAACCGCGGCCGACGTCATGACCAGAAGTGTCGTGGATATCCGATCCGACGCAACGGTGGCGGACGCCATCAAAAAGATGAAGGAGAATGACGTGTCGAGCCTGCTTGTCAGGCGCGATGACACCATGCATACCTGGGGTTTTATGACCGAGACGGACGTCATCGAGAAAGTGGTGGCCAAGGCGCTGGATCCGGCCAGCATCGGGGTCACCCAGATCATGAGCAAACCTGTGATCACGGTTTCCCCCGGTGCCAGCCTGCAGGAGTGTGCAGCGCTACTGACCCGGGCCGACATACGGCGCGTGCTCGTTTATGACGCCAAGGAGATCGTGGGCATCGTCAGCACCAGCGATATTTTCGATTCGCTGTGAGCGTATACAAGCCTGATTTCTCAGAAACCAAATAGGAGGGTACGTGCTATGACAGTCAAGATCGGGATCAATGGTTTTGGGCGTATCGGACGGCAGATTTTTCGCATCGTGTCGGAACAACATGCCGGCGAGGTAGAAGTGGTCGGCGTCAACGATATCACCGACACAGGGACGCTGGCCCACCTTCTCAAATACGACTCCAACTATGGGCGCTTTTCGGCCAAGATCGAGGTTCAGGAGGGCGCCTTCGTGGTCGATGGTCAGAAGGTGAGGACGTTCGCCGAGCGGGACCCTGCCCAGCTACCATGGAAGGATCTGGGTGCGGACGTCGTCGTGGAAGCCACCGGCATCTTTCGGGATGGCAAGAAGGCCGCTGTGCACCGGGAGGTGGGCGGCGCGAAAAAGGTCATCATCTCGGCGCCGGCCAAACCAGCCGATAGCGTCGACTTGACCATCGTCCTGGGTGTGAACCAGGGCGACTATGACCCGGCCAAACATCACGTCGTGTCAAACGCCTCGTGCACCACAAACTGCCTGGCCCCGGTGGCCAAGGTGCTCCACGATTCGTTTGGTGTGCGGCGGGGGTTGATGACCACCATCCATTCCTACACCAACGATCAGCGTATCCTGGACCTGCCGCACACAGACCTGAGACGCGCCCGCGCGGCTGCCTTGAACATCATCCCAACCACGACGGGTGCGGCCAAGGCCGTAGCCCTGGTCATCCCCGAGCTGGAGGGCAAGGTCGACGGCTTTGCGCTGCGGGTGCCGACCCCCACAGTCTCGATCGTGGATTTTGTCGCCGAACTGGAGCGGGATGCCAGCCCGGCCCAGGTCAACGATGCGCTGCGCGCCGCGGCGGAGGGCGAGATGAAGGGCTTCCTCGGTTATACCGAGGAACCCCTGGTGTCGATGGATCTCAAGGGAGACAACCGGTCCTCCATCGTCGATGGCCCGCTGACCGCGATCATGGACGGCAATATGGTCAAGGTTGTGGCCTGGTACGACAACGAGTGGGGTTACTCCTGCCGCGTGGTAGACCTGGCCAAATACCTCATCAATCCAAAGTAGATCCTCAAGGAGCCCGAGGCGCCGCGAGCGCCAGCCGCCGTCCCGCGAGAGACGGTGGGTTCAGGCAGGGAGAGGGCAAAGGGGCCTGGTGGGGCGGCTGGATCCTGCCGGCCCCTTTACACTGCCGGCGCCGGGTGCCCGGCACGGGAAAGGAGTTGGCTTATGAACAAGAAGACGATCCAAGACGTGGATGTGCGTGGCAAGCGGGTGCTCGTCCGGTTGGACTTGAACGTGCCACTGCAGGAGGGCGAGGTCGCCGACGATACGCGGATCCAGGCCGCGCTGCCCACGATCCGGTACCTGCTCGATCGGGAGGCCAGCGTCATCCTCTGCTCCCACCTGGGCCGGCCCAAGGGCCAGGTCGACGACAGCCTCAAGATGGAGCCCGTGGCAAGGCGGCTTGCCGAGCTGTTGGAGCGCCCCGTAACCAAACTGGACGACTGCGTGGGCCCCCAGGTTGAGTCGGCGGTGGCCCAGGCGGGCCCCGGCGACGTCATCCTCCTGGAGAACACCCGCTTCCACCCGGAAGAGAAAGCGAACGATCCCGAGTTCGCCCGGCAACTGGCCGCATTGGCCGAGCTGTACGTCAACGATGCCTTTGGCTCAGCCCATCGTGCCCATGCCTCCACGGAAGGGGTGGCCCACTACCTGCCCGCGGTCGCCGGTTTTCTGATGGAGAAGGAACTGGAATTCTTGGGCCGCGTCCTGGCCTCGCCCGAACATCCCTTTGTCGCCATCCTGGGCGGGGCGAAAATCTCGGACAAGATCGGCGTCATCGAGAACCTGTTGGACCGGGTGGACGTCTTTCTCATTGGCGGTGGCATGGCCAACACGTTCCTGAAAGCGGAGGACTATGACGTAGGCGACTCGCTGGTGGAGGACGGCAGCCTGGACGTGGCCCGCAGCCTGCTGCAGCAGGCTGGCGACAAGCTGATCCTGCCCGTCGACGTGACCGTGGCCGACCGGTTCGAGGCGGAGGCCTTCTCCCAGGTGGTGGCTGCCGGCAACGTGCCGCGCGGGTGGCGCATCCTGGACATCGGCCCCCGCACGCTGGAGCTTTTTCAGGGCCACCTGGAGAATGCGCGCACCGTGGTGTGGAATGGGCCCATGGGCGTGTTCGAATTCGCCAAGTTTGCCCAGGGCACCGAAGCGGTGGCCCGCATGCTGGCCAACCTGTCCGGCGCGACGACGGTCATCGGCGGTGGCGACTCGGCGGCGGCGGTCAAGCGTGTGGGGCTGGACGACAAGATGACCCACGTGTCCACGGGGGGTGGGGCCAGCCTCGAGTTCATGGAGGGCAAGACCCTGCCCGGCGTGGCGGCCCTGCTCGACAAGTAGGCATCTGCCGGCGGGGCTCGCCGGCGGGCATCCACGCCAGCGGTTATGTCCAGTGGTCGCAGGCAGCGCAAGCCAGAAGGCCAGCCAACGCGGGGCAAGACCGCGCGCAACCGGCTGCGCCGGGTGGATCGTTTCCTGCAAGGATACGATCCGGGCCTGCTCACACGCCGCGATGGAGCTTTTGCCCGAGCCTTCTACGTCGACCTGGGCTACGGAGAGGAACCGGTCACCACGCTGGAGAGCGCCAGCCGTCTGCGCGAGCTCAATCCCGAGCTGCCGGTTTTGGGCATCGAGATCGACCCGGAGCGGGTGGCACGCGCGCAGCCCTACGCCGGCCCCCTGACCTTCTTTCGACTGGGCGGGTTTAACCTGCCCCTGGGGACCTGGCCCGACGGCACACCCGAGACGGTGCGGTTGGTCCGGGCCTTTAACGTGCTGCGGCAGTACGACGAGGAGGCTGTAGCACAGGCGTACAGCCTTCTGTTCGAGTCCATCCTGCCGGGAGGGCTGCTGGTCGAGGGCACTTCGGACCCCTTTGGCAGCCTGTGGGTGGCCAACGTGGTTCGCAGCCGGACCGGCAGCAGCGGCACCTGGACAGACGAGGCCCTCGTGTTTGGCACCAACTTTCGCACGGGCTTTGACCCAGCCGCGTATCAGGCGGTACTGCCCAAGCGCTATATCCACCGCGTGGTGCCGGGGGAGCCGATCCACGCCTTTTTTGAAGCCTGGAAGCAAGCAGCTCGCGAGAAAGCGCCGATCAAGGTCTGGGGCGCGCGCCAATGGTTTGTGGCAACCGCGCAGCAGATGGCGACCAGGGGCTACCAGTTGGACCTGCGGGCCAGATGGCTGAGGAAAGGCGTGTTGATCTGGAAAACCAGCCACTGAAAAAGCCCGCCTGGCAGTTACCGGGCGGGCTCTTGGTCGATAGGTACACGGCGACCAGCAGGCTGCCTTTAGCCTGTGTCCAGGAGTTCTCCCTCGTCCCAGGATACCGACCGGCCCGATCGCTCCAGCAGCAAGGGCCGGGTCCTGCGCCGGATCGTCTCGCCGTTGACGGTGCACTTGACGACCTCTGCCCGCGATGGGACCTCGTACATGACCTCCAGAAGGGTCTCCTCGAGGATGGTCCGCAGACCCCGGGCGCCCGTCTTGCGACCCATGGCCTCTTCGGCAATGGCTTCCAGGGCGTCGTCGGTGAAGACAAGCTCCACATCGTCGAGCTCGAACAGGCGCGTGAACTGCTTGATCAGCGCGTTCTTGGGCACCGTCAGGATGGACACCATGGCGTCCTTATCCAGAGGATCGACACTGACGGTCACGGGCAGCCGGCCCACCAGCTCGGGGATCAGCCCAAAGCCCATCAGGTCATCCGGCGAGATCAGGCGCAGCAGCTCTGCAGAGGTCATCTCCCGGCGCCGCTGGCCATCCCGGCCCGCGGCAAAGCCGATGGGCCCCTTGGCACCGATGCGCTCGGCGACAATCTTGTCCAGGCCCTCAAAGGTGCCACCGCAGATAAAGAGGATGTCGGTGGTATTGATCTGGATGAACTCCTGCTGGGGGTGCTTGCGCCCGGCGTGAGGGGGGACGTTCACCTCGGCCCCTTCGACAATCTTGAGCAGCGCCTGCTGAACCCCCTCGCCGGACACGTCGCGGGTGATGCTCGGGTTGTCACCGGACTTGCGCCCGGTCTTGTCGATCTCGTCGATATAGATGATGCCCTTTTCGGCACGCTCGATGTCGAAATCGGCTGACTGCAGGAGGCCAAGCAGGATCGTTTCTACGTCCTCACCCACGTAGCCTGCCTCTGTCAGCGCTGTGGCGTCGGCAATCGAAAAGGGCACATCGAGGATGCGGGCCAGGGTCTGGGCCAGGAGCGTCTTGCCGCAGCCGGTTGGCCCTACGAGCAGGATGTTGCTCTTTTGCAGCTCCACGTCGTCCAGGGATTTGCCGGCCTTGATCCGCTTGTAGTGGTTGTAGACCGCCACCGAGAGGACCTTCTTGGCCCGATCCTGGCCGATGACGTACTCCTCGAGCCGTTCATAGATCTCACGGGGCAAGGGCAGGCGCTCGATGCCAGACGTTACCCGGTCCTGGTCCTCCCTGTCTTTCTCTTCCTCCAGGATCTCGACGCAGAGTGCGACACACTCATCGCAGATATAGACGTCATCAGGCCCTGCGATGAGCCGGTCCACCTCCTGGTGGTCCCGGTGACAAAACGAGCAAAACTGCGCTTCGGATCCCTGCCGTCGCCCCACGAACCTACTCCTTGGCCTCTTCCTTCTCAGCGTCCTCTGCTTCTTCAGAGGCCTTTTCTATGTCTTCGTCGGTGCTGAGGACCTGGTCGATGATCCCGTACTCTACCGCATTGGCTGCATTCATAAAGTAGTCACGATCAAAGTCATCATTGATCTTTTGCACCGTCTGCCCGGTGTGCCTGGACAGGATCCCGTGGAGCATGTCCTGCATACGCTTGAGCTCCTTGTACTGGATCTCTACGTCGGGTGCATAACCACGCGCACCGCCACCTGCAGGGTGCATATGGATGGTGGCGTGGGGCAGCGCATAGCGCCGGCCCTTGTCACCGGCAGCCAGCAGGACTGTGCCCAGGCTGGCGGTCCAGCCCACGGCGATGGTCGAGACCGGGGCCCTCACCATTTGCATCGTATCATAGATCGCCAGGCCAGGGTAGATCTCCCCACCCGGCGAGTTGATGTAGATCTGGATCTCTTTGTCAGGGTTTTCCCGGTCGAGAAAGAGAAGCTGGGCGACGATCAGGTTTGCGACCTGGTCGTTGATGGGCGTGCCCAAAAAGACGATCCGCTCTTTGAGCAGCAGCGAATAGATGTCGTAGGCACGTTCCCCACGTCCCGTCGTCTCGATCACCATCGGGATCAAGCTATTCTGCATTGTCTAGCCTCCTATTTGTGGTTTCAGACTACCAGTATATACAAAGATCGGGTTGAAGTCTGTAAGATGTCTCCCCCATCCCCGGGGCCGAGGGAAGCTGGCTAGGAGGCACCGGCTTCTGACTGCTCCGGTTCCTGTCCCTCGCCGCTGTCAGCCTCGGGGGCTGCATCCTCTGCGGGCTCCTCGGGCTCGGCTTCGACGGCTGCGTCAGGTGCGGGCTTTTCCTCGAGAGGAGGTGCTTCTCCTCGACCGATCTCCTTGACGCGCTCCTGGGCCATGGAGATAACCAGGTCCTGCGTGATAGAGGCGCGGCCCTGCGGGGTCTCGAGCATCTCCCTCATCTGGCTGGCCTCGGGGCCGGCCATTTCGACCATAAGCTCAATCTCTGCGTCTACTTCCTCCGGCTCCGGCTCGAGCCCTTCCTGGCGGGCCACTTCGTCCAGGATCAGGCGCCTGCGGAGGCGCTGCTCGGCAGAGGAACGGATGTCTTGCATGTACGATTCGCGCGATTTGCCCATCATCCGCCACAGGGTCTCGGGCGGCAGCCCTTGGGCAGCCATGCTCCTCTCCATCTGGCTCACACTCAGATCCGCCTCACGGTCGACCGCCTGGGGCGGATACTCGATCCTCTCTGCAGCCTCGAGCATGGCCTCGAGCACGGCATTGAGGTACTCTGACTCGGCCTGCTCCAACGCCTCGGTCTCGAGCCTCTCGCGCACCGAGGCTTTCAGGTCATCCAGCGACTCGTAATCGCCGACCATCATGGCCAACTCGTCGTCCACGGGCGGCACGTCCCGCTCGCGCACGGTGTGAAGGTGGACCGTTACAGTGGCTGTTTTACCGGCAGCCGCTTCGTCGGAATCGGACTCGGGCACCTCGAGCTCGAAGACCTTTTCCTGGCCAGGGGGCATGCCCACGACCTGCTCGTGGAGCCCAGGCATGGGGTAAGTCGCGCCCTCTTCCAGGATCAGCTCAGAGTTCTCGTTGTCCATCATCACGTGGTCGCCGGTGGTGCCCTTTATATCGAGCACCACCTCGTCTCCCATTTGAGCCGGCCGCTCTACCGGCACCCACTGGGCGTGCTCCTCGCGCATGTCCTCCAGGTACTCCTCGATAGCCTCGTCGGTAATCTCTTCCGGCTCAAAGGGGACACGCACAGAGCGATAATCGCCCAACTCCACCTCTGGCGGTATGGGGATCTGGACCGTCATGCGGAACGGCTCCCATTCCACTTCCTGGAGATCACCCATGTCGTAGGGCTCGTAGTCGATTTCTTCCAGGGCCTGGTCGTAGAGCTCGTTGCCAAAATCATCCAGGGCTTGTTGCTGGACGGCTTCCCGGCCGAAGGTGCGCACGACCGCGTGGTAGGGCGCACGGCCCGGGCGATAGCCGGGGATATTAAAGTCGCGGGCCAGCTTGCGCGCCGTCTGGCGCAGCTTCTTGTCGATCTCGGACGCGTCCAATTCGATGATGACGTTGACCTGGCAGTTGTCGAGTCTTTCGGTTGTGACTTTCATCGGGTTCTAACTCTCCTGTCTGGTACTTTCCGCGGCATAAGGTCCTCAGGCGGGCCGGAGCGACGACCCCTAGCCCACAAAAAGGCCTCAGCACGGCGGCTGAGGCATCCTGCCCGGGGAATACGCCAAGGTGATTATGACATAAGCTGCGTCGAAAGTCAAATGGTGGGGGGGAGGGGGTGGGGGTATTGGAGATTAGGGATTAGG
>JAMJFU010000130.1 GCA_023544525.1 Anaerolineae bacterium | reverse complement strand
TGATCCCATAGATCGTCCAGCCGCCGGGGAAAGGCCTGCGCCAGGTCCGCTGCCTGTCGAAGGGCACGCAAGGCGCGCCGCCCGGCCGTCACCGGCTGGAATCGCTCTCGCACCAAACGCATGGCAAAGGGGCGCACCGCCTCGACCAAGACGAACTCTGGGTCCAGCATCCGGGCTGTGCCTTCCATGGTGATGATCGTCCGGGCCAGGAGCGCCAGGTCTTCAGGCAGGTAGACGTTATGCTGGTAGGCCGTCTTAAAGATCTCGGCCAGCATCTCGCCCACCGGCAGATCCTCGAGGCTGATGCCCCAGTAGCGGATGAGCAGCCGCTGTAGGTCCCGTTCCATGGCTTCAAGCGAGGGACGCCGCCGGATGGCACCCATTCTGACCACAGTGCGGGCCACTCCCTCGGTGTCTTCGTCCAGGATCTGCAGGAACATGTCACCCAGGAGTTGCTTCTGGTGAACGGTCAGATGGCCGACGTTGCCGAAATCCAGGAGGCCGATGCGCTCCCCGACGACGAGCAGGTTCGCTGGATGGGGATCGGCCTGGTAGAACCCATCGACAAAGATCTGCCGGAGGTAGCCCTCGACTGCGACGTGGGCCAGGGAAGGCAGATCGTACTCGGCGCTGCGTAACCGCTCCACCTGGTTGAACTGGATGCCCTCCAGGTATTCCAGGGTGATCACGCGATGTGTCGTCAGGCTCCAATAAACGCGCGGCAGGACAAAGCGGGGATCGCTGCTCAGATTCGTGCGCAGCCGCTCAGCATTGCGGCCCTCCATCTGGTAGTCCAACTCCTCGCGGACTGACCGTGCCAGTTCTTCGGCAATGGCCACAATGTTCTGATCGCGCATCCTCTCCGAACGCCGCTCGAGAAAACGTGCCTGGCGCAGGAGCAGATCCAGGTCAGCTTCGACCTCGGCCTCGATGCCGGGGCGCTGGATCTTGACCGCCACGGCGTGACCGTCGAACAGCACCGCCCGGTGAACCTGGCCGATGGATGCTGAGGCCACCGGTCGCTCCTCGAAGGTCTGGAAGAGCTCCTCGATGGCTGCATCCAATTCGCTCTCCACGACTTCCCGGATCTCGTCGAAAGGCACGGGAGGTGCCGCGTCGAGCAGTTTGACCAACTCCTCGATATAAGCGGGCGGCAGGAGATCTGCCCGCCCGCTGAGGAACTGGCCCAGCTTGATATAGGTCGCGCCCAGCTCCTCCAGGGTGTGTCGCAAGCGCTCGGGGACGGAGAGGCGACTGGCGGCCTCGTCGGCGCGCACTGGGCGGCGGCGCCAGAACCGCGGCAGGAAGCGTTCCAGGGCCAGCAGTTCGACCACAAAGCCCAGGCCGTTGCGAATGAGGACTTCTATCACGCGCCGCACGCGGGCAATCTCTGCTATGCGCCGCCGGAAAGGAAAGAAAATAGACATGTTGTCAGATCTCTCGACAAGGCAAACAGGCCAGATCGACCATGGTCGTCGTCTCCTGGCTATTATACTCGAGATCCCGGTGCCGGACAAACGCACCAGGAACCTCCAAGGCCGGGTCCCTGGCCTCTACAAAGTCGCTTGGCATGTCCTTCTTTGAAAAGACCTCCGAGATTTGGTCGGACACCGAGCCAGGTTGCTTCTAGCGGGATTTCGGAGGGGCGAAAATTCGCTGAACGCGCATGAAAATCTCGGAGGTCTGCACCGACTCGACTTGTGAGCAATCACCAGGGAGGGTGCTGTTGCTCTGGGCGCCGATTGCTGGTATAATCAGACAGCTTGGAGTTATGACAGGAAATGGGCGATGGGGTCTTGAGCATGGATTATGACGTGATAGTGGTCGGTGCGGGGCACGCGGGCTGTGAGGCAGCCCTGGCCGCGGCCCGCATGGGAGCCCGCACCCTGCTGCTGACCATGAACCTGGACCTGATCGCCCAGATGCCATGTAACCCCAGCATTGGGGGACCGGGCAAGGGACAACTGGTGCGCGAGATCGACGCCCTCGGCGGCGAGATGGCGCGGGCCATCGACCAGACCTTTATCCAGATCCGCTTGCTCAACCAGAGCAAGGGCCCGGCGGTCCAGGCACTGCGCGCCCAGGCGGACAAGCGCCAGTATTCGCTGCTCATGAAGCACAGCCTCGAGACGACCGCCAACCTCCACCTGAAGCAGGCTCGCGTTGAGCGGTTGCTGGTTTCGGCAGGCGGCGATCGTGTACGAGGCGTGGTGACACACACTGGCGCCGTCTACCGCGGCCAGACCGTGGTACTGACCACTGGCACCTTCCTCGCCGGCCGGGTGCTATCGGGGGAGAAGAGCTGGCCGGCCGGCCGGGCTGGCGAGTTCCCGGCAACGGGGCTCTCGGAGCACTTACTCCACCTGGGCTTCCCTCTCGTCCGCCTCCAGACCAACACGCCACCCCGGATCGATGCCCGTACGATCGACTTTTCACTGACCACGCCCCAGCATGGGAGCGACGAGCCCCTGCATTTTTCCATGGATGCCGCGCCAGAGACCTTGCCCGCCTTCCTCTTGACCCCACCCAACCCGGCCTACCCTGCCGCAGAGATGCAACGGTCCCAGCCGCAGTGGCGGCCGCAATGGCGGCCGCAGCTGCCCTGCTACTCGGTCTATACCACCGAGGAGACGCTGCGAGTCGTTCGTGATAACCTGGGTCGCTCGCCCATTGCCCCCGGAGCAAACGATGCTGCCGGGCCGCGCTACTGCCCCAGTTTTGAGGAAAAGGTGGTGCGTTTTCCCCACAAAGAGCGGCATCAGCTCTTTCTGGAGCCGGAGGGGTGGCACACCGGTGAGGTGTATGTCCAGGGCTTTTTCACCGGCATGCCCGAGGATGTGCAGTTGGCCATGCTCCATTCTATTCCCGCCCTGCGTCGCGCCCAGATCATGCGTCCTGGCTATGCCGTCGAGTACGATAGCGTGTCCTGCCAGGAGGTGAGTACCAGCTTGGAGACAAAGCGGCTGGAGGGCCTGTTCCACGCTGGCCAGATTAACGGTACCAGTGGTTACGAGGAGGCGGCAGCGCAGGGCCTGCTCGCCGGCATGAACGCAGCCCTGAAGGTTCAGGGCCGGCAGCCTGTCATCCTGCGCCGGGATCAGGCCTATATTGGCGTCCTGATCGACGATCTGGTCACGAAAGAGATCGACGAGCCGTACCGCATGATGACGGGCCGGGCAGAGTACCGGCTGCTTCTCCGCCAGGATAACGCCGACCTTCGACTGGCGGAGTCCGGCTATCGGGCTGGCCTTTTGTCAACGGCCCGCTACCGGGCTGTGGAACAGAAGCGTGCTGCCGTTGAGGCTGAATTGAAGCGGTTGGCCGCTACCTGGTTGCGCCCCTCCGAAGACAGGGTCAATGCCCTGCTCAAGAGCGCCGGGCTGCCTGAACTGGAGGATGGTGCCAACGCGCTGCAATTCCTGCGCCGTCCCGAGGTGGACTATGAGCTCCTGGGGCAGTTGGTGCCGCCACCGGAGCCGCTGCCCGGGGATGTGACCGATCAGGTCGAGGTCGAGGCCAAGTACGCCGGCTACATCGAGAAACAGCGCCTTGAGGTGGCGCGCTTCCGGCGCCTGGAGGATCGTCGCATCCCGCCCAACCTGGACTATGGCCACCTGGCCGGCCTGCGGACCGAAGCCCAGGAGAAACTGGCCTACGTCCGGCCCGCAACCGTGGGACAGGCAACGCGGCTGGCTGGCGTCAACCCCGCAGACATCTCGGTGTTGCTCGTGCATCTAAAGCGCATCGAGACGCAACCGGTGCAGGAGAACTGACCGTGGCGGGCTTGTGTCCCTACCTTGGTTTGGATGGCAATCCCAACGACGTCCAACTGGTCGCCACTGCAAAGCATCGCTGTTATGTGCGGCGGAAGCCGGAGCGCGTCGGAAACGAACACCAGGTTGCTGTCTGTCTGACCTCGTCCTACCGGCGTTGCCCGCGCTTTTTGAGCGTCGCGACGAGACATGAGCAGCAGATGAGCCAGCCGCCTGGCCAGGAGAAGGGCATCTCGGCCCGGTATCCCCATCTGCGGGCCGCGCGGGCCCGGCCGCGAACACGGGCAAGACGTGGCTCGCTGACGCTCACCGAGTTCATGGTCGGAGTCCTGATCCTCGGCATCGTCCTGTCCTTTGCCTTTGTCGGGTATGCTGCCTTCTACCGGGTGCGCGTGGGCCCTGGCCTGGCGGCAGCACCTGCTGTGGTCCAGGAGGAGGGCGCTGCGACACTGGAGCCACTGCCGACCTGGACGCCGCTGCCGACTCGGACGCCGGCAGCGCTGCCCTCTCCGGCGGCCGAGGTGGCCGCTCTGCCCGATCCATCGGCCACAGCAGGGTCCGTCAATGAGCCCACCGCCGCCGCCATCCCCACGACCCAATCTCCCACACCCACCACCCCGGCCCGCCTGCCGGCTGCTTCGCCTCCGACCCGCCTGGTGATCCCTGCCATCGACCTCGACATCCCCGTTGCCCCGGTGCAGTCCGTGGAGATTGGCGAAGGAAGCAGCGCCAGGGCGGTATGGGGTGCTTTGCCTGATGCGGGCGGCTTTCACTATACTTCGGCCTATCCCGGAAATCCGGGCAATACGGTCATCAATGGTCACCGCGACATCCATGCGGCTGTCTTTCGCAACCTGGACCAGGTCGAGGTGGGCGACAGCATCGTCCTCTATGTGGGCGAGGTGGCCTATCCTTACGTGACTGCTGAAGTCCTGGTTGTGCCCGAGACATTCGCTTCGGCCAAGCAGCGGGCCAAGAACCTCCAGCTGATCGGAACCATGCCCGAGGAACGGCTGACGTTGATCACCTGTACCCCGGTGGGCCTGGCCACCCACCGGCTGCTCGTGATCGCCAGGCCGGCGGCCGCAGGGGAACCGGTCGCCATCCCCTAGCCTTTCGACCTTCACCCCAGGCCATCCCGCGCCGATTTGCTGGGCGTTCCCTTCCGTGCTATAATCGATCTGATCTCGTGATCAAAGGAGCGAGAAATGTCGACCGAGACCACATTGGTAGAGCCCTCCCTTTTCCCCCGTCTTATCGTCAGGTCAGGGGGGCGGGTGATCCAGGAAATCGAGGTGCGAGACAGCCTGGCCATCGGCCGGGCTGAGGACAACGATGTGCAACTCGCGGATCCAAAGGTTTCTCGCCACCACGCTCAAATCCGCCGGGACGGCGCCAGGTTTGTCCTCAACGACCTGGGTAGCGCCAACGGCACGCGGGTGAACGGGCTCAGGATCTCTGGCCCCCACGTACTCGGGCACGGCGAGCAGATCGGCATCGGCCATGCGGAGCTGACCTACCACGAGGTGGACCAGCCGCTCGAGGACAGCCGCAGGCGCGTGGTTCCCCCGCCGCCAGCCTCTCCGGGACAGGCGGCAGGCATGAGCCGGGGCAGGGTGGGCCTGCTCCTCGCTGGCGCGCTCGTGGTGATCGCGGTCGTCGTTGCCCTGGTCTTGCTACTGGGGGGAGGGCCAGACACCCCAGCGCAGCCCGGCATAGAGGCCAGCGCGACGGCGCCTGTAGCGGGCGTGACCCCGACACAGGGTGCTGCTGTGACCGAGACGGTGCCGGCCCAGGTGCCCACCATCGATCCTCAGGAGATGGAGGAGCTGTTGATCCAGGCCGACTCACTGATCCGGCGCAGCAAATTCGAGGAGGCTGTGACCATCTACCAGCAGCTGGCGAAAGGGGCCCCGGCTGACCCGCGCCCGGAGATCGGCTGGGCCTGGGCCCTCATCCTTGACGAGCAAGCCGCAGAGGCGCTGCCCCATGCCCAGAGGGCCGTCGAGCTGGATGCAACCAGCGGCGAGGCTGCGGCCGTCCTGGGCCGGGCCTACGCCGAATTGGACCAGGTCGAGCAGGCGCTGGCTGCTGGTCGCGACGCGGTCGAACTGGCTCCCGGAAGTGCCCAGGCCCGGGCGGTTCTGGCCGAGGCCCTGATGTTGGATGGCCAGATGGGCGAAGCGGTGGATGAGGCGGACCTGGCCCTGGTCCAGGACATCAACAACGCCAATGCTCACCGCATCCGGGCCTGGCTGTACCACCTGGTTGACAATGACATGGGGCGGGCTGCTGGTGAGCTGCAGATTGCTGCCGGCCTGCAACCCGAGCTGTGGCTGCGGCGTCACGAGCTGGGCCTGTTGCTGCTCGATGCCGAGGACTATGTGACGGCGATCATGGCCTTCCAGGATGCCCTGGGCATCCGTCCCAAGGCCATCACCTACACGGCCATCGGCGAGGCCTATTACCGGCTGGGCCAGTATGACCAGGCTCAAGCGTCGCTCCGGCAAGCGCTCTCGGCAGGTGCCGGTGATATAGACACCTACGCCTTGCTGGCCGCCACATATGCCCACCTGAACCGTTGTGACGACGCCGAGAGCTACTACGAGGAGGCGCTGGCCCAAGCCCCAACCCAGCCTCTGGCGCTTGAAGCCAGGGAGCTCTGCCAGTCGGGCGAGCCGGTGCCCAGCCCATCTCCCACGGTAGCCTCAGTAGCCGGGCCAACACCGGTCCCCACCCCCGCTTCCACGGCAGAATCGACCGTATCGGCCCCGCAGCCGGCGGCCCTGAGCGGCCGGCTCGCCTTCCCTGTGTGGAACCGTGAGACGGGCCAATACGACACGTACATCGCCAGGGTCGACGGCAGCGAGCGGCGCCTGCTGGTTGAGCAGATGCACCAGCCAGCCCTTGGACCGCGGGGAGAGTGGGTGGCGCTCAATGGTGAGCAAAACAACGCGATGAACCTCTTCATCGTGCGCTCCAACGGCAGCCAACTGCGCGAGATCACGGAACATATCGAAGATGGCCTGCCTGCCTGGTCGCCCGATGGCCAGAGCCTGGCTTTCAGTTCAACCCGCCACGGCGACAAGCAATCGCGCGTGTATGTCATCGACGAGGTTCCCTTTGAAGGGGGCGTAGCGGCCGGGCGGGCCCTGAACTTTGGCCTCGACGAGGTGCGCGGTGAGCACCCTGCTTGGACGCAGGACGGCCGGATCGTCTATTCCGGATGCGATGTGACTGTCGCCCCGGCGCCATGCGGGCTGTTTGCCATGTCCGCAGCCCCGGGGGTCCATCCTTTTGCACAGCTTACTGACCATGAGGAGGATAGTGCGCCTGACGTGTACGGCGCCACCGTGGTCTTTATGTCACAGCGGGAGGGAACCTGGGAGATCTATACCGTCAGCCTGGATGGCACGGGCCTCAGGCGACTCACGGACAATGCGGCCAACGATGGTCTGCCCACATGGTCACCCGATGGCAGATCGATCGCCTACGTCTCCGATCAGGGCGGCGCCTGGGCGATATGGGCTATGAACGCCGATGGCTCCGGCCGGCGCAGGCTCTTCGCCATCGGCGGGGATGGGCTGGCGTTCGACTGGCAACATGAAAGCATCAGCTGGGCCCCCTAGCAAAGGCTGGTCGTGGCCCAGATGCCAGGCACCCGGCCTTGCTTCGTGGCTTCGCTGCCCGGCGATGATGGTGGCTCCTTGGAACCAGCGGATCGAGGGAGGATAGCTCCTTGAGGAGACCTTTTCTGCGGTTGATCTTGATCTGTGTTGCTATCGCAACGCTGGTCGCTTGCTCTGGGCCGGGGCGTTCTGTCTCGCAGACCGGATCGCCGCCTCCCCCAAGTCCTGGCCCCTCGGCCACGACGGAGAGCCTGCCACCCACCGCGTCGCCAGGCCCCACCCGGACTCCCGCGCCAACGGCCACCTGGGTGGTGTTGCCCAGCCCGCCTCCCACCGCCGATCCGAGGACACCCAGCGCGGGTAACATCCTCCGCATCGGGTTGGCTGCGGCCTGGGTCGAGACCTCCTCCGGCGACGCAATCCTGGTCGACGTGCGTCCTGCGGGCAGCTATGCGGCACAGCACATCGCCGGGGCCATCTCGATGCCGTTCCAAGAAGTCGCCCGGCGCTATCGTGAGCTCCCGCGCGACAAGTTGGTCATCTTTTACTGCGCCTGAAAGGCCGAATCCCAGAGCGCCGGTGCGGCGCTCGAAGCACAGCGGAAGGGCCTGCCCCGGGTTGCGGCGCTGAATGGTGGCTGGGCGGCCTGGCTGGCGTCCGGCTATCCTGTGGAGGGCACAGCGGTGGCACCCCCGGCAGTCGATCCGGCCTCAGAGATGGCCATGCTGGGCAGTGCCGGCGCGCCGGTGACCATCGTGGAATTCTCCGACTACCAATGCCCCTATTGCCGGCAGCATGCCCTCGAGACGCTGCCGCAACTGCTGGAGACGTACGTCGAGACCGGGCTGGTGCGCTATGTCTTTCGCGATTTCCCGCTGCCGTCCCATGCCAACGCCGGGCCCGCGGCCGAGGCAGCTCGCTGCGCCGGCGACCAGGCCGCCTATTGGCAGATGCACGAGCGCCTCTTCGCCGGGCAGGAGCAGTGGGCGGAGC
This sequence comes from Anaerolineae bacterium, assembly GCA_023544525.1. Taxonomy (GTDB): domain Bacteria; phylum Chloroflexota; class Anaerolineae; order JAAYZQ01; family JAAYZQ01; genus JAMJFU01. The sequence goes on along the minus strand of JAMJFU010000130.1, from coordinate 1,706 downwards.
AGGGGGCAGCCGACCTCAGGGCGACCTTTGTGGCCTATGCCGGCGAACTGGGGCTGGACACGGAAGCCTTCCAGCAGTGCCTGGAGTCAGGCGTGTACACTGAGCGCGTCCAGCAGGACCAGCTTGAGGGTTATGAGGCCGGCGTTGAGGGGTCACCCTCTTTTTTCATCAACGACCGTTTCGCTGCGGGGGCCTATCCGTTTGAGAACTTTCAGGGAATGATTGAGGCAGCCCTGGCCGAAGCAGACGACTAGACCTCTCCTGCACATCGCGGCTGTACAGGCTGGCCAATCAACGCCCACCGCCAGGTCAAGCGACAGAGACCAGGTACTCGCCCTCCAGCCCCTCTATGTGCACCCCTGCCTGCATGCGCTCGTCCTGGGCGAGCCGGGTCGCCAGGCGTTCTACATCTCCCGGCTGCCAGCCAAAGAGGCGCGCGACCTCCACACTGGTGCTGGCGATCACGGCCTGGAGATATCGCAGTTGTCCTTTTTCAGTATCATCGGTCACGGAGCAGCCGAAACGGGAGTTTGACAAAGGCGCGAGATTGTGATAAGCTTAACACTTGATATGCGGTACACCTGTTGCGCCAAGACCGCGCGGCAGCGGATACGGGGCTGTATCACATAACTCCTGGGAGCACGGTTGTATGCCTGCCGATTATCTTCCAATCTTGTTCTTTGCGGTGGTGGCTGTAGTGCTGTCGGCCATCGCCGTTCTTATGCCCGCTTTGTTCGGACCCAAGCGCCCGACCAGTGTCAAACTGGCTCCCTACGAGTCGGGCAAGTTGCCGATCGGCCCGGCTCGTCGCCGGTTTTCGATCCAGTATTACCTCTACGCTGTTTTGTTCATCCTCTTTGACGTTGAAATCGTATTTCTGTTCCCTTGGGCCGTTGTCTTCAGGGACCTGGCACCACGTTGGCTGGGCTTGGCGGAGGCGGCTGTCTTTGTGCTGATCCTGCTCTTGGGTCTGGCCTACGTGTGGAAGAAAGGGGGGTTGGAGTGGGAATAGAGACTGCCCTGCCCGAGGGCATGGTAGTTACGACGACCCTCGAAAAACTGGTTGACTGGGGCCGGGGGCGATCGCCCTTCCCCTTCCTCTTTGGCCTGGCCTGCTGTGCGATCGAGATGATGGCCGCTGGCGGTCCACGGCACGACATCGCCCGGTTCGGTGCCGAGGTCTTTCGCGGCACACCAAGACAGTCAGACGTGATGATCGTATCCGGGCGGGTCTCGCAGAAAATGGCGCCAGTGGTCAAGCGCCTTCACCAGCAGATGCCGGATCCCAAGTGGGTGATTGCAATGGGCGCCTGCGCCTCGAGCGGAGGGCCATTCGAGAACTATGCGATGATCCAGGGGGTGGACAAGTTGATCCCGGTGGATGTCTATGTCCCCGGATGCCCCCCGCGCCCCGAGGCATTGCTGTACGGAATCATCGAGTTGTACGAAAAGATCCAGGGCGAGAAGTTCAGCGACTACCGGTAACCCCTGGTTGAGGACAGGAGATGGGCAAAGGCGACCCGAGTGTGCAGAAACTGAAAGAGCGCTTTCCGCGCGCTGTGCTGGCGGAGGGTGAGTTCCGAGGCGAAACCACGGTCACGATCAACGCCAGGGATATTGTCGCTATTTGCCAGTTTCTGCGCGACGATCCTGAGCTTGCCTACGACCTCTGCCTCTTTGTCAGCGCCATAGACCAGCGAGATATG
>JAMJFU010000012.1 GCA_023544525.1 Anaerolineae bacterium | reverse complement strand
TGCAGCGCCTGCTGCGCCTGTTGCAGCTCAACTAGATGCTGCTGAACCGAGCCGTATAGCCGCGCGTTGTCCAGGGCGATGGAGGCCAGGTGATTGAAACGATGGATCAGATCGATTTCATCCTGGCGAAACGGCGAAGCGGAGGGCGCACGCCCGACTCCCAAAACACCGACCACGACTTCCCCGGACATGAGCGGCGCGCCCAGGGCAGGGCCGAAGGCCGTGCCCTCGAACTGAAGGGAACGGCCAGGCCAGGTGTGATAATCTTCCACGGCCAACGGCTGTCCGGACTCGTAGACCTTTCCGGCCAGGCCTTCTCCCTGTTTCAGGCGCCAGCCCAGGTACTCACGGTAGGGGCCGGTTCCAACGGCGACCTCGATCTCGGCCTCTTCTGACTTCACCAGGTAGACAAAACCATAGGCGGCCCCAACCAGGTTCACCGCCCGCTCCATAACGGTCTCCAGTAGCTCCGAGATGTCGAGCCGGCTAACCACTCCCAAGGTCGTCTGGTGCAACGCCGCCAGGTAGTCGCTCTGCCGGCGGAGCTGCTCCTCGACGTGCTTCTGCTCAGTAATGTCGACCATCAGCCCGTTATAGTGGGTGAGCGTGCCTGCAGCGTCAAACACCGGCGTGGACCGGTTGTGCACCCAATCCCACTCGCCTCGCTCCGGCTTGAAGACGCGATACTGCTCGTCAAACAGCGTGCCAGTCTCTATGGAGCGGGTGTTGGCTTCCACAACGCGCTCCAGGTCATCGGGATGGATGTTGGCAATCCACGTGGACACGTCAGTCAGCTCGGAGAGGCCCAGCAGCTCCTTCAGCGAAGGGCTGGCCAGTACGATCTGCAACCCGTACGGGTGGGTCGGATCCACGGCGAGGCGGAAAATGGCATACCGCTCAGCGCTCTCCATCAGCGATCGCAGGTGATCCTCGCTCTCGCCCAGCGCCCTTTCCACCCGCCTGCGCTCGGCGATCTCTGCCCGCAAGCTCTCGTTCGCTTTCTCGAGTTCGGCGGTTCTTTCCAGCACCCGCTGCTCGAGTTCGCCGTGGGCTAAACGCAGGGCTTCCTCGGCCTGTCTGCGGCTGGTGACGTCGATGCCAGTGCCAATGACATACTCGACCGCGCCGCCGGGGCCCAGGAGCGCCGTGTTGGACCAGGCAATCAGCCGGCGGTCCCCGTCGCGCGTTGTCCAGTAGTTCTCGTACTCGTTCGGGAACTGGCCCGCCCAGAGCTCGTCAAAGACGGCCCTGACCGGCTCCACCTCTTCGGGGACGAGGAACAACTCCCAGAGCAGCTTGCCCCTCACCTCGTCGGAGGAATAGCCGGTTACCCGCTCACAGGCCCTGTTGAAACGCACGATTCGTCCCTGACGGTCAAAGACCACCACCAGGGCGCCGGCTGTGTCCAGCACCGCGGAGAGGAAATCCCGCTCTTCAGGAGTTGGCGGGAGGTTTTGCCAATCCTGCACGTGCAGAGGCCCCCTTATCCGAACCGCCCACCGAGGCAGAGTGCCGGGCTAGCGGCCAAATTGTGTCAGCAGATACGGAACGTACCACGGGGGATCGTCGCAGCTTGATGAGAGTGCGGTGACCAGCAGCGAGCATACCAAAGGTCGTCGCCAGGAGAAGAGTCCTTTGAGGCAGGATCATGGATGAACGACTTCTGGAGAGCACCAACATGAAAGGCTCCCATCCATGCCCGCACGCCAGTGGGCGCTCACGCAAGCGAAGGCTAGTGAAGGTGACACTGCTTGCAGCCTACGGCGCGGGATGTACCAGGCGGTTACGCGCGGCGCTATGGGCAGAAGCTCAAGCGCAAATCCCGCAATGTCGCCCGACCGAAACTCAACACTGCCCATTGTACGGGTGAATTCCTCAGAAGTCAAGACCCAATCTGTGTGCAATTCGCCTCCACCCCTTCCCTCTCACAGATAATTGGTGTATAATGGGGCAAGAGATCCACGTCGAGATCTTGGAATCAGGCGAGTCCCGCCAGGCAGTAACTCTGTCCCGCACTCCAGCGCAGCGCACCCACCCGGCCCTGTTGGGCGGGGAAAAGGCTACGCGCCGGGCACTCGAGCAGTATCTCGTATCTACACAACTACCACAGAAAGGATGGTACAAAGATGGATCAACTCAACGAGCGTGAGATGGACCAGCATGTGAGGATTCTAGGTTGGCTCTATGTCGTCACCAACGCCATTTTCTTGCTCATCGGACTATGTGGTCTCTTGTTTTTTGTGAGCATCGGCTCCCTCGCGGCAGTCGAAGGCGACCCCACAGCCCTCGGTGTGCTGAGCATCATTGGCCTTGTCGCCCTGGTGCTCTTTGCCGTGCTGTCCGTGCCCGGCATCCTGGCTGGTTATGGCCTGCTGAAACGACGGTCATGGGGGCGGATCCTGGCGATCATAATGGGCATCCTGAATCTGTTCAACGTGCCCATCGGCACCATCCTCGGCGTCTATACCCTGTTTGTGCTCCTGCAGAACGCTGCCGAGCCGTACTTTTCGTCCCAGGAAGCCATCTAGGACAGACGCCAGCGGGCCGAACTGTTTGGCCGGCTATTAGCGATCGGAGGATGGCCACCTGGGGACAGGAGATGATCCCTCCGTGGACACTCCCTACAAGCGAAGGGCCTGGGACGCGTGCGCCCAGGCCCTCTTTTTTTTTCACATGCTTCGCTTCTGGTCCGGCTCTCCCTGCCCCCTGCAAGACGGACGGGCAACACCACAAAGAAGGCTAGTCCTCGGCTGCGCTCGTGTCCTCCAGCGCAGCCTTGAGCTGATCGTAGGTCTGCAGCCACGTCTGGGGGATGACGCGCATGTCGCCAACCACGGGCATAAAGTTGGTATCGCCTGCCCAGCGGGGCACCGCATGGATATGGACATGGTCTTGGATGCCCGCCCCAGCGACCTGGCCTATGTTCACACCCACGTTGAATCCATCAGGCTCCATCGCCCGTCGCAGCGCGGCCAGGCCGCGATTCAGGAGCAGCATCATCTCGGTCAGGGTCGGGGGGTCCAGAGCCTCCAGGCTGGGTACGTGGGCGTAGGGCACAGCCATAAAGTGGCCATTGTTGTAAGGATAGCGATTCAGGATGAGAAAAGCCCAATCGCCACGAAGTAATACCAAATTCTCGCGATCGTCGTCCGCTTCAGCAGCGTAGCAAAAGATGCAACGGTCCGCCGGCGGCTCTGTCAGGTATTCAAGGCGCCAGGGCGACCAGAGGTTTTTCATCGACCGTGCTCCTCCTTCCAGGCACAGGGGCATTGTAGCCGAAAAGATGTAGGTGAGCAAACACTAGCCGAACTTTGGAGTGTACCTTCTTTTGTGCTACAATCTTGTCATGTTCGAACTCGTGTTTCTCGGCACCTCAGCCTCTGCACCTTCGATCCGGCGCGGCCTCTCCGCAGCCGTCGTCCTGCACCGCGACCGCCGCTTTCTCATCGACTGTGGGGAAGGAACCCAGCGGCAGATTATGCGCAGCGGCCTCGGCTTTAAACGTCTCGACATGATCCTCCTGACCCACGGCCACCTCGACCATATCCTGGGGCTCGCCGGGCTGGCCTCCACGTTCTCGCGCTGGGAAATGATCGAGCAGATGGAGATCTATGGGGGCAAGTGGGCTCTGGACCGCGTCGAGGCGTTGATGAGGGTTGTCTTTGGACGCCGCCGCCCCCCCATCCGCATGGTGCTGACCGATCTGAAGCCGGGAATCATCATGGAAGATGACACGTTTGAATTGGTCGCCTTCCCGGTCACTCACCGAGGCCCCGACAACTTTGGCTTTGTCTTCCAGCAAAAGGCGCGGCGGCCCTTTCTTGCGGAACAGGCCGAGGCATTGGGCGTGCCGGCCGGTCCGGAACGGTCGCAGTTGGTCGCAGGAAAAGCGGTGACACTGGCCGATGGACGCACGATCTATCCCGACGACGTGCTGGGTCCTCCCCGTCCAGGGACAAAATTCGTCTTTGTTGGAGATGCTGCCGAGACACGGAACCTGGAGGAAGCAGCCTGCGACGCCGACGCCCTGGTCATCGAAGCTACGTACACCAGTCTCGAGGCCGATGTGGCCCGCGAGTTTGGCCATCTCACCGCCCGGCAGGCAGCGGAACTGGCCTTGACAGCTGGCGCCCGCAACCTGATCCTGCACCATATCTCGCGGCGCTATTCCGAACGGGAGATCCTGGACGAAGCGGTTCAGCTGTTTCCAAACACGACGGTGGCCCGCGACCTGGATCACTTTCAGATCCGGCGCGACGCCCCCCTCGTCAGAGTCGAGCGAGACCAATGAACAAGGCCTGACGCACAGGGTTCGGACCAGGCCGGTCTACCCGCCCTCCGTCTGTATCCTGGCGCTTTGCCCCCAACCCTATTCTTCCGGCTTGCCCAACTCCTCAACTGGCGTGTTCACGTACTTGTCCCCGATCTCGATCAGCATGCGCGGGATATCGTCGATAATGGGGTACTTGCGGCCGCAGTCCGGTTCCTGGCAGACCAACCACTCACCGCGGACAAGTTCCAGCCGCCCTGGGTCTTCTCCCTCTTTGCGCGTTGGCCCACTGACGCAAGCCGGGCAGCGCAGAATCTCTAACAGGTCTTGGCTGACCATCGTCGCCTCCTCTATGAGAAAATGCCAAGGCCATTATAGCATAAAGGCGCAGCCGGTCCAATTGGCGGGGCCAGGCCCGCTGGCCTGGAATCAGATGGGGGAACCGGGGGGACGGCTGGACCGTCTAAAAGATGACCGGAACCTTGAGGGCGACACGGTGTTTATCGAAGTACGTCTATCTCTGGAACCCAGGAGCACGTATGGCGCGATATGATAGCCAGAGGTCGGGCCCACGACAGCCTACCCGCAGTAATGGCCCGTCCCGAGAGCAGCAGGCACGCCCCCCGGCCCGAGCGGACAGCCGTCCGGCCGGGCCCGAGCAGGGCCAGCGACCGGGTGAGAGGGGCAGGGCCGGATATCCGGAGCCCCGGCAGCCGATCCGGCGCCCTCAATACTATGTCCCGCCGCCGCCACCACCGCGGCCACCCGCAGCACCGCCCTCCGGCGGCTCCCGGAGGGGATCGTCAGCCTTTGTCTCGATCCTCGTCGTCGTTTCGCTCTTTGTCATCAGCCTGTGCATCGTGGTGGCAGCGTATGCTGCCATCGCCGCGGACCTGCCCTCTGCGGAAGCGCTGCGGGGACAGTCCGCCAGTTTTGTCAGCACCCAGATCTATGATCGGAATGGGCGCCTCTTGCACGAGATCGTCGACCCCAGTGGAGGGCGGCGCATCCTGATCCCCCTCGAGCAGATCTCCCCACATCTGATCAACGCCACGGTGGCCACGGAGGACGAGCGGTTCTGGCAGCACCCCGGGGTGGACCCCATCGCCTTTGTGCGCGCCGTGTATTACAACCTTCAGGAACAGCGCATCGTATCAGGGTTCAGCAGCATCCCCCAACAGGTAGCCAGGCTGGTGCTGCTGTCGCCTGAGGAGCGAACCGAGCAGACGGTCAAGCGCAAGGTCCGTGAGGCCGTGCTGGCCTCAGAGATCAGCCGCCGCTACACGAAGCAAGAGATCCTGGAGATCTATCTCAACGAGATCAACTATGGAAACCTGGCCTACGGCATTGAGGCCGCAGCCGAGACCTACTTTGGCAAAAAGGCGGGCGAGCTGACACTGGCCGAGGCCGCTCTCCTGGCCGGTCTGCCCCAGGCACCCGCTTATTGGGACCCTTACTCGAACTGGGAGGGGGCCAAAAGCCGCCAGGCTGTGGTGCTGGACCTGATGGTCGAAGCCGGGTACGTCAGCCAGGGCGAGGCTGACGCAGCCAAAACGGCCGAGCTACAACTCCAGCCCCCCCAATCGCATGTGGAGGCACCCCACTTTGTGACATGGATCCAGCAGCAGCTGGAGCAGAAATATGGAGCCGACGTGATCTACCGCAGTGGGCTGCGGGTGACCACCACGCTGGATTCGCGACTGCAGGGCATCGCCCAGGAGGAGGTGCGGGCTCACCTGGCAACGCTCAAGGACCGGCACGCCACCAATGCCTCCGTGGTCGCCATCAAGCCCGATACAGGTGAGATCCTTGTGATGCTGGGCAGTGCCGATTTTAACAACGTCGAGATCGACGGGCAGGTGAACGTCGCCCTGCGGCTACGGCAGCCGGGCTCCTCGATCAAACCGGTCACCTACGTCACAGCCCTGGAAAAAGGCTGGACACCGGCGACCCTGATCTGGGACGTCAAGACCGAATTCCGGGATGCCCTGGGACGGCCCTACGTGCCCAAGAACTATGATGATGAAGAGCATGGTCCGGTATTGCTGCGCGAGGCATTGGCTCGGTCGCTGAACATCCCCGCCGTCAAGACGCTAGAGTTCGTGGGCCTGCCGGCCATGCTGGATACAGCCCACCGCCTGGGCATCGCATCGCTCGACCGGCCGGACTATGGCCTGAGCCTGACCCTGGGCGGCGGCGACGTGACGTTGCTCGAGATGGTCGGTGCCTACGGGGTGTTTGCCAACGAGGGCAAACGCGTGCCGCCCGTGGCCATCCTCCGCATTGAGGATGCGTCAGGCCGCACCATAGAGGAGTACCGGGCGCCCATGGAGGACCAGGTGATCAGCCCCCAGCACGCTTACCTGATCACCAACATCCTGGCCGATAACCAGGCCCGGGCTCCCTCCTTTGGACAGAATAACCCGCTCAAGCTGTCGCGACCGGCCGCGGCCAAGACCGGCACCACCGATGATTGGCGCGATGCCTGGACCCTGGGCTACACCCCCGACCTGGTGGCTGGCGTATGGGTGGGCAACGCCGACAACACGGCCATGAAGAACGTCGCCGGATCGCGCGGGGCTGGCCCCATTTGGCACAACTTCATGGAGCGAGCCCTGGCCGACCAACCAGCGCAGCAGTTCGCCAGGCCCGACGGCATCGAAGAGTTTGAGATCAGTGCCGATGCCGGCTCCGTCCCCAGCGATGCCTGCCCGCCCGACCGGCGCCGCACCGAAATCTTTGCTGCGGGCCAGGGACCTGTGGGACCAGAGTACGATTTTCACCAATATGTGCGCGTTGACCTGAGCACCAACGCCTTGGCCACAGAATACTGCCCGGTCCACGCCGTCGAAGAGCGCTACTACTTTGTGCTGCCCGGCGAGGAGGGGAAGCGCTGGGCCCAGGAACGCAATATCCCGCAGCCACCCGAGCAACTCTGCCCGGTGCACACTGGGCCAGCCGATGTGTCTATCCTCCAGCCGTTGCCTGGAGAGACCGTGACCAGCGAGGTCTATGTGGTGGGCCGGGCCAATATGCCTGGTTTTGCCCATTATGTGGTCGAATACGGCGAGGGCCGGGATCCCATCGGTTGGGGGCCGGTGGCTGGCCCGGTCTATGCCCCTGTGGACAGTGGCTTATTGGCCGTGTGGGATGTGCGCGCCCTGGAAAGCCGGGACTATACCCTGCGAGTGGTAGCCTACGACCAGGCGGGAAACGGCATCGAGGCCCGGACCTGGGTTGTCGTCCAGAACCCGACACCCACAGTCACAGCGACGCCTACCTGGACACCAACGCCACAAGCCACGCCTACCTGGACGCCGACCACCACCCCGTTCCCGACACTCACGCCAACACCCACCTGGACGCCCACGCCGCTGCCGACCGAGCCACCCCCAGCGACGAACACCCCTACGCCCACGCCGACCCCGACCACCGAGCCGCCTACACCCACTGCGACGCCGACCGCTACGCCCGCCGGCACCGGCTAATGGTGACTGCAGATGATTTTGCAGGCCCATGCGGCGCGCCTGCATCGAACGGGTGCGATTTTGACAAAAACGCCCACTTCATGTAAGCTTGCCACAAGACGTAGTAAGTTCTGTCCCGGATGATGTAAATGCACCGCCCAGTCTTACGCAGTCTGGGCGGTTTTTATTTGCATCGATGGGGGAACTGGACGTCAACAACAGTATTTTGTAAGGAAAGGAGCCTTACCGATGAGCGAAGTTGAAACGGGCGTTGTGAAGTGGTTCAACGACCAGAAGGGCTACGGCTTCATTGCCCGTGAGCAGGGAGGGGACGTGTTCGTGCACTTTTCCTCCATCCAGGGGCAAGGTGGCTTTCGCAGCCTGGCAGAAGGCGACCGCGTCGAGTTCCGGATCGAGCAGGGCCAGAAGGGGCCTGCCGCCGTCGACGTCCGCCGGATCTAATCGGCTGGACTATGCCAGATAACGATCCTGCGGTTGCTAATGATCTCGTCGTGGGGATCGATTACACCCTTCGCCTAGAAGATGGGCAGGTCATCGACTCCTCAGAAGAGAGAGACCCTCTAGAATTCCTCCAGGGACATGGACAGATCGTCCCTGGCTTGGAGCAAGCCATCTACGGAATGGCCATCGGGGACAAAAAGGAGGTCGTCGTCGAGCCTGAAGCAGGCTATGGCGAAGTGGACCCCGACGCCTATCAACGCTTTCCCCGCGAGGCTTTTCCCTCAGAGATGGAACTGGAGCCAGGCATGGGGCTCGAGCTGGTCGACGGCTCTGGGCAACCTTTCCTGGCCGTCGTGGCAGAAGTAGGCCCTGAGAACGTGTTGCTAGATTTCAACCATCCACTGGCAGGCGAGACTTTGCACTTTGATGTCCAGGTCGTCAGCCTGCGCGCCGCGAACAGCGAAGAACTAGCCCACGGTCACGCCCACTAGTCGCCAGGACGGACATTCTTTGCCGTATTCATGAGAGGGCCTCGTTTCGGCGAGGCCCTCTGTCTTATGGGTTAGAACCATCACAGGTCAGCCCCCCGCGACACACCCACTCGCCGCAGCAACTCCTCCGCCGGCAGGCGCCTGGCGTTGGAAAAGATCAGGGCCCGGGGATGGTCGTAGACGACAAAGCTCTCGTCAGGCCGTAGCAGCCCGGGCACAGCCCCGGGCAGCGGAGCCACCCGGGGGTTCAACCAGGCCGGACCGCGGATGAACTCGCCGACCAACTCAAAACCCAGATCGCCCGTGAAGAGCTGCTCGTAGTAGCGGGCCGTGGCAGGATAACGATCTGAAGCCCCCGCGATAGAACCGTACAATCGCCGGCTGGCGATGACCAGATAGTCACTCCCGGCTAGATCCGCAGCCAGCCGCTCCCACTTTTCCCTATCGTCCGGCTCGTCGTACAGGGCCAGGACCCGCACGTCGAACTCCTCGATACGCCGCTCCTGGCCATCCAGCTCCAGCGGCAAGGGCAGCGGTGTGTCCCAATGCTCCACGGCCAGCGTACTGCCCGCTGGTACGTGCCGGTAGATCCACGCCGAGGCCGTGACCCAGGAGTGGGGTCCGGCATAGATGCGGACATATAGCAGGGCGTAGCCGAGCGAGGCCACGAGAAACAAGGAATAGGATACAGCCGCCAGCCACCGCCGCCCGCTATGTGGCGCGTCTTTCCCGCGCTGGAGCCGCCCGAGACGGACCGGCAAATAACTCGCCAGCACACACAGAAGCGGAACCAACGGCAACATGTAGCGTAGGGGCTTGGCGTAGAGCAGGCCTGTCACGGCAAAGTAGGCCCCGGCCCAGGCCAGGACCAGCGCCGCTGCCCAGCCGCCCCGCCGTAGCCAGCCGGTCAGCAGTAGTACCAACCCTGTCCAGGCGGCCAGGCCTACCGGCAGGGCCAGCCCCCACAAGGTCACTTGCCATGCTGGATAGAGGTAAGGCCAGGTCCCGCCATATTGCAGGGTGTAGGGCACGTCGAGACGCCCCCAGGCAATCTGCGACTCGCGGAGGCTTTGTCCCACAAAGCTCGACCAATCGATGAGGGCATAAGGTTGCGCCAGGAAAAAGACAGATGCGGCGACCAGCAAGGTCAGCACCATGCGCCGGAGGGTCGCCCACAAGGTAGCCTGCCAGCGCGCTCCCTGCGACGGCGGCGGCTGAGCCCTTGCGGAAGCATAGTGGTGGGCCACCAGGGGCACCAACACCAGGGGGGCAGCACTGACCTTGGTGGCCAGTGCCAGACCCAGGGCCAGGCCCAGCGCTGCCTGGCGCCACCGCCCGGCTCCGCTGGCCACATCCCAGGCCAGGCTCAGGGTGAGCATCACAAAGAACGTGAGCAACGGATCCGCCGTATAAAAATGGCTCAACTGGATGTGCAGGACGGCCAGGCTGACCAACGCCGCTGCCAGCAGGGCCTGCCACGGAGAGGCTGGAGCGCCAGGCGCCTGGTTCTCTGCCTTGTCTCTACCAGGCTGCGGGTTCGATCCTTGGGCAGGGCCTGGACGCCAGGTATATTCCCCCAACTGGTGCGCTAGCCGGTAGCTCAAGTAGACTGTGCCGAGATCAAAGGTCACAGCCAGGAGACGGCCGGCCAGATGCAGGTTGTCCGGGTCGCTGAGGGCGGGCCACAGGGGAGACAGCAGGGCAGCGAAAAGCCGGACCAGGTAGATAGGCAGCGAACCGTAGGCAAAAAAACCTGGATTGAGCGGGCTGGCCGGGCTGAAGGCCTCCGCGAGGCTGGCAGGCCAGTCAAGGCTCAGGGCAACGAAATAGATCTGGCGCTCGTCCGGCTGAAGCCAGAGGCCCTCGTCCCAGTTCAAGCCGTAGAGCCGCAGGACAGCTCCTACCACCAGGATCAGGCCCAGGAGCCAGGGCCTCCAAAGCCTCTCTGCTCTGAGGATGCTTGAGCGCCATGCCACTCGTCAGCCCCTCTTGGTGCCCACCACAGCACCGGCTACTTTGCTGACGTCGAAATGGCCCTCTTGTAGCCCCATCATCACCTCCCGGCGTAGGATAGCTTCAGGATGCGGTTTTGTCAAGACAGGGGCTTTTGAGAGGATGCCGGCAGCGTCCGCAGGCGATGTGCTTCTGTTGTTACGGCCGCAAGGAAGTAGGCTGCTGAATCGCCTGCTCTGGCTTGGGGTGCCAGACTTCGGATGAAAGAGGGGTCGCCGCTCTTGGCAGCGGCGACCCCGCCAGATCTAGTCTCCTGCCGATCCTGAATCCGCTTGCTGGGCAGATTCGCCACTGCCGAGGCTGGCAAAGATCCTTTTCATCATGGCGTCGACCAGCTCCAGGATGCGGTCCTCTTTGAACCCAGAAGCCCAGGCAACCAGGTAGACCACACCGGGGGCAACGGTCGGAACAATGTTCCCTTCGGCATCCGGCACGCCGGCGGGGAAAATACCCAGTGCCCGGATCACCAAGTTAAAGACCATGTAGACGGTGCCGCCCACAACCAGGCCCAGGAACGGCTTGCCCACGTAGGACAGCACGTACTGGCTGTCGAAATCACGCTCGCCCACGTGCTTGAACAGGCTGTACAGCACCGCCACCGCACCGCCGATGCCTCCCCACAGCATCGACGCCAGAAATGTCTCGGTATCCAAGAGGGCACCGCTCTGCCCGGTCGACCCGAGGGCCTTCTGAAACCATTCCTGGCCCATCAGGATCATCGTAACCAGGAAGGCAGCACTCCACAGAAAGCCCCAGGCAAAAAGCGGCCACTGGTACCTTTGTGCGGCCTCTTCACTGGCCGAGACCCGATCCAGTTGGGCATGTACCAGTTCGAGGTAATACTCGGCTTGGGCGAGCTTTGAGGCATCCCGGCGCAACAAGATGTCCTGGGCTTTGAGCAGCTTGTTATAGGCTTCTGTGGAAACGGCCTCGTTGGAAGCCATCCGGCGGCGTATTTCGTCGTAGGCCTCCTCTACTTCTTGTTGCAGCTCCTGGATGCGCCCCTCACCCAGGTGGGCCAGGATCGCCGCCTTCTCGGCCTCTGTCAGCTCACGGTCCGGCAGCTCCAGGAGATTCACCTTCTGGTCTGGCTCCTGGATATCCAGGGCTACAGAGGGCTCCAGGCGCACATTCAGGATGGCGCGGATTGGCCTGGGGGGCAATACGCCACCGACGAGGTCATTGACCTCGCGAGGCGGTGGCTCATAGATGGTCACTTCCTTCTCAAACTCGGTCTCTTCCATGACAGCCTCCGGGCTCAGACTTTCCGTTTCGTCAACAGGTTCGCCAGGTTGCGCCGCAGCTGTCTCTACCTGCGGCGGGGCAGGGCCACCGTCAAGGGCCTCGGCGAGAAGCGCACCGTCCACCTCATCCTGCGCGCTTGGCATGCCGCCCTCCGCGGCGCGCTTGATCTCTTCACCAGCCGGCGGGTCGCCAGTGAGTTTCCGGAATCTCGGTCCTCCCTCGGCCATGATCCTCACCTCCGTCGGTCTCGACGCACTCCAGAAGATCCATTGGAACAGCTCATATTATACCACAAACGTCACGAAATGCAATTTTTGATCTGTATTGTTACGAAACAATCATTATCTACCCTGTTTCACCCTATAAAGCGGGGAAACGAACGCTCTCCGGATTTGCCCAGAGGGCCTTGCCAGAAGGACCAGGGAGTAGGTGCGCGCGCCCAGCCAGCCAGTTGACCGATTGGCGGGCAAACGGTAAAATGGGACGGACACCAGCCTGGAGCTTGAACGCCGGGGCAGCGGTGTCATCACCTCTGGCTGCTTGCGATCGCGCCAGGTAGCCTGTGATAGGGCAGTCAGGGTTAGGAGGCTAGATGGGCATCACAGACGGTCGCCACGGGGATGGCCCGAATCAAACACCAGAACCATCGCCAGCAGATGTGCCCGAGGCTTTCCAGCGTTCCAGGCTGTGGCAGCCCGATCTCATCGTCTTTGTCTCGAGTGGCTGCATCATGATCCTGGAGCTCGTGGCGGGGCGGATCATTGCCCCCTACGTGGGCGTCTCGCTCTATACCTGGACCAGCGTGATCGGCGTGGTGCTGGCTGGGATTAGCCTGGGCAACTACCTTGGTGGTTGGCTCGCCGACCGTTCCGCCTCGCTCCGCCTCCTGGGCGGTATCCTCCTCCTGGCCGGCCTTGCCTCGTGCGGCATCTTGGCCGTGGATGCCCTGGGCGGTCGCCTGCCCGGCAACTGGCCCATCGTAGTCGAGATCCTGGTCCTCACCGCCGCCCTGTTCCTCGTCCCCTGCATCATTTTGGGAACGATTTCGCCCATCGTCGCCAAGCTGGCAGTACGCGACCTGGCCAGGACGGGTAGGACCGTGGGCCGCATCTATGCCGCCGGCAGTGTGGGCAGCATTGCAGGGACCTTTGCCACAGGTTTTGTCTTGATCTCCTGGCTTGGGACTCACATCATCGTCTGGGGTGTGGCCGTGACCCTACTGCTGATGGGCTTGCTCTTCCTGGTCCGCGGGCAGTTGGTTTGGATGGCCCTGGGCACCCTCCTCCTGGCCGGAGGCACACTGCTCGTCACGCAGCAGGGCTGGTTGAGTGGCCCGTGCACACGCGAGACCAACTACTTCTGCATCAAGGTCCACGAAGAGGAGCGCGATGGCGGTGCCGTCCAAATATTGACCCTGGACCGGCTTGTCCACAGCTATACCTCGCTGGACGATCCGACCAAGCTTGTCTACGGCTACGAGCAGATTTATGCTGAACTGACCGCCTATCGCGCCCAGTCGGACGACCACCTCGCTGCCCTCTTTATCGGAGGCGGTGGCTACACCTTCCCTCGTTATATGGAGGCACTCTATCCTGGCAGTGACATCCACGTCGTCGAGATCGACCCCGGCGTCACCGCGGTGGCCCACGATCTCCTGGGCTTGAGCCAGGATTCAGCCATCGTAACCTATAACCAAGACGCTCGCTTCTTCCTGGAACAGCCACCGGTATCGACCTACGACCTCGTCATGGGCGATGCGTTCAATGACTTTTCCGTGCCCTACCACCTGACCACCAAAGGATTCAACGACCGGGTCCGTGCCTGGTTGGCAGCGGACGGCCTGTACTTTGTCAACATCATTGACGGTCCACGTAGCGACTTTTTGCGGGCCTATATCCATACCCTGAGACAGACTTTTCGACACGTGTACGTGGCCCCGACCATCGAGTCTTGGCGGGAGGCGACGCGCAGCACCTTTGTGCTCATCGCCTCTGATGCGCCTCTGGATCTAACCGCGCTCGAGAGCCTGGACGCCGGTGATGGGTTCGCCCTTCTGGCAGAGCGAATCCTGAGCCCCAGGGAGGTCGACAGCCTTCTGGACGAGGGACGGTTGGTGACCCTTACCGATCGCTACGCACCGGTCGATCAGATGTTGGCCCCCGTATTCCGCGAGGAGGTGTCGCGCTGACAAGCCTGTTTGGCCCTTTCACTCGATAGCACACCAGAAATTTGCAGGCGCGCCAAAAAGACGGTATAATTGAGTGCTGTGAGATTGATTTTTATCGTCACAAGGATGAGGTGTTATTATGCCAAAGCGAACATGGCAGCCCAAGGTGCGGCGGCGCAAACGCCGGCACGGCTTCCGGGCTCGGATGAAGACAAAGGGTGGGCGCAAGGTCCTCAAGAGCAGGCGGCTGAAGGGTCGCCATCGCCTGTCAGTGTGATTCGCCAACGCCTGGCTTGTGGTCTCGTGACCATCGGCCAGTGAGGTTATGGAGAAAAGGCGTCGTCTGCGAGAAAACGCTGATTTTCAGCGCCTCCGGCGTGAGGGCCAAACCCTGGTCCGTCCGCTTATCGTACTATCATTCTTACCCAATGATTTAGGATACACCCGTTTTGGCTTTGCCATTGGTAAGAGGATCGGCAAAGCCGTCGTGCGGAACCGGATCAAGCGCCGGATGCGGGAAGCAGTGAGGATAAGGATTCAAGAGGGGAAGGTAGCTGAGGGTTGGGACATAGTCTTGATTGCTCGACGTCCAATTGCCGAGGCAGACTTTCAGCAGGTCGATGAGACCATCGGCCTGTTGTTACGTCGGGCAGGTTTGACGCGTGAGGTATCGTGAAGTATTTGCTAATGGGCTTGATTCGCCTGTACCAGATGACATTCTCAAAAGTGCTGCCTCCCTCCTGCCGCTTTACCCCATCCTGCTCTCATTATGGTTACGAGGCCGTACAGAAGTATGGGGCGATCAAGGGCGGATGGTTGGCTACCAAGCGGGTGGCCCGTTGCCATCCCTTCAACCCCGGGGGTTACGACCCCGTACCTTGACGTTCTGCGGCAGTGTTGCGAGGAGGCTCAAATTTGACTAGGCGCAGTCGCATCGTAGGGGCAGGGCTGCTGCTCCTGTTGGTTGCAGTGCTGTCTGCCTGTGGGGCCCAGCCGGTTGCACAAAACTGGCCAGGTCTCACGGTCGGCGGCGGCAGAGTTTATGTTATCAGTGGTTTGCCACAGCAGGTTTATATCTTGGATGCCGAAACCGGCGTCCAGCAGGCTACCTTCGTGCCCTCTGGCGGGGAAGCAGGGCTCCCTTACTGGAGTCCTGTCACGCTCGGCGGCGACCTGGCCTTTGTGGGTTTTGCCGAATCACAGAGCGGGACTGCCGGCCTTTACGCCTTTGATCCAGAGACCGGGCAGGAGAGGTGGAATGTACCGGCGAACGACCTGATACTCCCGGCGCCGACCTACGCAGACGGTACCGTCTATTTTGGCGGATCCGATGGGCAGGTCTATGCCGTGGACGTCGAGAGCCAGCGGATCAAAGAAGGTTGGCCCTTCCAGGCTGAAGAGGCCGTCTGGGCCTCGCCGCTCGTCGCCGGTGGGCAAGTATATGTGGCCTCAATGGATCACAATGTCTATGCCCTTGATGCCGATACGGGCCAGGAGCTGTGGCGCACCGAAGTTGGCGGAGCCATGGCCGCCAAACCGGTGATGGCTGCCACAGGAGAGGTCCTATACGTAGGCGCCTTTGACGGCCGGCTTTATGCGCTTCGCGCCGACTCGGGCGAACAGGTAGAGGGTTTCGACTTCAAAGCAGACAACTGGATCTGGTCGGAGGTTCTCCTGGCCAATGACCTGATCTTTGTGACGTCATTGGATGGCCGCCTGTATGCCCTCAATCCATCGGATGGCAGCGTGGTGTCGCCCTATCCCTATGATAGCGCCGAGGTGGCCGACGCCAGCGATGGCCTCCGGGCTAGCCCTGTCTTGGCCGGGGAGACCATCATCGTTACCAGCGGCTCAGGCCGGGTCATCGCCGTGAAGGATGCACAGAGGCAGTGGTACTGGCCCAGTGGGTTGCCCCAGTCCTCAGTGTATACTACGCCGGTCGTCTCCAACGGCTGGGTCTATGTTCTCTTGATGGACGGCCAGGTGCAGGTCCTCGATTCAGAGGATGGCGGACTGCAGTGGTCGTTCTCACCGCCGGAAAGCCAGTAAAGCAGGTCGACGGCGGACCCGTCTACCATCAGCCTGGTTGTCGCTCTGATCTCCAGTTGCTGACAAGCCGGCTGGTCGGACCTTAGGAGGTTTCGTTGGGTATTACCGATATCTGGACCGTGCTGATATTGCGGCCCATGCTTAATGCCCTCTTGGGGCTCTATACCGTGCTGGGTGGGCAGTTCTGGCTGGCGATCATTTTCTTTACGGTGGTCGTCCGGCTCATCATGACACCGTTGATGCTGCCCCAGCAGCGCTCAGCCAAGAAAATGCAGGAGCTCCAGCCCCAGCTGAAGGAACTGCAAAAAAAGTACGCCAAGGATAGGGAAAAGCTAGCGCAAGAGCAGATGAAGCTCTACAAGGAGGCGGGTGCCAGCCCTATGGGTGGCTGCCTCCCTATGCTGGTCCAGTTTCCGATCTGGATCGGCCTATACCAGTCTATCATCCAAGCTCTCGGCCACCAGCCGCTCCAACTCTTGAACCTGTCCCAGAACATCTACCCCTTTATGGAGAGCATCTCGGCTCAAATTCCACTGAACCGCTTCTTCTTGGGCATGGATCTCAGCCTGACACCCCAGCAACTCGGCGGGCTTACCTACGCCTTGCCGATTCTGGTGGCCTTTACGTCATGGCTACAGACCAAGATGACGACAGTGGGGGGCAGCGGAGGTGAGGGGCAGGCAGCCTCTATGAACCAGAGCATGACCTTGATGATGCCGCTGATGATGGGTTTCTTCAGCCTGAGCTTTTCCACCGGGCTGTCCTTCTATTTCATCATCTCGAATATTATCGGCATCATCACCCAGGGGTTCATCTCCGGTTGGGAAGGGCTGATGTTCTGGAAGGGCATGAGCCTGTCCAGTCTCTTGAGTGGAGGCGGAGCCAAGGGAGCGGCCGCGCAGAAGACAAGTAGCACATCTTCTCAGGCCGCCGCTGCCGGGAGCGGGAAGGGATCACAAAGTGGATCAAAGAAGCGAAAGAAGAAACGTCGTCGCAAGCGGTAAGACGGTGGAGGAGGCCATCCGCAACGGCCTCCAGATGTTGGGCGTCCGGCGCGACGAGGTCGAAGCCGAGATCATCACCGAGGGCAGCCGGGGTGTCCTGGGCTTTGGGGCCGAGAACGCGCGGGTACGGCTTGTCGTCAAGGCTCCACCCAAGCCGGAACCGGTGAAAACCGTCGCTGAACCGGTGAAAGTGACTGCCCCGACCCCCGCCCCGGCGCCTGAGATCGAGGTCATCGAGGGCGAGGAGCCCACGGCGGAACAGGTGGGACGCGAGGTGCTCGGTGAAGTTTTACACCTCATGGGCGTCAGGGCAACAGTGGAAACGCAGATGGGCTACGAATTGGCTGACGAGGACGAGGAGCCGCCGGTCGTGCTCAATATCACCGGAGAGGACCTCGGCATCCTGATTGGCCGCCGGGGCGAAACCCTCAGGGCACTCCAGTATCTCGTCCGGCTCATGGTCAGCCACCGCCTTAAGCACTGGACCAACCTGGTCGTCGACGTAGAGAACTATTTGGTGCGAAGGCGCCGGTCTCTGGAGAGTCTGGCCAATCGCGTGGCAGATCAGGCGGTGCGCAGTGGACGGGTCCAGGCCATGGAACCGATGCCGGCTTACGAGCGGCGGCTGGTGCACATTGCCCTGCGCAAGAATCCCAAGGTCACGACCCAGAGCATCGGCGAGGGTGAACGGCGCAAAGTGACGATCGTCCCCAAGCAATAGTCACGCGCCCAATAGCCGCTCCGTCCAACCCCGCTCTTCGCAGCGGGGTTGCTGGTAAGATCGGGCCGAATACCAACCGTCTGGCCCGCGCAGGTCACCGACGGGCCTGCGCAGAGCCGCACTACTCAGCACGGTTTCGGCCGGATCGAGGTCGATAGAGGTAGGTTTGCTTTGACGCGCAGTCGTATTGTCTTTCTCGTTTGGGTAGCGATTGGCTTGGGTGCCATCGGTACAGGCCGCGAACTGCTCTATAACCTCTGGTACCTCCTGACCGCGCTCCTGATCCTCTCCTTCCTGTGGGCCTGGACCGGCATACAGTGGGTGGATGTCGAACGGCATACCCGCACATCTCGTTCCCAGGTGGGCAAGATGGCTGAGGAACGCCTGGTGGTCCGCAACCGGAGCATCATCCCCAAGCTTTGGGTGGAAGTGCGGGACGAGTCGACGCTGCCCAATCACTATGTTAGCCGCGTGGTCAGCCCTCTGGGCGCGCGCAAGACCTATGCCTGGACCTTGCAGACCCGCTGCGTGCAGAGGGGACGGTTCAGGCTGGGGCCTCTCACGGTGAGCAGCGGGGACCCCTTCGGATTGTTCCAGAGGACCCGGGACTTGGTGGAGCCCCGACCATCCACCATCATCGTCTATCCCCCCACAGTCGACCTGGTTTCCTTCGCTCCTCTCATCGGGGTCCTTCCCGGAGGCGATACCATGCGCCGGCGCACGCCCTACGTGACCACGAACGTCTCCGGTGTGCGCGACTATGCACCGGGGGACAGCTTCAACCGCATTCACTGGCCATCCAGTGCCAGGACCGGCCGCTTGATCTCTAAGGAGTTTGAGCTAGATCCAACCGCCGACGTCTGGCTATTCCTGGACCTGGAGCGCGGTGCCCAGGCAGAGCTGTCCTGGGCAGGGCGCCCAGGATTGGGCCAGCCGCGGCTTCCCTGGGAGACCGGTCCCGACCTCATCCTGCCACCGTCGACTGCTGAATACAGTATCGCCATCGCCGCCTCTCTGGCCCGCCACTTCATTGAGCAGGATCGTGGGGTGGGCTTTATCACGTACAGCCAACAGCGACAGGTGCTGCCCGCGGACCGCGGTGAGCGACAGCTGGCCAAGGTCCTCGAGACGCTATCCGTGCTGCAGCCCGACGGCCGCATTCCTATCAGCGAGATTGTGGCTGCAGAAGGTGCCCACCTCAGCCGGAACACCACCGCGGTCGTCATTACCCCGACAGATCAGGACTACTGGATCTCCGCTGCGCGGGACCTGAGCCGTCGCGGTATCAACGTCGTCGCTGTGCTCCTCGAATCGCACAGCTTTGGCCATCCCCGGACCAACGAGGACCTGGTTACAGAGCTGTCCATCAGCGGTATCCTTACCTACCTGGTCCGGGAAGGGGACGACCTCGCCGAGGCGCTGGCCATGCCTTATGCCCACGGGCTCCGCCTGGCGCCATCCACCCAGCCAGTCGCGCCTCCGAGGGGCAAGGACTAGCTGTTGAGCAGGGAGCTGCCATGATCCATGGTCACCGCGTCGTTCTCCGAGCCATTGAGCGCCAGGATTTGCCGGCTTATGTCGAATGGCTGAACGATCCGACGGTCTTGAACTATTTCGGCCGCTACGGGCCCTTATCCCTGGTTGAGGAAGAGCAGTGGTACGAGGAGATGCTCCAGGATCCCAGGACCCTCAACTTTTCGGTGGAGTTCGAGGGCCGGCATATAGGCGGAGCTGGCTTCAATGAGATCGACGGGCGCAGCGCCAGTGCGGAGGTAGGCCTATTTATCGGCCTACCCGCGCTGTGGGATCAGGGCCTGGGCTCTGATGTCTTGCACGCCCTCCTACGCTTCGGTTTCGAACAGATGAACCTGAACCGCATCTATCTGAGCGTCTTTGCCCGGAACGAGCGTGCCGTACATCTCTACGAAAAGGTGGGGTTCAAGCACGAAGGGCGCTGGCGGCAGGCAGAATATCGCCACGGGCAGTATCAGGACCTATTATGGATGGGCATCTTGCGCGAGGAATGGACGGGCTGACGGACCATGTATAGCCTGGACGACACCATCGCCGCCATCTCGACTCCCCTGGGTGAGGGTGGCATCGGCATTGTGCGTCTGACGGGGCCAGAGGCGGCAGAGATCCTGAGCCACATTTTTGTGCGGGCCGCTGATCCGCCGGCAACGGATCTGGATCCCCGGGTATTGCACTATGGTCATGTCATAGAGCCGGCAACCGGCGGGCTCGTCGATGAGGTGCTGGCTGTCCACATGCCCGCGCCCAAAACCTATACCCGCCAGGACATGGTCGAGATCCAATGCCATGGCGGGATCGTGGCGTTGCGGCGCGTATTGTCACTCTGCCTCCGCCACGGTGCCCGCCTGGCAGAACCAGGCGAGTTCACGGCGCGTGCATTTCTCAACGGCCGCCTCGACCTGGCCCAGGCCGAGGCTGTCCTCGATGTGGTCCAGGCCAGGACGGAGGTCTCACTCCAGGCGGCCATAGGCCAATTGGCTGGCCGGCTCTCCGGCGAGGTACGCTCTGTGAGGTCCACGCTGTTGGAAACCCTGGCCTACCTGGAGGCCAGCCTGGACTTTGCCGAAGACGAGATCCCTGAGCGCCAGATCGGACCTGACCTGGAGCAGGCCATCGTCAGCCTCTCGCAGCTCCTGGAGGAAGCCGAGCGGGGCATCATTTACCGCCAGGGCATCCGGGCGGCCATCGTCGGCCGGCCCAACGTGGGCAAGTCCAGCCTGCTGAACCGGCTGCTGCGCACCAGTCGCGCCATCGTGACCAACATCCCGGGCACCACCCGCGACACGCTGGAAGAGACCGTGAACCTGCAGGGCGTGCCCGTCGTCCTGGTCGATACGGCCGGCATCACCGAGCAGTCAGAGGATGTCATCGAGCGGCTGGGCATTGAACGCAGCCGTACCGCCCTGGCCCGGTCCGACCTGGCACTGCTCGTCGTCGACGCCAGCCAGCCGCCAACGGAAGCCGATCGGGCCATCGCCGGCCTGGTGAATGGCAAGCCCGCTGTGCTTGTCCTGAACAAGATTGACCTGGTAGCTTCCGTCGATCAGGATGCGGGCTCGATGCTCGACGCACCTACGATCCCGGTCTCGGCCCTGACTGGGGAAGGGATCGAGGCGCTGGAGCAAACCATCGTCGATGCCGTCTTTGCTGGACAGGTCGTGCCGGCCGAACCGCCAGCGGTTACGAGTCCGCGTCACAAGGAAGCGCTGAGCCGGGCACTGGACCACGCTCAGATGGCCCTGGCCGCCCACAGAGCGGGCCAGTTGCCCGACCTCATCACCATCGACCTGACCGCGGCCGTCAATGCCCTGGGTGAGATCACAGGACAGACTGCTGGAGAGGATCTGGTAGAGATGATCTTTAGTAGGTTCTGTGTGGGGAAATGAGAATAGAAAAACCGGGAACAGACAAGAGGATACAACAGCGCCAAAGATCGGCTCTGGTGATGTTTCTACTGCTGGTCGTTATACTGCCCATCTTGAGCGGCTGTACAACCGCAGTGACGCCGACCGCCGTGGTAGCAGCGCCGACCGTGGTCACGCCCAGCCCAACAGCCACCTTGACCGCTCTGCCGACAGTAGCTGCAGCAGCGCCCAGGACCATGACGCCCAGCCCCTCGCCCTCGCCCTCGCCCTCGCTCACACCCTCGGCCACCTGGACGAATACAGCCACCGCCACCAGCACGCCAACCTCCACCTTTACGCCATCCGCCACGGCTACCTCGACGCGTACCCCGCTGCCTCCAGGCCCGACGATCACGCCTACCGAGACGATCTCGCCGACGCTGACCCCTACTCTGACGCCCACGCCGATGTTCAGCCCGACACCGATGCCCACCCCAAGCTACACGGGCGAGTTTATGCATTTCCTGCTCATCGGCGTAGACTCGACGACGAACCTTCGGGCACAGAATACGGACGTGATCATTGTGGCGGTAGTGAACAAGGATACCAAGCAGGTATCCCTGCTGTCCATCCCACGAGATCTGTGGGTGTACATTCCCACGTACGGCTGGAGCCGCATAAATGTCGCCCACAAATATGGTTACCGGACCGGCTATCCCGGGAAAGGCCCAGGGCTGTTGGCGGAGACGATCCGCGTGAATTTCGGCATCACCATCGACCACTGGGCCCGTGTGGATTTTCAGGGCTTTGCCCGTGTGGTCGACGAATTGGGCGGCGTAGAGATGACCGTGGCCTGCCCGGTGAACCTGCAGTACCGGCCGCCTACTTCTGAGGAAGAAGAGGAGATGTACCTGGAACCCGGCGTCTACCAGATGGACGGGTCATTGGCTCTGCGCTATGTTCGCACGCGACGCGGCGGCAGTGATTTTGACCGGGCACGCAGGCAGCACCAGTTCCTCAAGGCCATGTGGCAACAAACCAAAAGCCCGGGCATCATCCTCAAGATCCCGGGCCTGTGGTCGGCCCTCCGAGACAGCTTCGAGACCGATCTCGACCTGGGAGATGTCCTGTCACTGGCACCCATCGCCCTCGACCTCAAGCCGCAGCGCATCCGCAGCCGGTTTATCGGTACCAGGGAGACGATCGACTGGGTAAACGCGGATGGCTGGCAGGTCCTGTTGCCAAGATATGACAGGATCCAGCAGGTTGTGGCCAGCCTCTATGCACCGCCGTCGGCGGGCGACGAGCAGATAGCCAATGAGAAGGCGGCGATCGAGCTGCGCAACGGCACCTATCAGCCCCAGATGGCCCTCATTGCAGCTGACCAGTTGCGCTGGTACGGGCTCAATGTCGTGGAAGCCGCTCCGGCTGAGAACCCCGGCTATGCCGAGACCCAGATCATCGTCTTTGAGGAAAAGCCCAAGGCACTGGAGCTGCTGATACGCGAGCTGAACGTCCTGCGGAGAAACGTCATCTACCAACTCGATGCCAGCGAGGATGCTGACATACGAGTGATCCTGGGTAGCGATTACGATCCCTGCCGTTGAGGGAAGAAGGGAGCAGAAACATGACGCAAAGATCCTATACGCTGGGGCCGGATGAGAAGGCTACTGCCGTGATGATCGGCACCTCCTCGACGCTTGTGTGGGGAGAGCTGGTAACCAAAGAGCAGGCGCGGATTGGTGCCTATCTCAACACGCTGGCCGAGGATTTTGTGCCACTCCACAACGCCAAGATCCTCTTTCTGGCCCCTACCCAGCAGTCGCCACCGGTGGAGCGCTCCATGCTATTTGTCAAGTTGGAGGAGGTTCTGCTGTTCCTGCCGATGAGCAGCGGCGAACCGCTGCCTGAGGAAACCCACGTGCGACGCTACGAACCTGTCGAGGCGATTGTCGGCTCGTTCCATATCGAGGGCACCATTGTCAAGTCTCCGGTTGCCTCGCTATTGAACATGTTGCTGGTCACGAGAGAAGCCTACCTGACCATGTACACCGCTACAGTCCGCCACGTGGCCAAGCCCTGGCTGGGTACATTTTCCGGCGACATCTTACAGATCCGGCACGACAAGCTGCTGCTTACCGCCTCCTAGACCCCCCAAGGCGACGTGCTTGAGCCAGGGACTCGACCTGGCAGTGATCCCGGGACCGCGTACACCCGGCCGGCCCCGGCCGGCCTCGATGGCTGGGGCACGGTGCCAGCCTCCGCAAAGCCGGACGTGGCGTATGGCTTTCAGTCGGACATGGGCAGGACAAGGAGGTACAGCTTCTGCCCACTGAGCACAAAGGCATGCCCTACGATCTCGTCGACGAACAGGTTTGTCACACCGGCCAGGGGATCGCCGGTTTCGGCGGCCATAGAATCGGACAGGCGAAATTGCTGCTTGAATCGCCCCTCCTTGCCAGACTGCACGATCCGGCTGTTCCCGCGATCGGCAACGTAGAGCCATTGGGTGTCATCAGGAGGCCGCGTGAACAGAGCGGACGGGCTTCGCGGTGGTGTATCCCAGTCTGAGGTGTCAAACAGGTCAGGCTTGCCCTGAGTCAGTTTATGGATGCTGCCATCTGCATAGAGAAGAAAGATGCTGTCGCCGAGGGCCATATCCACGACGCCGACAAGGTCGACCGGCTCTTGTAGCCACTCGTCCGGAGGGTTGGAATACCCGTCGGGGGTAGGGTCGTAGCGCCAGATCTGGTTTGCCGAAGGGTCCAGGACGTAGAAACGGCCCGTATGGCTGCCCACCAGCTCTGCAAACTGCCAGCTGTCGGTCGCGGACACGCGTAGGGGAACCAGTTCGTCGGTGGCCGGATCATAGTCGAGCAAGGACCCACCGCTCTCCAGGATGACCAGGCTCGCCTTCTGCCGGTCGGGTCCGGTGGGCATCCAAACCATATCCACCAGGTCGGCCACCAAGACCCCGCCAACCTGGTCCCCCTTGCTCAGGAGCACCGTGTCCGCAGTCTCGGGTCTCAGCGCCCTCTGCAGTTCCTCGTCCAGCTGGTGATGGTAGACCCGGCCATTGCGCCGATCCATCACAAACACGTGGCTTCCCTGCACGACCACCCGTGAAAGCTCCGCGTCGGTGGCATAGGTGTTCAGGGCTCCGATCCAATTGACCCGCCGCACCTGGTTAATCACGTCCAGACGGGCCTGGACCCTCCCCTTGAGATCCAGCGCCTCTGCGTGCTCTGGTCGCCGGTCGAGCAGTTCCTGGAGGACTTGCTCGGCGTTCGCCAGGTGGGTGCGGATCACGGCCAGATCGTCGGCTGCCTGGGCCTGCTCCCACTGGGCCACGGCCTGTTGCCACAGTGCATCCAATTCCGCCCTCTGCGACTGACCGCGCTGGATCAGGATGACGGCCACCACGCCGCCTATGACCAGCGGCAGGACGATGGCTACTACAATGAGGATCCTTTGAACCGAATCACTGTGGGAACGGCGTACTCGCTTCACCTTGGGACCTTTCCTGGGAGGCGGGACAGTCGCAGTTGGCCTCTGCTCGACCTCCTGTGAGCCACGCTGCTCCGGCACCATACGCCTCAAGAGACCAAGGAACCCCGCCACGATCCCAGCCACGGCCCCACTGACGGCCCGGCCGATGCCCGCCAACAGCCCACCGATGTCCAGGCCCGCCGCTCCGGCTGTCAGCCGGTCCCGCAGCGGTTGGGCGCTGACCGGGCGAACCTCCTGGCGGGCTGGAGGTGGTGCAACGCGCGCAGGCGCTCGGTCCACAGCCTCCTCTCCCAGGCGAACCACCAGCGCAGAGAGGTCGCTGCCTCGCCCGGCTGCCAATACCTCCTCTAGCAAGGACTCGACTGGCCTCTGCCTCAAAATATCGGGCCAGTTCGCGTCTGGGACCAGGCGGGCCAATCCGTCGTTGACCAGGAGGACGGTGTCCCCTCCGGCGACGGTGGTGTGGAACAGGGCCACGTTGACGTCCCGGCGCTCCCCCAGCGCCACAGCCTCCATCTCCTCTGGAGGGATACGGTCCAGCCAGGGTGACACGTCCGGGATGCGCATCACCTCCTCCTCCTGCATCAGGTACACGGCTGTCGGCCCGGCTTGGGCGACAAACATATCGTCGTCGCGAAGTGCGATGCACGACACGCCAGCTGTCCGCTGTTCGCCGGGTAGCGAGATGCGGTTCTCCTCAAAGAGCAGGTTATTCGCCTCGCGGACTGCCTCCTGCAGGCCTGCCGTCACGCTGCCGCGCCAGCCATAGTAGGCATCGCGCATCGTCTGGGCCAGCTGCTTGGCAATCACATCCCGCCCGGCGAGGGGGCCCGTGACCTCCACCACCAGGTAGACGTTGCCGCGGCTTCGACCTTTGCCAAAGCGCGAACCCCGCTCATCCACCAGGATGCCGCTGGATTGCTGATATTGGCCGCCGCCCATCAATGCAACTTGACCCACTGTGGTCTTGATCTGCATGACCACCTCCTCCTTCGAGCGGAAGCTGTCTCCGTCCCTTACTACGCCTCTGCTAGCCGCCTGCCTCACCGCAGAACAAGGGGCCCCGATGCGGCTCAAGACAGGGCTGACGGTCGCGTGCGCAGTCTCACTGCAACAAGGGGCTGGTCAGTCACTCCAGGTGACAAACCAGCCCCGCTGGCTGTTTTCCATGATGAGACCCGCACCGGCGGGCCCCCAGATCTCTACTGGCTAGGCAATCAATCGATCCAGCGGGTCGAAATCGCACAGCCCCGAGCACGCATGCATGCAGCATGCACTGCGGCAGACGTGCCTGGATCGGCTTCCGGCCCTAGAAAGACCCCTCGCTGCCAGAACCCGCCTTGGCGCTTGCCATCAACTCAACGGTTAGCTTGGAGAAAAAGCTCTTGGGCGGAAGCTCCCCCTCACCATACTCCAGCTCCGTGACCTCGACGGTCACATTCAGGCCTGTGGTCTCCAGGGAAAAGGGCACGCCGGGCTGGGCCAGAACGGCCTCGCCCTTGGAGGCCAGCTTGCTGCGCAGGGCCCCGTCCTTGTGGGCGTGTTCGCTCATGAGTACCTTGGTGACCGTGCGGATGTCGGTCTTGTCGAACAACCAGACCTCAAAGGCCGTAACCTTGTCGGGATCCCCAGGGCCAATCGTCTCCGAAATGCCCACGCCACATTCGCCCAGGAATTCGCCTGCCGGTGTCTCGATGCTAAAGGACTCGTCGTAGGTGTCTTCACCGAGCTGGTAGGTGGTAAAAAAGTGGCCCAGGGGCGGCTGGCCTCGCCCTTCCCACTCTTCCTCCATGGGTGCCGCTGCAACGGGAGCACGGATGGGCGCAACCGGTGCCACCTCGCGGGGCGACCGCCGCCGGAGGGCGACGCGCAGCCCGATCCAGCCCAAAACAAGGACCAGCAGCACAAAGAAGAAGACGAGGCAAGGCACGCGCATCCGCTCAAAGAACCCTCCCTCGGGTGCCGGCTCGACAGGAGGCTCGACCTCGCCCGGCAGGCTGACACCCAGGACCATGGACAGGTCCCTGACAGCTTGCGCCTGTTCCTGCTGGCCTTGTGCCTCTTGCGTCGCGATCGCGTCGGCGACTGCCTGCTGCTTCTCCTCCTCCGTCCAAAGCTCCAAATACTCCGCGGCCCGGGCTGGATCTCTGTGCAGCTTGAACGAATCGGCTACCAGGACCATGTACTCGGCCTTGGCCTCTGCAGCCAAATCGTATGAATGGGCATCGGTCCATTCTACAGGAAAGAGCCCCCAAAACAGGAGCATGCCCAACAAGAGACCCAGAATCAGCCCTACAACAACTCCAGTGATCAGGCTCGTACGGTTGAAGGATTCCATGTGTGCCTCCCTTTTCCTTGCATGGTCGTCGGACGAAAACCGGCGGGCCGAATGCAGAACTCCTTGTGTATTGGGCCCCAGAGCCCACGAGTTGGCTTATTGTATCACAATGTTGGATTTTGGTCAAATCTCACGGTTTATGTCTTAACCTATCAAAGACTAACGGCTCTCTTCGGCGACTGGGTTAGAACTTCTACCCCCTCCTCGCGGATAATGACGAGATCTTCGATCCGCACCCCAAACTCCCCAGGCAAGTAGATGCCCGGCTCCACAGTCAGGACCATGCCCGCTTCCAGCACCTTGTCGACCCGCGGGCTCGCCCCGGGCATTTCGTGAACCGCCAATCCCACACCATGGCCCAGCCCGTGGCCAAAACGATCGCCATAGCCTGCCTGCTCGATCACCTCCCGGGCGGAAGCGTCGGCCTCAATGCCCGTCATCCCGGCACGGATCTGGGCCTCGGCTGTCTCCTGGGCCCTGTGGACGATCTCCCATACCTCCAGATAGCGGGAATCGGGCTTG
Source organism: Anaerolineae bacterium (assembly GCA_023544525.1). Classification (GTDB taxonomy): domain Bacteria; phylum Chloroflexota; class Anaerolineae; order JAAYZQ01; family JAAYZQ01; genus JAMJFU01. Next base: position 10,431 of record JAMJFU010000012.1, on the reverse strand, counting down.
CCCAGGCAGAGAGTACGCGTCATGTCCGAGCAGTAGCCATCTACAACGCAGCCGATATCGATGACGATGGGCTCGCCCTCGGCGATGGGATGATTGCCCGGTGAGGCGTGGGGCAGCGCCCCGTTTGGTCCGGCAGCGACGATGAGGCTAAAGGCCACTTTGGTCGCGCCGTGGGTGCGCATGTAGGCCTCGATCTCCCATGCTACACCCTCCTCCGTCATGCCCGGCTCGAGCACGCCGAGCAGATGGGCGAAAGCAGCATCGGTCAACGCCACAGAGCGGCGCAGGGCGTCGAGCTCGCCTTCGTCCTTCACGGCACGCAGCCGTTCTACCGTCTCCCTCTGGGGCACCCATTCCACATTGTCGGTGGCCTGGCTCCAGAGACGGAGCTGGTGCACGGAGACGTGCTCGCTCTCGAAACCAAGGCACCCGATGCCCAGATCAGACACGAGCTCCGGGAGGAGATCCTCAAAACGGGTCTTGATCTTGGCCAGCTGGAAATCAGGGGCCTCGCGCCCCATCTGCTCATAATAGCGGAAATCGGTAGCCAGGATGGCCTCTTGGGCCGTGATGATGAGCTGCCCGGCAGAGCCGGTGAACCCAGAGAGATATCGCCGGTTCTCTGCCTGGCTGATGAGCATGGCATCCAATTCCTGCTCTGCGAGGGTCGGGCGTAGTTTGTCCAGACGCATCGTTTTGTTTCTCCCTAGTCTTCTGTAGAGCTCTCACCGTCCTCCGTCGCAGGCGCGGGCTTTGTCCAGGAAGCCCACTGGCAAGAGGTCTCGTCGTCTGCCCGATAATTCACACATCCCCAGAACCTGCGACCACGCCGAGTCCGTTTCTCGACTACGGCACCGCCACACTGCGGGCAGGCCACGCCCGGCAGGGGGATCGGCTCAGTGTGGCGGCATGCGGGCCAGCCGCTGCAGCCAATGAACTTGCCGTAGCGGCCATCCCGGATCAGCAACGGCTTGCCACATTCGGGACACATTTCCCCTGTTGGCTCAGGCTTGAACTCGAGCTGCGGCATCTTGTCCTGAGCCACCTCGAGCCGCGCAGAGAACGGGCCATAGAACTCGCGCAGCATGGGCACCCAGGATACCTCACCCGTGGCAATCTCGTCCAGCTTTTCTTCCATCTCGGCCGTGAACCCTACGTTGACGACATCAGGAAAGAATTCGACCAGGAGATCGTTCACGGTAAAGCCCAGCTTGGTCGGGATCAGCTTCTTCCCCTCGCGGCCGATGTATCTCCGCTGGAGCAACGTCGAGAGGGTGGGAGCATAGGTGCTTGGCCGGCCGATGCCATACTCCTCCAGCGTCCGGATCAGGGAAGCATCTGTGTAGCGAGGTGGCGGCTGTGTAAAGTGCTGCTTGGGTAGCAGCCGCACCAGGTCCAACTCCTCCCCCTTGCGCAGCGCTGGCAGCTGGATGCCAGTGCCCTCCTCTTCCTCCTCTTCCTCCTCCCGTCCTTCCTCATAGACCTTGAGGAATCCGGCGAATTTGACGATCGAGCCGGTGGCCCGGAAGAGATAGGGCTTTTCGCCCGCGGGCGGCCCGGCCAGGATATCCACCGAAGTCTGGTCCAGGATGGCTGGAGCCATCTGGCTGGCGATAAAGCGCTCCCAGATCAACGTGTATAGCCGGAGTTCGTCGCGGCTCAGGAAAGCCTTGAGGCTGTCGGGATCGCGCAGCGAGCTGGTCGGGCGGATGGCTTCGTGGGCCTCCTGGGCACCTTTTGCCCGCGTCTTGTACTTGGGGGGATGGGCAGGCAGATACTCCTGGCCAAAACGCGCCTGGATGACCTCCCTGGCTTCCGCCTGCGCCGCTTCCGACACATTCACCGAGTCGGTACGCATATAGGTAATCAGGCCGACCCGTTCTCCGTCGCCGATATCCTTGCCCTCGTACAGGGCCTGGGCCACGGCCATGGTCCGCTTGGCCGTGAAACGCAGCTTGCGGCTGGCCTCTTGCTGCAGAGTGCTCGTCGTGAATGGTGGGGCCGGGTTGCGCCGGCGTTCGCGCCGCGTAACTTTCTCGACAACATAGACGGCCCCCTCGAGATCTTCGACGATGGCCTGGGCATCGCCCTCGTTCTTGAGGTCGGGGTCCTGGCCCCGTATTTTGAACAGGCGGGCGATAAAGCTCTTTCGTTCCTCCTCAGACGCAGCCTGCTGCTGGCGCAGCTCTGCCTCGATGGTCCAGTACTCTACGGGCACAAAGGCTTCGATCTCGCGCTCGCGCTCGCAGATCAGGCGCAGTGCTACCGATTGGACCCGGCCTGCGGACAGGCCGCGGCGCCCCATCTTGTCTCTCAGGAGAGGGCTGAGGCTATAGCCCACCACCCGATCCAGGATGCGCCTCGCTTGCTGCGAGTCTACGCGCAATCTGTCGATGTCGCGCGGCTGGGAAAAGGCCTGATCGACGGCCTGCTTGGTGATCTCGTGAAACTCGACGCGGTGCACCGCAATGCCCCGCAGCTCGCGCCTCAAGGCCGCCTCCAAATGCCAGGCGATGGCCTCACCCTCCCGGTCCGGGTCGGTTGCCAGATAGACCTCGGAGGCCTTGCTGGCCTTGGCCTTCAGTCTTTTGACGACGTCCTGCTTTTTGGCAGGAATGACGTACCGTGGGCGAAAGTCGTGCTCGATATCCACCCCCATGCGGTTCGAGGGCAGGTCGCGGATGTGGCCCACCGAGGCCTCTACGGTGTATCCCCGGCCGAGAAAGCGCCCCACGGTCCGCGCTTTGGCTGGCGATTCCACAATGACCATCTTGGGACCGCTCCTCTGGCGTTCCTTCGTGGCCTTGGACAGGACCGTGTGCGCCTCGGGGTCCAGCCCCTGGTGGGCTGCTGTCTTCCCAAACCGGACGATCTTGGTCCCGCATTCAGGACAGACACCCTGCGTCGCAGGGCGCTGGCTCTCGCCCAGAAAAACGGCCTGCACCGAGGCGATGGGCCGCTTCTCTCTGCACTTTACACAGTAGCCTATGACCGGTTCTTGCAAGTCACTTTCCTTGTTTACAGGTATTCCTCCCACTCCCGGGCGTCCAGCTCCTGCACCACATCCCGTACGGCCTGGGCCTCGTCTTTGGGGCAGATCAACAGTGCATCTGGTGTGTCGACCACGACAAAATCCTCCAAGCCGATGGTCGCGATCATACGCCCCTGGGAGACATAGACGTAGCTATCCTTGGTGTCGAGGAGTAGTACCTTGCCTTTGCCGCGGATGACATTTCCCCGGTCGTCGCTATCCAACAGCGCGGACAGCGTCGCCCAATTGCCGACGTCATCCCAGCCAACGTCGATGGGGACGGTGGCCACCCGCGAGGCCTTTTCCATGATGCCATAGTCTATCGTAGTCTGCGGCACCTGCTCCCAGGCCGACTTGAGTACCTCCTTGCGGCGGGAGGTGGGCCACGCTTCTGCCACCCTCTCCAACTCGGCAGAGAGGGACGGGAGCAGGTCCTCCATCTCGTTCAAAATGGTCTCAATCTTCCAGATAAAGATGCCGCCGTTCCAGTAATAATCTCCGCTCTCGACAAACGCCCTGGCTCGCTCCTCGTCCGGCTTTTCCGTAAAACGCTTCACCTCATAGGCCTGGTGCCCGTTGAACTTGTGCAGGGAGGATCCTCGTTCGATGTAGCCATAGCCCGTGTTGGGGTGATCGGGTTCGATGCCCAGCGTCACCAGGTATCCCTCTTGGGCCACCTCGTCAGCAGCCACGACCGCCTCGCGGAAGCCGGCGGCGTCGGCAATCCGGTGGTCCGCTGGAAAGACAGCCATCGTCGCTTCCACGTCCCGTTGCCGCAACACGACGCCTGCCAGCCCGATGCAGGGCGCGGTGCCACGCGGCCCAGGCTCGAGGAGCACGTTCTCCTCCGGCAGGCCCGGCACCTGTTCCAGCACCGTCTTGCGGTGTTCCTCGCCAACGACGACCAGCACCCGCTCCAGAGGGACAAGGGGCTCGATCCGTTCCACTGTTTCCTGCAACATGGTCCGTGAACCGACCAGGTCAAGGAACTGCTTTGGCGTAGCGGCCCGGCTTCGAGGCCAGAGCCGCGAGCCGATGCCTCCGGCCATGATGACTGCATATAGGTGGTCGTTCATCAGAACCTCCCGAGTTGTGGATGCTGCTCAGGTTCTCCATTAGTGGGGCAGAAAAGGGCCGCTAATCGATGACGTACTCCGCGCCCCCCTCACGGGCGATCACATAGCTCATCCCCCCGACCTGGCGCACCATACCCTTCAACTCCATCAGAGCCAGGGTACTGGTCACCTGGGCGATGGGCAAGTCCACTGCCCGTCCCAGGTAGTCCACGTGTACAGGTTCCGAGGAGAGGTGCTGCAACAGGAGGGCCTCCATCTCGTTGTCCGGGATGATCGCCCGCGCCTGGGCCTGCTCGCTGACCATGGTCAGGTTGAGCTCTTCCAGTACATCGGCCACATCCCGCACAACCTTGGCGCCTTGTTCGATCAGCTCGTTCGTGCCCTGGCTGCTGCGGGCAAAGATGCTGCCTGGCACGGCAAATACGTCGCGCCCTTGCTCAGCCGCGAAATCGGCAGTGATGAGGGCGCCGCTGGACTGGCCCGCCTCGACGACGACCGTACCCAGGGTCAAGCCACTGATAATCCGGTTTCGCGGCGGAAAGTTCCTGGCTTCGGGCCGGGTGCCGAGGGCGTACTCGCTCACCAGGGCGCCATGTTCCACAATCTTGGCAGCCAGGCGTGCGTTCTCTCGGGGATAGATCGTATCCAGACCAGAGCCCAGGACGGCAATGGTCCGCCCTCCGGCCTCCAGGCAACTCTGGTGGGCCACCGTATCAATGCCGCGCGCCAACCCACTCACGACGGTCACCCCGGCCTGGGCCAGGCCCGTGGCCAACATCCGGGCTGCCTCCTTGCCATACACGGTTGCACGCCGGGTACCGACTACGGCGACAGCCCACTCGTCCCGGGTTTCGATGCGTCCACGGACATAGAGGACAGGCGGCGCGTTGTAAATTTGGCTCAGGTTGGGGGGATAATCTGGGTCATCCCAGGTCAGGACCTGGATGCCACCACGAGCCAGCCGTTGCACTTCAGCCCCGAGGTCGAGCTTGGCCCGGGCCTGGATCAGGTTCTCCAGTGAACGGCGGTCGAGACCAGCCTGCCGGAGATCGTGCGCATGGGCGTTCCAGGCAGTCTCGACGTCGCCGAAATAGTCGATCAGCGCGCGCAGCCGGCTTGCACCGATGCCCGAGACCTTGCTGAAACCCACCCAGTACTGAATGTCCCCGCTGGACATTCCCCCTCCTGTTTTGGCCTGAGGCCAGGTATTCATCGCGGCGCTGATAGAATACACTACTCGAGGGGATTTGTCAAAGTTATTGTCGAAGGGCCAGCTACCTAGGCCAGCCCCTCCATCAGATCGACCTCCAGGCGCCCTGCCTCCAGGTCGACCTCCAACACCACATCTGCGATGGCCGGGATGAGGATCTCGCCACGATCGAGCTTGGCATCGTGCACTACGTACACCTCATTGGCACCCGTGTACAGGATCTCTTCGACCCTGCCCAGGTACTCACCAGCCGAGGTCCAGACCTCCAGACCGACGATCTGGTGCTCGTAGTACTCGCCCTCCTCCAGGGGCACGGGAGCTTCGATGGGGATCTGGACCAACAACCCGCGAAAACCCTCGGCAGTGTTGCGATCATCGCACCCCTCCAGTTTGAGCAGGACATGCTCCTTGTGCACCCGATAGCTGGACACTGCCCAAGCCACGGCGTCCTCACCGTCTGGCCCGACGAACACCCGCTCCAGTTTTCCAAAGCGATGGGGATCGTCCGTCAGTACCTGGACCTTGAGCTCGCCGCGCACCCCGTGCAACCCGACGACCTGGCCAATCGCTAAAAATCGAGGCTCAGGGGCCTCTTCCTGCGTCCCTGAGCCTCGTGCTCGGTCTATGTTAGCCTGCCTTGCGGCATGCTCCACTAAACGATCTCCAGTGTGACACGCCGTCCCTGGCGGGCGGCCGCCGCTCGCAGCAGTGTTCGCATCGCATTGGCCACACGTCCCTGTTTGCCAATGACGCGGCCCATGTCCTCAGACGCCACGTGCAGTTCGTATATGGTCGCGCTCGTGCCCTCGATCTCCTCTACTTGGACCTTGTCGGGATCGTCTACCAGAGCCTTGGCCATGTACTCAATCAGTTCTTTCAGGTTCATGATCTGCCTCTCTTTCTAGAGTGTGAAGTGCTATCGGTTCAGTCTTTGTCGTCTGAAGTTCGGGCCTCAACGAGTTCCTCGGCCTCTTTGGCGTGTATTATGCTGGATTTCTCCGGCCCTGTGCGCTCGGCTTCTTCGACAGCTTCTTCCCCGCTTCAGCTAGAAAGGACTCAACCTAGTCTTCGTCCTCGTCCTCGTCTTCGTCCTCGTCCTCGTCCCAGTCCTCTTCTTCTTCGTCGTCGTCCTCGTCCTCGTCCCAGTCCTCGTACTCTTCCAACTCTTCGTCTAACTCTTCCTCATCTTCATCCAGTTCTTCGAAATCGGCCTCAGCCTCAACCTCGTCGCCTTCGTCGAAGGCTTCTGCGGCCGCTGCCTCTTCCATCAGTGCTGCAGCTTCTGCGGCCGCCGCAGCTTCCGCGGCTTCTTTCTTTTCCATGGCGGCTTCTTCTTCGGCTTGAGCCCGGAACTCTGCTGCGAGTTCCTCGACCGAGACTTCGCCCTTGCGGACGGCTGCGACCTGGGCCATGATGCCCAATTTGTCCAGCATCCGCTTTACAGCTGCCGAGGGCTGCGCTCCAACACTAAGCCAATAGACTGCTCGCTCGGCGTCGATTTCTACAGTCGCGGGTTCGGTGCGGGGATTGTAGTGGCCGATGATCTCAATGAACTTGCCATCACGCGGGGCACGAGAGTCTGTGACCACCACGCGATAATGGGGTTGTTTCTTGGCACCGGTACGGCGCAAACGAATTTTGACCATGTCTTTCTAGACACCTCCTTCTGGTCTGGCTAGGCTTGATTCGAGCCCGGGTCTTTTCCCGGGATTGTTGCCATGTTCATGTTTCTGCTTGCCTGCCCCCGGTACACGCGAGGCAAGACCTTTCTCCTGAAGCCTGAGGGCCTGCTCAGCTTCCAAAACCGCCGAGCATTGACATCAACCCCCGCATCCCGCCCTTACCGCGCTTTCCACCCCCGGTCAGCTGCTTCATCAGTTTCTGCATCTGCCGGAACTGGGAGAGGAGGTCGTTGACCTCCATCACCGTCGTGCCCGAGCCCCGGGCAATGCGCCGCTTGCGGCTGGCGTTAATGATGCGCGGGTTGCGCCGTTCGCCCGCCGTCATCGAGTTGATAATCGCCTCGATGACCTTCAAATGCTGGTCGGTTACCTCCGGCGCCAGGTCACGGGTCACCTGCGACATGCCAGGCAGCATGTCCAGTAACTGGCTCAGCGGGCCCATCTTTTTCAACTGCTGGAGCTGGTCCCGAAAGTCCTCTAGATCGAACTCCCCCTTGACCAGCTTTTGCCCCATCTTGAGCGCCTGGTCCTGGTCGATGACCTCCTGTGCCTTCTCAATGGCGGTCAGGACGTCTCCCATGCCCAGGATGCGGCTCGCCAGGCGGTCAGGGTGGAACACCTCCAGGGCATCGGTTTTCTCGCCCACACCCAGGTATTTGATCGGCACGCCCGTCACCGAACGAACCGAGATAGCGGCGCCGCCGCGGGCATCGCCATCGACCTTGGTCAGGATCAGGCCGGTAAGGCTGACCCTTTGGTTAAAGTCATCGGCCACGCGCACAGCGTCCTGGCCGGTCATGGCGTCCACGACGAGCAGCACTTCCTGCGGATCGGTCTTGGCCTTTACCTGCTCCAGTTCGCGCATCATCTGGTCGTCGATGTGCAGGCGGCCCGCCGTATCCAATAGCACCACACTATAGGCGCCCTCCCGCGCTCGCTTGACCGCGTTGGCGCAGATCTGCGGCGGCGGGACCTTGTTGCCCTCGCTGTGGACCGGAATATCGAGCTGTTTGCCCAGCACTTCCAGCTGGGTGATGGCTGCCGGACGGCGCGTATCGGCCGCGACCATCAACGGCCGCTGCCCGGCCTTGCGCAGGGTCAGCGCCAGCTTGGCCGCGGTGGTTGTCTTGCCCGACCCTTGCAGGCCCACGAGCATGACGACGTGCGGCGGTGTGCCCGACAGATCCAACCGCGCCGGCTCGCCCAAGGTCGCCATGAGCTCCTCATGGACGATCTTGACGACCTGCTGGGCCGGCGTCAGGCTCCTCATTACCTCGACACCGACCGCACGCTCGCGGACCCGCGCGATAAAGTCTTTGACGACCCGGAAATTGACGTCGGCTTCTAGCAGGGCCAGGCGGACCTCGCGCAGCGCGACATCCACGTCCTCTTCGGTCAGCTTGCCCCGGTTGGACAGCTTGTCAAATACACCCTGCAATTTATCTGATAGGTTCTCAAACACTTTCTGTCCTTATTACCTACCCGTTCACAGCTAGAGCCTATATTCTATGATAGAAGGCCGATTTCGTCAAGCTCCGGTTCTCTCTTCGCTGTAGTCTTTGCAAGGCCCCAAATACCGGCGTTCGCCGTCAAGTGGTTCGCTCCTGGACACTTGATTCCTATGTGGCTGGCCTGGCAGGTTGCCCCAGCCAATGAACTGTGCTACAATCCAGGCGCTTGAGGGCAGGTTGCGGCGAGTTGGAGGAAAAGTGACACCCCCCTTGCGGATAGGATCAAAACTGGGGATCCTGGCGTTTCTCGTCCTGGCCACCGGCCTGGCGCCCTACTCCCACGGGTTCGTGGAGGCGATGCGGCAGGCCAGGGATCACCAGGCGGCCCAGGAATATGGCCAGGCCCTCACGGCTTATGAAAGAGCCACCGAGCTCGACCGGCATGCGGCCTTGCCCAGGCTGGGGTCAGCGGTCATCCTGCTCGCCCAGCACCGGTTTCTGGAAGCAGCCTCTGCCTTCCACCAGGCAGAGCGGCGCGGCGCTGGCGTGAGTGCTACCATTGGGCTCGGCGAGAGCTTTGCCGGGCAACAGGATTGGGCCGCCGCCCTCCAGGTCTGGTACCGCGCCCAGCGGACCGCGCCCGGCGATCCCCGGCTGCTGATCTCCTTGGCCGAGGGTAGCATCGCCCAGGGCCAATTCGACCGGGCCAGGGAATACCTGGCCGCAGCGCTCGAATCTGACCTGCGTCCCGATCGCTTTGCCCTGTGGGCCAGGGGAACGCGCCTGGGCATGTCGAGCCAGGAACTGGCTGCGGAGGTCCATGGGCTGTTGGGCCGCCTCTTGGCCGGGGACGATCCCGTGGCAGCGCAACGGCATCTGCAGCAGGCAGGCGACGACGATATGCTCGCGGTGTTGCAGGCTGCCGCAGCCGAAGCCGACCCGGCCCGCCGTTCCCTGCTCCTGGGGGCTGCCTTCCTGCAGCGGGACGACCTGGCCCTGGCACGCCACTATCTTCAGCGTTCTGTGGCATTGGGTGCTGACGACCCCGAGGCCCTGGCCTACCTGGCTCACACCCTCGACCGGCTGGGTGAAACGGGAGCTGCACGCGCTGCCCTGGAGCAGGCCATCGCCCTGGATCCCGCCTCGACGATCGCACAGTATTTCCTGGCCATCCACCTTCGCCAAGTAGGCTACGTCAGAGACGCCCAGGCTGTCCTCTGGGAGGCCCTCCAGCGCGAACCGGTCAACGCCGCGTTGCGTGCCGAGATGGCCAAGTGCTTCGAGGAGCTGTCGGACTATCCCCAGGCTGAGGAATGGTACAACGGGGCAGCAGAGGCCGCGCCGGAGGATCCCGCGTTTCAGCAACTCCTGGCCCACTTCTACGTCGACCACCTGTACCACATTGAGGCGGAGGCTGTGCCCGCCGCGCAGAAAGCGGTGGAGATGGCACCCGAGGATCCCGCAGCGCACGACATCCTGGGCTGGGCCTACGTCCTGGCCGGCCAGCCGGTCGAGGGCGAACAGTCGCTGCGACAGGCACTCGCCCTGGATCCAACCCTGGTCAGGGCCCACTTTCACCTGGGCAGCCTTTACAGCCAGGCCGGCTCACGTACCCAGGCCCAGCACCACCTGCAGCGGGCCATCGATCTGGATACCACCGGCTTCTACCGCGAGCGCGCCCAGGCTACCCTCGAAGGCATGGACTAGGCCCCCATCAGCTTCGTCGTCTGGGTCGCACCTTAAGGGTGTTGCCCGGGCAGTCAATCACTGAAGGACGACGTCTCCGACGATGGCTGGCTCGCCCAGGAGCTCCAGCTCCCCCTCGTCGCTGAGGGTGTACAGGCCCACGAGCAGCTGGTAGGTGCCAGTCGGTGCGTCGCCGGGCAGGGAGAGGGTGTGCTCGTCGCGCAGGCGCTCGCCCGGCCGCCACAGGGTTGTGGGATAAAACACGCCGCCTGGCTGGCGGTCGCTCTGGGCCACC
>JAMJFU010000129.1 GCA_023544525.1 Anaerolineae bacterium | reverse complement strand
CTGCCTGCGCGTCGGCGCACGCGGAGGCCGCGGCTTCTGACACCCTGCTGGGATCCAGGACAGTCCTATGGAGGAAACTAGAACGGACATGAAACGAATTAGCCTATCTCCGCTGCCACTTCTGGTCATGGCGGTCATCTTGCTGCTGGCCGCTTGTGGCCCAACCACGACACCTACACCGACCACCGTGGCCAGGGAGGACACGGCCACGCCGACGGAGGAGGTCACTACGACAGCCACTCCGACCGCAACCTCCACAGCCATATCGGCTCCGCCGACCTTTACGCCAACGCCCATCCCCTCCACACCAACCTCTACCCCGACATCGGTGCCGCCGACGGCCACATTCACATCCACGCCCGTGCCACCAACGCCCACCCCCGTGCCACCGACGGCAACGCTTACGCCTTCGCCCGTGCCGCCGACCCGCACGCCGACCTTTACCCCGTCGCCGGTGCCACCGCGCATTGTCGACTGGCGTGGTGAATACTATAACAACCGGTCTCTACAACCATCATCCGTGCTGGTCCGCAATGATCGGGTGGTTGACTTTGCCTTCTCGCCCGGACAAAGCCCCGCATCTGCAGTACCCAACGAAAACTGGTCCGCGCGTTGGACCCGCAACTGGAACTTTGACGAGGGCAACTATCGTTTTCACGTCCTGGTCGACGACGGGGCCCGGCTCTGGGTGAACGATATCCTGATTATCGACGCCTGGCAGGACGGAGCAGCCCGCGAGATCACGGCCAACCTCTATCTCCGGGGCCAGGTGCCCATCCGGCTCGAATACTACAACCACCTCGGTACAGCTCGCATCCGGCTCAATTGGGAGCCGGTGACCCAGTACGACGACTGGCGGGGCAGCTACTTCCCCGTGCGCGACCTGTCAGGCCTGCCCCGTTTCCAGCGCAACGACGCGGCCATTGACTTTAACTGGGGTGCTGGCTCGCCCCGCCGGGATATCCCGGATGACAACTTTTCCGTGCGCTGGTCGCGCCGGATGAACTTTAACCGGACCGGCACCTATCGCTTCAGGACGGTGTCAGACGACGGCGTACGGCTGTGGGTAGATGGCCGGTTGGTCATTGACGCCTGGCACGATGGCGTGAGCACCAACGAGGCACTTGTCGATCTGGCAGCCGGGCCCCACGATCTGCGCCTGGACTACTACGAACACGTGGGTGGGGCCATGATCCAATTGGCGATCACCACCGTCACGCCCACTGCAACCCCAACGCCGACATCCACACCAACACCTGTGCCGCCCACGCCGACCTTCACACCCACACCTGTTCCGCCGACGCCGACCTTTACGCCGACGCCCATCCCGCCCACACCCATCCGCCCCACGCTCAGCCCCATCCCACCCACGCTAACGCCGCCACCGCCGCTCCAACCGAGGGCGGCACTACAGCCACAGGCTGGGCCTGTCGGCGAGCCCATCAACGTCACCGGCAGCGGCTGGCCGGCCAATACACAGATCGGCATCTTTTTGTCCCGACCTCAGCGACCCAGCCAGTTGGTGCCGGTAGGCCAGGCGGTCACCGACGCGACAGGCGCGTTCCGGACGCAAGTCGAAGTGCCCGAGGGCGAAGGGTGGGAGGGCCAGCGCGTGGCCGAATTCGTGGTCCGCACGCCGGATGCCGCCTTCTCGGTCCGGTTAGAGTATCGCATCTTGCGCGAGCGGGAAACGATACCCTTCAGGACCATTCCAACTTCCCAGGAGCGTTTTGCCTTGCGCCAGCCTACCTTCCTGGCACTGGATAGCGCCTCAGCCTGGGCAGCGAATTTTGGGCAGCAACCACCTCCAGCCGATCCGCCCGTCGATTGGCGAACCGAGATCGTGCTGGGAGCCTTCCTCGGCGCGCAGACATCTGACGTAGAGGCGGAAGTGGAGGCTGTGGTACGGCGGGACAACACAGTCACCGTCCAACTTCAGGGTGAACTATCAGCAGACCCCAGGCCAGCCCGTGAGCTTGCCGAGGGCGAAGCCAGGTTCCCCCGCACCCTCATCCGGGTCTCCCGGGCAGCCATTGGTGTGCAGGGTAATGCACCCCTTGCGAACCTGACCTTTGTCTTCGAGGATGAAGAGGGCCAGGTGCTGGCCCAGGGACCCGCGGGCCCTGAGCCGCTGCTCCTGGCCAGCTCGCCAGAGATGCGAAGCTTTGCAGTACCCTCAGAGGGGGATGTAGCACCCGCCCCGTCCGAGCCACAGCCAGAGATCCAGGCGGTGCCCCAGCTGGAAGCGCCTGCTGAAGCCGTGCCCGAGGCAGAAGCGCCGGCCGAAGCCGTCCCCAGCGAAACCTTGACCGTTCCCGCGGAAAGGACACCGCTGGCGCGAAGGCTCCTGCCCTTGGCCGGAATCGGGATCTGGACGATCATGGTCGTCGGCGTCGTTGCCGGCTTGTGGTTCCTGATCCGCAGGACGAGGGGCGAGGGTTAGGCCAGAGGGACCAGAGCCGCTTCCTGCCGGCATAGGTTTGCTGCAATTCACCGGGAGCAGGTCCGGTAGACTGGACCTGCTCCCGCTGGGCATCATCTACCGTGCCCCGTGGGCTTGCTAAGAGCCGCTCAATCTTGGAACCAGCCTGCCTGTAGCTCCTCGAGCGTACCGTCCTCTCGCATTTCCAGCAGTACCCGGTCGATCTCCTTGAGCAGGCGAAAGCTGTCAGGCCGGACGGGGATGACATAGTTGAGATCGGCCAGCGGTTCCCCGACGATCTGCAGGCCAGTCGATCCCCTCAGGTAGGACAGGGCACTGATGCGGTCGACCAAGACTGCGTCGACCTCTCCAGCCTCCAGTGCCGACAGGGCGCCGGCAGCGAGATCGTAGCGGCGCAGTGACAGAGTCTGGATGAACGTCTGTTGGCGACGGTCACCCTCCGGCACAAAACCCCATTCTACGCCGACGAGGCGGCCATCGAGATCCTCCAGTGTTTGGATGCCCTGCATCCCCTGCCGGCTGACCAACACGAGGCCAGCGTTAAAGTAGGCCACAGAGTAGCTCACATCTTCTGTCCGCATGGCCTCGTACGGTAGTGCAGAGAGGATGGCATCGCATCGCCCCGCAAGCAGGGCATCGTAGAGGCTGTCAAAGCCTACTGTAACCAGCCTGGTCTGTACCCCAGGGGCCAGCCGCGGGCCCAGGCGCCGGGCCAGGTCCATGTCAAAGCCTTCCAGCCGGCCGGTTTCGTCGTCGACCGCCTCGAACGGTGGCCAGCTCGGATCGGTGCATACGGGGAATCTACCCTCCTCCACGATCCGCTCCCAGGTCGGATCTACGCCCTCCGGCAGGAGCCGGGTCAGAAGCCACAGCACCGAGCCCGTGATGACGAGGAACGCCAGCAGCCCGGCCCACCAGGCGAGCCTTGACTCCCTCGATCCGGCAAAGAGGCGATCGCACCATCGCCAGAGTTGCCCTCTCACGGTGCCTCTCCCCGGGCATAGCGCTGCACGGCATAATAGATCGGCTTGGGCGTAAACTCGGTCGTGACAAACGCAAAATAGTCCTGGTAGGTGTTGGCGGGACGGGGATAGCGGAAGGCCCACAACACGACAGCCTGGCACCAGGGCCACTCTACCCTTGCCTTCTCATAGGCCTGGATAGAATAGGCAGCCCGCTGCGAAGGGCTGACTGCCTTGGTCCAACGGGGGTGATCGTTCCAGCCTCCCTCGGTGATATAGACTGGCATATTCGGGTAGCCGGCTTCTAACAGGAGGTCGTGGAGCAACTCGGTCCGGGCAAAGTTCACAGTTGCAGGATCGGGAGGTGCGTCTGCAGGCAGGCGCCAGCCGTAGGCATGCACGGCAAGGCCATCCATAAACTCGCCAGCGTCTGCTTCCAGCATCCGACCCAGATAGTCGAGGTCGTTCATGCCTTCGGGATCGCCGGCAGGCGCCAACGTGGGTGCCAGCGCTCCGCCGAGGATCATCACGTCTGGATTTGCGGCCTTGGCCTCGCGATAGACCGTCTCCAGCAACCGGGCATACCCCTCGGGATCCACGGGCCGGTAGCCCCACTCCAGGCTGATATTGGGCTCGTTCCAGATGACAAGGTGCTGCACGCGGCCCTGGAAATGGGCAGCAAAGGTCGCCACATAACGCGCAAAAGCGTCATAGTGCGCTTCGTCGAGATAGGTAAAGGTCGTGGCTTGCTCCTCGGGATCGGGCCGCGCCCACTCGGGGACAAGACCGAGCCGGGCGATGACTGTGAGGCCCTGGCGGCGGGCGTGGTCCACAACCAGGTCGGCGTGGCTCCAGTCAAAGCGGCCGGGGGCTGGTTCGTGGTAGGCCCAGGGAAAGTACTCCACGATCCATGTCGTGCCCATCTCGCGGGCCATCTCCAGCGTCCGCTTGATCTTCCACGGTTCCACCTCATCCGTCAGGCGCGTATGGATGCCCATCTTGGCATTGATGCTGCGTACGGTCTGTTGGGGACCCAGGGCTACCAGCGGTTCAGCTCGCACACCTGCCAGCAGGGCCACAAGCGCCAGCAGGAGCCACCGGCCATCTCGCCACGGGCGTCGTGTGCGGGTTGTCACTCGTTTCATGGCGGCCATTATACCAGGGAACGCGCCCCGTGGCAACGGTTGACACCCCCTGGCGGAGGTGCTATAATGGCCCCGCTTTCAACAAGCAGACCATGATTCCGGTCCCTTCCACGTTGGGACCGGCAAGCCTCTGCCACCCTCGCTCAAGTGTGCGAGCGAGACAGAAGCCTGAGCGCGGAGCTGTCCCTTGGACATTTCTGTTGTCGTCCCGGTGCTGAACGAAGAAGAGAACCTGCCTATCCTGCACCAGCAGCTCTGCCAGGTGTTGGCCGGCAGTGGCTTCCAGTACGAGATCATTATCGTGGACGACGGCAGCACAGACGGCAGTTTCCAAATGCTGCGCCAGCTTCAGGCAGGGGATCCTTGCCTGCGGATAGTACGCTTCCGGCGGAACTATGGCCAGACAGCAGCCTTTGCCGCCGGCTTTGACCGGGCCCGGGGCGACATCGTCATCACCATGGACGCCGACCTGCAGAACGATCCAGAAGACATCCCGGCGCTCATCGAAAAGATGGCCGAAGGCTATGACGTCGTCAGCGGCTGGCGCATGGACCGCAAGGATCGCTTCCTGGACAGGCGGTTGCCTTCCATCCTGGCCAACCGGCTCATCGGCTGGACCACCGGGGTGCGCATTCACGACTATGGCTGCTCGTTGAAAGCCTACCGCCGCGAGGTGCTGGATGATGTGCAGCTGTATGGGGAGCTGCATCGCTTCATCCCGGCCCTGGCCCACGCCGCCGGTGCGCGCGTCACCGAGATCCCCGTGCGTCACCACCCCCGCCGTTTTGGACGGGCCAAGTACGGGCTCTCCCGAACCCTGAAGGTCGTCCTCGATGTCCTGGCAGTCCGCTTCCTGACCAGTTTCTCCACGCGGCCGATCCATATTTTCGGCGTGTTTGGGTTTCTATCTACCGCCATCGGTTCAGCCCTGCTCCTCTACCTGGGCATCGTGCGCCTCATCTTGCGGCAGCCCATCGGCGACCGCCCTCTGACCCTGCTGGCTATCCTGTTGACCATGTTGGGCGTGCAGCTCGTGACCACCGGATTGCTGGCTGAGATGGTGACCAGGACCTACTACGAGAGCCAGGGCAAGCCGATCTATACCGTGCGCGAGGAATTGGGAGAAGCACAGGACGGAGAATGAGGAGCGTGCTGATCTCCGCTCCTGCCGGAAGCCGCAGGCCGCATCCCCTTTGCCAGCCGCCAGAGGCCTGTCACCAAGCCCACGAGGTGAGACCTGACAGAGCGCGCTAGGACCCGCAACCTCATCCTGAACATCCTCAAGGTCCTCGTCAGCCTGGGCGTGCTGACCGCGATCCTTGTCGGGGTGGACCTGGCTCACGTTTTTGAGGTCCTGCGCGACATGGATTGGCTTCCCTTCTTGGGCGCCCTGACCATCTTTCTGTCCGGGGCGTTCATCCGCGCCTATCGCTGGGGATCGTTGGTCTGGGCCCTGGGAGTGAAGGTGCGTTGGCTACGGCTGGTGGAGCTCCATTTCGTCGGCGCCTTTTTCGGCATGTTCCTGCCCACTGGCGTGGGAGGTGATGCCGTCAAAATGTACGAGCTGTCCCGGCACGACCATAAAGCCTCCGCCGCCATCAGCTCGGTGCTGGTCGACCGCTTCACCGGGCTGTTCGTGCTTTTTGCCATCGCCCTGCTGGCACTCATCGGTGGACACGAACTGGTGACGCAACAGGTGCGCCTTCTCATCGCGCTGGTGTTTGCCGTGAGCCTGGTAGCCGTGGCCCTGGTACTGCAACGCACTTGGATCGAAAGCTGGGGACGTCGCCTGGGGCTGGACCGGCTCTTGGGACGGGTCAGGATCTTAAGAGAGCTGTATCTGTCGCTTCATCTCTATGGCTCCTCGGCATTGCTCCGCGCCACCGGCGCCTCGCTGGCCTGGAACCTGGTCCTGATCAGCAGCTACTACCTCCTGGGGCAGGCAGTGGGTCTCGATCTGTCGTTGTGGTATTACCTCCTCTTTGTGCCCGTCATCTCTGTCCTGCTGCTCATCCCTTCGGTGGCTGGCCTCGGCATCCGCGAGGGCGCGACGATCCTGTTATTCCAGCAGGTTGGGGTAAGCGAGCCCCGGGCCCTCGCATTGGCCCTGGCGTACGACGCCATCCGCCTGACCGAGGGCCTGATCGGGGCCGGCCTATACGTACTTCAAGGGCTGGTCGAGGCCCGCAGGCAGGCCCGGTGAAGTGCCATGGTCGT
This sequence comes from Anaerolineae bacterium, assembly GCA_023544525.1. Lineage (GTDB taxonomy): Bacteria > Chloroflexota > Anaerolineae > JAAYZQ01 > JAAYZQ01 > JAMJFU01. The sequence goes on along the minus strand of JAMJFU010000129.1, from coordinate 3,490 downwards.
TGCGTAATTGGGGATTGCTTCGTCGCCAAAGGCGGGCTCGCAATGACGTGTTCAAATGCGATTGCCCAGCCGACACAGCAAATAGCGGTTGCCAGAACATGGGCCTTTGTGATATACTGGGGAGAATGAAGCCCTGCTGGCTTGTAGAATGGCATCTGCGAAGGAGAAGCAATGGCTAGAAACAAGAGACTTGGCATCCTCACCGGTGGGGGAGACGTCCCAGGCCTGAACCCGGCGATCAAGGCCGTGGTAGAGTCGGCCATCGACCAGGGCTGGGAAGTGGTCGGCGTCCGGCAGGGTTGGGGTGGCCTTCTTCACTGCAACCTGGATAGCCCACAGGCACGCAAGAACCTCTTTCTTGATCTGACGCGCAGCACCGTGCGGACCATAGATCGCACGGGTGGCACTTTTCTCCATACCTCGCGGACGAATCCACAGCGGACCAAGGCCAGCGAGGTGCCTGATTTCCTGAAAGGCACTGCCGAACCGATTGAGGGCCAGGGCGACGCGGCCATCTATGACTTTACTCCCCACATCCTAAGCGTCCTCGAGTTCCTCGAGCTAGATGCCCTGATCCCGATCGGTGGCGATGATACACTCTCCTATGCAGCGCGCCTGCACGAAGAAGGCTTCCCGGTCGTCGCCATTCCCAAGACAATGGACAACGATGTGTATGGCACCGACTACTGCATCGGCTTTTCGACGGCTGTCACGCGCAGCGTGGAATTCATCACCGCCTTGCGGACGCCCAGCGGCTCCCACGAGCGCATTGCCATCGTCGAGCTCTTTGGCCGCAACTCGGGCGAGACGTCGCTCATCTCCGCCTACCTGGCAGATGTCGACCGGGCCATCATCTCGGAGGTGCCCTTTGATATCCAGAAGCTGGCCCTGCTGCTGGTGCAGGACAAGTACAACAATCCCAGCAACTATGCCATCATGACCATTTCGGAGGGAGCACGCGAGATCGGGGGCGACCTGGTGCACTATGACGGCGATGAAGATGCCTACGGCCACAAAAAGCTGGGCGGCATCGGTTCCCTGACCGGAGAGAAGCTCAAAGAGATCACTGGTGAGAACATCATCTACCAGCAATTGGGCTATCTCATGCGCAGCGGGGCTCCCGATTCCCTGGACCGCATGGTTGCTGTCAGCTACGGCCAGCTGGCGATGGACCTGGTAGCCGGGGGTCGATCGGGACGCATGGTTGCCCTGCGCGATGGGGTCTATACCCACGTACCCCTGAACCGGGTCATCTCCGGCGTCAAGCGGGTGGATGTCGACGAAATGTACGATGTGGAGCAGTACCGGCCCAAGATTGCCGACATGATGGGCAAACCGATGTTCCTGTATTAGCCAAGTTTGGGTTCGGCAGAGCAGCAAACGCAGCAGTGGATGCCGTCTGTCGGGCTCTAAACCTGCGAATCATGGGGGGACAAAGTGAGCAATGAACACCTTCCGACCGAGGCGCTGACTTTCGACGACGTGCTGTTGGTGCCGGGACGCTCCGAGGTCCTGCCAGCCGAGGTGGACCTGACTGTGGACCTGGCCCCAGGCATCCAGCTCAAGATCCCCATCCTCTCTGCGGCCATGGATACGGTAACTGAGGCCCGCCTGGCCATTGCCCTGGCCAGGGAGGGAGGCGTTGGTGTGCTCCACCGGAACCTGCCCGTCGAACAGCAGGCAGAAGAAGTCGACAAGGTTAAGCGCAGCGAATCGGGCATGATCGTGGACCCCATCACCCTGACGCCAGACGCGACGGTGGGTGATGCCGAAGCGATCATGAGCAGGTACCACATCTCTGGCGTGCCGATCACCGAAAACGGCCGTCGGCTGGTGGGCATCCTCACCAACCGGGATGTCCGCTTTGTCACCGACATGGCGCTGCCCGTCACCCAGCTGATGACCCCGGCGGAACAGTTGGTTACAGCCCCGGTGGGCACCACGCTTGAGGATGCAGTCGCCATCCTGCAGGAGCATCGCATCGAGAAGCTGCCCTTGGTGGATAACGCCGGCGTGCTCAAGGGGTTGATCACCGTCAAAGACATCATGAAAAAGCGGGACTATCCCAACCGGTCGACCGACGCCCGGGGTCGCCTCCTCTGTGGAGCAGCCATCGGCGTAGGAGACGAGGCCATGGAACGCCTGGCGGCACTGGCCGAAAAGGGGCTTGACCTGATTGTGATCGACACGGCCCACGGCCACACTGCTGGCGTGCTCAAGACCGTGGAAAGGGCCAAGGCCCGCTACCCCGAACTGACTTTGGTCGCCGGCAATGTGGTCACAGCCCAGGGTACCCGGGACCTGATCGCCGCCGGGGCAGATGTGATCAAGGTAGGCGTGGGAGCGGGCTCGATTTGCACCACACGCGTTGTCGCTGGAGCGGGGATGCCCCAGATCACTGCCATCCAGGCCTGCTCGGAGGAAGCTCACCTCCACGGCGCGACGGTCATTGCCGATGGAGGCATCAAGTACTCGGGCGACATCACCAAGGCCCTGGCGGCCGGGGCCGACGCGGTGATGTTGGGCAGCCTGCTGGCTGGCCTGGAGGAGTCGCCGGGTGAGTTGGTCATCTACGAGGGGCGGCGCTTTAAGGAATACCGGGGCATGGGCTCCCTGGGTGCGATGAAGGGGCTGGCCCGCGACCGGTATGGCGTCGTCGTAGATGGCGGCAGCATGCGGGGCCAGGATAAACACGTTCCCGAGGGCATCGAGGGCCAGGTTCCGTACAAAGGACCGCTGCCCGAGTATGTCTTCCAACTCGTAGGCGGGCTGCGCTCGGGCATGGGCTACGTGGGCGCGCGTGACCTGGCTGACCTGCGCTCCAGGGCCCGTTTTGTGCGCATCACCCACGCCGGGCTCATCGAGAGCCACCCCCATACCGTGTTCGTGACCAAGGAAGCGCCCAACTATCCCATGGGGCGCCCGTAGTCGTTGGGGCTGTTCTCCCCGCCAGGGAGGCGGCTCGACAGATGACACCCGAGTTTCCCCTCGTGGGAGCCGATCTCGATGCCATCGTCTCGGCGGTATCCTCGTCCAGGAAATACCGGACCCTCTGCAGCGATACCCTGCGCCGCATCGCCGCACAGGAATTGGTCCAGCACGGCAGCGTCAAAGTGGCAGTCAAGGCCACCAAGCGCCGCCTCCACCAGGTCTATGCCGCCTTTGAGGCCCAGGTAGACTACGGAGAGCTGTACCAGACGCTGAAGGCAGCCCGCCAGGCCGGCAGTGAGGGCGAGCTCGGGGCCGCCTGTCGTGATGCCCTGGCACAGCATAGTTCCACCCGCGAGCGACTGCCCCTCCTCGATCGTTTCTACGCGACCCTCTGGCAGCACACAGGCATGCCAGCCTCGGTCCTTGACCTCGGCTGCGGCCTCAACCCGCTGGCCCTACCCTGGATGGAGCTCCCGGAGGGCTCGTCCTACGTCCCATTGGACATCGACTGCGAACGGATCCGCTTTCTCAACCACTACCTGCCGTTGGTCGGCAGGCA
>JAMJFU010000128.1 GCA_023544525.1 Anaerolineae bacterium | reverse complement strand
AGGGGTTCCTCGCGGACCAGAAGGCGCTGGTCACGGACCAGCGCGGAGCAGATGAGTAGAAGGACGTTACAGGCTCACCCTCCCGGACCATCACCCCGCAGATAGGCATCGGCCGGCATGCCGGGCTTTAGCCGCCGCTCCGGGTTGGGCAGGCGCACCTTGACGGCAAAGACCATGTTCACCCGCTCCTCTTCGGTCTGCACATTCCTGGGTGTAAACTCGGCCTCCTGGGCAATGTACGAGACCACTCCCTGGAACACCCGGTCGGGATAGGCGTCGACGCGCACCTCCACCTCCTGGCCCAGGTACACGCGCCCCAACTCCGCTTCCGGCACATAGATGGTCAACTTGACCTCGTCCAGGTTAGAGACTGTCATCAGGATGCTGCCAGCCAGTGCAGGCTCGCCCGCAGCGGCCGAACGGCTGGTCACGACCCCGGAAATCGGCGTGGTCAGCGTCAACATAGCGATCTGCGTCTGTAGGGCATCGACACCGGCCTGGGCCTGGCCCACTTGCGCCTGGGCCACGTCCACGGCCTCAGGCATGGGCCCGGCCTGGAGCTCGGCCAGCTTGGCCTCGGCGACCTCTACACCGTTCGCCGCGACCGCGTAACGCGCCTCAGCCTGGTGTACCTGGCTGGCGATGGCCAACGGGTTGTCGCGCAGGGCGCGCAGGGCAGCCAGCCGCTGCTGGGCAGCCTGCCTCTCGGCCTTGGCAGCCTCCAGCGCCGCGTGGGCTGCCTGCACCTGGAAGTCGTAGACCCGGTAGAGCCACTTCTCCTCCATCGTGCCCTGGGCCCGGTATTGGAATCGTTCGGCCTCTGCGGAGGCGATCTGGGCCTCGGCCCGCTCGACCTGGACCCGGGCCAACTCCACCGCGGATCGGGCCTGGGCGATCTGGGCCTCGATCTCCTGGGGATTCTCGAGAATGGCCTGCGCATCGTGCCAGGCAGTTTCGGCAGCGTCGCGCTCGGCCTCGGCCTGGGCCAGGGCCGCCTGTGCGGCCAGCACCTCGGCCGGCATGGCGCCGGCCCGCACGTTGGCCAGGCTGGCCTCGGCCGCGGCCACGGCGGCCTGGGCCTGGGCCAGCTGTGCCTCCAGCAGCCGCGTGTCAAGCTGCACGAGCGGCTGGCCGGCGCGCACCTCGTCCCCTTCCGCCGCGTGGAGCTCGGCGATCCGGCCGTCGAACAGGGAGACGATGGCCACTTCGACACCCTCGATGCTACCCGAAGCGACTAGGACATCCTCCTCTTCGACGCGCTGCTGCGCGCCGGCCAGGGCCACGAACTGCTCAGCCCGCTCGCGCTGCAGCCCACCACTGGCCAGGAACCCCACCACCTGCTCCGGCGCGGTCCGTGCCCACCACCAGAAGCCACCCACAGCAGCGGCGATCACGACCAGGACCAACAAGGCGATCCAACCTCGCTTCATTGGCCACCCCCGCCGGCCGGCGCTTCCAGCAACACCGCATCAGCCGGCATGCCCGGCTTGAGCGCATGCTGGGGGTTGGGCAGGTCGATCCGCACGCCAAAGACCATATTCACCCGCTCTTCCTGCGTCTGGATGTTCCGCGGGGTGAACTCGGCCTCGTTCGAGATGTAGGTCACCGTCCCGCCAAAGGCCCGCTCAGGGTAGGCATCCACGGTTACCGAGACCGGCTGGCCGAGGTAGACCCGGCCGAGCTGGTCCTCCGGCACATAGACCGTCAAGGTCATGTGCTCCAGGTCGGCGAGGGTCATGAGTGGCGAGCCCGGCAGGGCGACCTCGCCGCTGCGCACGGGCCGTTCCAGCACCAGGCCGGAGATGGGCGCCACCAAGGTGAACTTGTCTAGCTGGACGAGCCATACGTCCAGGGCCGCGCGGGCCATCTCTACCTGGGCTTCCAGGGCGGCGATCTGCTCCGGCGTCGCCCCCATCTTCATGCCCTCCAACTGGGCTTCGGCCATGCCAACCGCGGCGGTGGCCACCTGATACTGGGCTTCCGCCGCGTGGGCCTGGGCCTGCAAGGTGAGCGGGTTGGACACCTGCTGCGACAGCTCGCCGAGATAGTCCTCCGTGCCCTCGACGGCGACGTTGGCCTGGGCCGCGCCGGTCCACGCCTGCCAGGCCTGGTAGGCGGAGGTTGCCTGGCGGTGCAGGGCCTCGTCCATCACGGCGGCTGGCACGGCGATGCGCACGCGCCGGTACAGATAGATCGTGCCGTCCTTCACGACGATCTTGTACTCGCCAAATGTGTACTCGCAGTCATCCGCGCAGGGCGGCAGCGGGATCTCGGGTGGCAGGGTGTCGGGCGTGTAACTGCCCACCAGCACCCACTCCACGTGCGGCTCGACCTCTTGCAGGAGGCGCACCGCCTCGTCGGCAAAGTCACTGGCCGCCTGCGCCGAGGCAGCCTGGGCCTCAGCCTGTTGGGCCTGCTCGCCCAGCACCGCCAGCTGGCCGCGAGCGGCGGTCAGGGCCAGCGCCAACTCCTGCGGGTTCTCCAGCATCGCCTCGGCGTCCTGCCAGGCCACGTACGCCGCCTCCTGGGCGGTGCGGGCCTGCTCCACCTGGGCCTGGGCCCGATCCAGGGTCGCCTGCTGCACACCCGACCTGGCCTGGGCCAGGGTGGCCTCTGCCACAGCCAGGTCGGCCACCGCCGACCGGATCTGGACCTGGAGCAGTTGGTCGTCGAGCTGGACGAGGAGCTGGCCAGCCTCGACGGCGTCGCCCTCATCCGCCCCCATGCTTAGGATGCGCCCTCCCCGCTCGGCCGCCACCGAGACCTCTTCGGCCTCGATAAAGCCGGATGCTACCAGGCCAGGTGGCCCTTCGGCGGGTGCCAAGCCCAGCTCTACTACGGCCTGGTCGTACTGGTCCTGCAGCCAGAACCACCACTCCGGGTGCTCGTTCACGTACCACCAGCCGCCTGCTGCCGCCGCGGCGAGGACCAGCAGGACCACTGCCGGAATAATGAGTCGTCTCATGGTGCTGTTCTTCCTTTGCTTATGTAAATGCCTGCTCCCGCCCGGCGGGATGAACCGGGCCCCAGCAAGCTGGGGATTCCAGCCAGAGGCTTGCAGCTAGGACAATGTGCCATCATTCCTTGCCTTCCACGGCCCGGCGCACGCTGGAGATAAAGACATCCTCCAGCGACGGGGCGATGATGTCGATGGTGTGCAGGCCGACGCCCGCCTCGCGCAGCACCGCCTCGATGCGGGCCAGGAGCGCCTCGACGTCAGGCGCAACAGCGTGGACCAGCGCGCCGTACAGCGCCACCTCGTCAAAAACGCCCATCTCGCGCAGGGCGGGTATGGCCTTCTCGGGCTGTTCGCAATCGACTTCGAGCACCTGGCCCCGCATCTCGCGCTCCTTGATGCCCGCCGGCGAGCCGTGGGCGACGATTCGGCCGCGCTGGATGAAGGCCAGGCTCTGGCAGTGTTCGGCCTCATCCATGTAGTGGGTGGTGACCATGATGGTCGTCCCGCCTTCAGCCAGGTCGTAGAGCAGGTCCCAGAAGGCACGTCGGGAAATTGGATCCACACCCGCCGTCGGCTCGTCCAGGAAGAGCATCTCGGGCTGGTGGATGATGGCCGTGCCCAGGGCCAGGCGCTGCTTCCAGCCACCTGACAGGTTGCGGGTCAGCTCTCGTTCGCGCCCCTCCAACCCGGCCATCTGCAGGACAAACGCCTTGCGCTGGCGCAGGTCGCGGCCCCGCACGCCGTAGGTGCGGCCATAGAAGTTGAGGTTCTCCTCCACGGTCAGGTCATCGTAGAGGCTGAAGCGCTGGGACATATAGCCGATGCGCTGTTTAACCTGGGCCGTCTCCCTGACAATGTCAAAGCCCAGGACCGTCGCCGTGCCAGAGGTTGGCCTGAGCAGGCCCAGTAGCATGCGGATGGTCGTCGTCTTGCCGGCGCCGTTGGGGCCCAGGAAGCCAAAGATGGCACCCCGGCCGACCGTAAAGCTGACACCGTCGACCGCGGTGAAATCGCCAAAGCGCTTGGTCAGGCCGGTGGCCTCGACAGCGTGGTTGTTGGCCCGGCTGTTGCGATCCGCGACCAGGGATTCGGGCTCAGGGACCTGGCCTATCGCGCTCATCTGCTAACCCAGTCCTCCCGATGCCCCTTCCTGCCGGCGCACCAGGGAGATAAAGGCCTCCTCCATGCGCGGCCGCACCTGGCGCACGTCAATGACCTGGACCTCTGCAGTCCGGAGGGCGTCGACCACCGCCTCCTGGCGGCTGGCTGCGTCGTCGACAAACACGTGAAGCAGGTCGCCATAGGTCTGGACCTCGAGCACACCCTCCAGGCCCGAGACCGCCTGCTCAGCGCGTCGCAGGCTACGGCCCGGGGCCGATGTGTCGCTCGCATCGCCCGGGCGAAGCTCCAGCAGCTCGCCGGCAACCAGCCCCTTGATCTGATCCGGCACGTCGCAGACGATCATCTGGCCCTGGTACATCAAGCCGACGCGCGAGCAGCGCTCGGCCTCGTCCATGTAGGGCGTGCTCACAAAGATGGTGATGTCCTGCAAGTGCAGCTCGGTCAGGATGTCCCAGAACTCGCGACGGCTGACCGGGTCCACGCCAGTGGTCGGCTCGTCGAGAAAGATGATCTCTGGCTGGTGGATCAGCGTGCAGGCCAGGGCCAGCTTCTTCTGCATGCCACCTGACAGGTGTGCCGCCCGGCGTTTGCGGAACTCGGTCAGGCGGGCGAACTCGAGCAAACGCTCCTTGCGCTCGGCCCGCGTCCGGCCCCGCACCTGAAAGATGTCGGCGAAAAAGTCGAGGTTCTCCGAGACCGTCAGGTCACCGTAGAGGTTGAAGCGCTGGGCCATGTAGCCGATGCGACGCTTGATCTGCTCCGCGTCGCGGACCGTGTCAAAGCCCGCCACCTGGGCCGAGCCCTCGGTGGGGTCCATGATGGCGCATAACATGCGGATGGTCGTCGTCTTGCCCGCACCGTCAGGGCCCACCAGGCCAAAGATCTCCCCGCGACGGACGGACAGGTCCAGGCCATCCACGGCGGTGACCGCTTTGAAGCGCCGCGTCAGGCGTTCGGTTTCGATGACGTACTTGTTCTGCTCAGCCACAGACTGACCTCAGTTCGCAATGCCCTTTCCCGGCCCGCATTTACTTCTCAAAGACCAGCGTATAGTGCCACAGGCCACCGATCCGTTCCCGCAAGCGGAACCCGGCTGCGCCTGCCCTGCGGACCAGGGTGCTCGCAAGTGGATAGTCGGGATCCAGCAGCAACTCGCTGAAAGCCAGCGTGCCGCCCGGCCTGAGCACGCGGTAGAACTCGCGCATCGCCCGGTCGGGATCGGGGATCTCGCCGATGACGGCGATCATGTAGGCCGCATCAAAGGACCCGTTGTCGAAGGGCAGGCCATATACGTCGGCCAGCCGCGCCTCGACGTTGGTGACGCCTTCGGCCCCGGCACGGGACCGTACTCGCTCGACCATCTTGGGCTCGATGTCGACGGCGACGACCTGGCCGTCCTGGCCCACACGCCGGGCGGTGGCCAGCGTATAGCGCCCGTTGCCCGGCCCGACCTCCAGTACACGCATCCCAGGCTCGACGGCATGGCGCAGCGGCATCTCCTCAGGAGGCTGTATCCTGCGCCGCAACGGATTGTCGATGGCACCTGCCAGGAATTCCGGGATGGGAAACTAGTAGTGGCGGACGATGCGCACCACCGTATGCCAGGCCACCAGCAGGAGCGGGACGCCCAGGACAATGTACAGCACCTTGCGCCACATGTTCATACCTCGGCAAAGACACGGATCGGTGGGTCGGCCACGATCGCCTCCTTGGGGCACTGCTTGACGCAGGCCGTGCACTGCACGCAGCCGGCCGGATGGGCCACGCGCGACTTCCGGCTGCCATCCTGCAGAACCATCTCATAGACTCCCTTGGGACAGACCTCGACGCAGGTCCGGCAGCCCCTGCAGCGCTCCACGTCCACTCGCAGCGAGAAAGGCCGCTCCAGCTCGTAGCCCACCAGGGCCCAGACCTTCAGAACCCCGGGCCAGCGCGCCGCCCAAAAGCCCACCGTCGCGCCGGCCTCGAGCGGGCTCGTGCCCTCCAGGTCAAAACCAAGGACCAGGGCCACGCCCAAGATGCCCAGGGACCAGCCCACCAGCCTCCCCGCTGGCCAGTGGCCAAGAGCCAGGCTCCAGGCCGCCAGCCCCGCCACGCCCAGGAGGCCCAGCAGCAGCACCCTGACCGTGCCCACCGGTCCCGGCACGAGGCGCTTCACCGGCCTGTAGAAGGCATAGAGAAACAGGCTAAAGGCCCAGATGAGGGCCAGCACACCCGGCAGCAAGTGCGGCCTGAAAATCGCCAGCGGAATGCCCACCAGCAACGACATGGGCGCTGCCCACATGACGGCCATCTGCAGCCGCTCGCCCAACGGGAACCGGACGCGGCGCATCTCTGCCGTCTTTTGCAGGCCGGCGGCGACATAGGCCGGGACATCCTCGGCATAGACCGGCCCGAAACGGCAGGACCAGCCGGTCTCGGCCTCAACCCGTCCGGCGTCGATGCCGGGCCCCGAGAGCTGGGGCAGGACCAGTGTACGATGGTCCACCTTCTCGGCGATGCCGCTGGTCTTGAGCACCGAGATGACCGCATGGGCGTTCAGGATGCCACCCCCCGAGGCACACCAGACGTTGATGCCCCGGCTGGGGGCCACCAGCAGGTAGCAGTTCAGACCTTCCAACGCCCGCAGCACACGGCGCACCGTCAGGTCAAAGTTGCAGGTCAGCAGGACCGGTGCATCCCGTCCCGGCCGGCCGACGACCCTCAGGCCCGTGCTGGTCGGGAACGGGAAGAAGCGGAACATGGTTTCGACAGTGCTCTTGATAGCGTCCCTCATCACCATCCCCCCGTCCTCACTCGGCCACCACCAACTGCAGCGTCCCGCCCAAGTAACTTGACACCTCCAGCACATGGAACCCGGCCCTGGCGATGCGCCCCTCCAGATCCCGGACCCGGTGCGTCGTGGTCTGGGTCAGGACGAAAGCGAGCACGACGAAGGGCAGCCGCAGCAAAAAGGTCAACAGGCGACCCCACGCCGAACCGGGCAGCACCTCGTCGGCAACCAGCAGCCGGCCTCCAGGCCGCAACAGGCGCCGGCACTCGGCCAGGGCATAGTCGATCTCATCGTCCGAAAGCTCGCTGAACAGCAGCGTGCTGGTCACAGCCCCAAAACTCTCCTCCTCAAAGGCATCCAACTCGGCGACGCCCAGCTCACGGAGCACCACCCGGCTGGCAAGACCTTCCTGGCGCAGACGCCCGGCGGCCTGCTCGAGCATGGCCGGCGAGGTGTCCACCGCGGTCACTTGGGCACCCTTGCGGGCCAGGCGGGCCGCCAGCGCGCCCGTGCCACAGCCCAGATCGAGCACCGCCTCCCCCGCGGTTACCCGGCTGGTTACATCGCGCTTGACCCGCTCGAGCCGGCCCAGAGTCAGGATCTGCATGCCACGATCGTAGCGCGCCGGCGCCGACTCGAGCACCTTCATATAGACATACGACACGATACCACCCGTCCTCAGTTCACTCCAGCCGCCTGCGCAGGAAGAATATGGTCACAACATTGATCCCCACACCCAACGCTGCCAGGCTTAGCAGCTCCCGCCAAAAGATATCCACGCCAGCTCCCTTGAGCAGGATGCCGCGCAGGATCAGCAGCCAGTGTTTGATCGGCACAAAGTTGGCGATGCGCTGCAGGAGCCACGGCATGTTCTCCACGGGAAAGGCATAGCCCGAAAAGACGACCTCGACCATCATGAGCATGAAGGCCAGGAGCAGGGCCTGGACCTGGGTCCGGGAGACGGCCGAGATCATCAGGCCCCAGACCATCTCGATAAGCAGGTAGAAGAAGGCAATGATCAGCAGTAGCGACCACGATCCCCGCATGGGGATCCGGAAGGCAAAGACCACCAGCCCCAGCATCAACAGAAAGTTCAGGTAGGAGAGGAACAGCACGGGCAAGGCCTTGCCAAAGATCAGCTCTGTGCTGCGCAGGGGCGTCACCATCAGTTGCTCCAGGGTGCCAAGCTCCCGCTCGCGGGCGATGCCCAGCGAAGCCAACATCAACGCCACGCCGACCAGCATAAAGCCCAGCTCGGACGGGACCTCGTAGTTGGACGTCTTGAGTTCCTCGTTGAACCAGACCCGCAGGTCCAGCTTGATCACCTCGCCCCAGCCGCTGGCCAGGGGCCCCAGCCGCTCTAGGGCCGCTCCCTGGCCGAAGGCTGCGATCGCTTGCTCAGCACTCCCGGCCGCGGTCCGGGCAGCGCTGGGATCCGCGCCGTCGAGGATGACCTGCAATTGGGCAGGCTCCCGGGCCGAGGTCAGGGCCTCCTCAAAGCCGCGGGGGATGAACACGGCGACCAGGACGGTGCCCATGTCGATGAGCTCCTGGGCCTGCGCCTCCTCCGGAAGGTAGTAATCGGCGTCAAAGGTCCCGGTATTCTCCAGGGCCTGCACCAGCGCCCGGCTGGCCGGGCTGTGGTCCCGGTCCACGACGGCGGTCGGCAGGTGCTCGATGTCGCCCGAGGTGGCCCAGGCGACGAGGGCCAGCTCGGTGATGGGCCCGAAGAAGACAAAGAGCAGGATCATCTTGTCCCGCCAGAGCTGGATCAGTTCTTTGGTTGCCAGGGTCCAGATTCGGGTCAACACCTGCCTACCGCGTCGTCCTCCAATGCCTGTCTCTCACCGTTTCGCCTCCCTGGCTCAGGCCAGCTTCTTCCTGAACAGCAGGATGGCCAGGGTCATAAAGACCAGGCCCATGGCCAGCAGGGCCAGGGCATAGGGCCACAGGACCTCGAGGCCCTGGCCCTTGAGAAAGATGCCCCGGCTGATGTTCACATAGTGGGTCGTGGGCACCATGTAGGCTTCCATCTTCATCAGGGGCTGCATGCTCACCAGCGGGTAAAAGATGCCCGACAGGAAAAAGCCGGGGAAGAAAAAGACCAGCATGGCCCCCAGCTGCGCGGCCTGCTGTGTCTTGACAAAGACCGACATGACCAGGGCAATGGCCAGGGTCGCCAGCAGGAAATCCACCGAGAGGACGAGATAAAGCAGCAGGCTGCCCTCAAACGGCGACCCGAACCAGTAGACTGCCGCCAGGACGCACAGCGCTACGCCAAACAGGCCGCTGATGACGTAGGGGATGAGCTTGCCGATGAGCAGTTCCGAGCGACGCAGCGGGGTGGCGATCAGCTGCTCCAGCGTGCCATGCTCTTTCTCGCGGGTCAGGGCCAGGGTGGTCGTCACCCCCGGCATGCCCATGACCATGGCCACCAAAGCCGGCAGGAAGCCGATGACCATCTCTAGCGTGGGATTGTACCAGGTGCGCATCCGCAGGTCGATGGGCGACAGCGCCGCCGGTTCCAGGTCCAGGCCGGCCCGGGCCGCTGCGTCCCCCGCCACCTCCAGCGCGAACTGGCGCGTATAGCCACCCACGTGCGCCATCGCCGTGTTGGCCGTCACCGGCTCCGTACCCTCGACCAGGAGTTGGATAGATGCCTCCCGCCCACTGCGCAAGGTGGCCTCAAAGCCAGGCGGTATCACCAGCGCCGCCTTGGCCTGGCTGGTCATCAGCCAGTGCTCTAGCTGGCCATAGTCCCCGGCCACATAGCGGACCAGCACGTCGCCCGTGCCCCCCAGGCCGGCGATGTAGCGCCGCGAGAGCGGCGTGCGGTCGCGATCCATCACCGCCACCGCCACGTTCTTGATGTCCACCATGAACGTATAGGCCATCACCATCAGCAAAAAGACCGGCGAAATGGTCACCAGGATGAAGGAGCGCCGGTCCCGCATGATGTGGCGGCCCTCCTTGCGCATGATGGCCCAGGTACGCAGCAGGTTCATCTCACGGCCGGATCTTGCGCATCAGCCACAGGCAGACCCAGGCCAGGCCAACGGGATCGCCGATGGCGGCCGCGATCGACAGCCATCCAGGCTCAAAGCCCAGGGCAGGCAGGATCCAGACCCACTCGACGTAGGCCAGCGCGACGGCCGCGATGGTACTCACCAGAAGGTCGCCGCCCAGGCCGAACGGACGGCGGCTCTTGAATAGGATGGGCAGCAGCCAGCCCGACAGGAGCCCAAGCAGGCCTGCGGCCACGACGATCACCAACAGACTAGCGCTCATCTCAACCTCCTCGTCACTCTGAACGGCCAAAAGCACCCGCCAGCGGGGAACAGGCGCCTGTGCCACCTACCTGCCACGGTCAGTTCGATCCCGCCTCCCCGCTGGCGGACAGGCCAGCGATCATCGTATCCATCAATGCCCGGCTGGCGCCGGCCAGGTCCAGGTCGGGGACTAACAGGCTGTAGG
>JAMJFU010000127.1 GCA_023544525.1 Anaerolineae bacterium | reverse complement strand
AAGAGGAGCAAGCCGGCATAGGTCGGCCGCAGACCAGCGCTGCTCTGAGCGTAGCACCCCCGCCGCAACAGGGCCTCCTCGCGCGGCAGGGCCCGCAGCCCCGCCAGGCTGGCGAGGTACTGCTCAGCCTTGGCCCAATCGATATCCTCTGCCCGCGCTGCGTCGGGGATGAGATCCTCGAAACTGACGGCCCCGCGCTCCATCATCAACCTCCGCAGCTGGCGTGGGTCCAGGGGGCGGTTCTGCCTGCCATCGCGCACCAGGTATTTGCCCCGGTAGCTGTAGACGTGAGACAGGCCAGCCGGCACGCTGACCATCAGGAGCGGCTGGCCACCTGCCTCCACCACCTGGGGCATGGGGATGATCAGGGGCGGGTCAACGGACAGGGCAGCCTGCAGGGCACGGTCCAGCGCAGCTTCGGGATCCTGGAGGCCGCGGGGCTCGCCGCTGCGGGGATCCATGCCGATCAGGACGGTGCCTCCACCAGCATTGGCAAAGGCCACCAGCGTCTCTGCCAGGCTGGCAGGCGTGGTGGCCTCTGGTTTGTAGGCGTACTCTGACCCTTCGGCGGGGGGATCCAGCCTGTTGGGCACCGGTTCCATCGCTCAGGTCTCAGGTGACCTGCTGTGTGCCGGACCGGGCGGCGCGGCCCAGCCTATTTGCCACCCACACAGGTCGTCCAGTAGGTTTCCAGGCGCCACTCGCAACCGTAGGGCAGGGCCCTGGCATTGGGCACGCCGACGACAGACCAGGTCACCTGGCAGGGGTGGGCATAGTCGATCTCTCCGTCGGCGTTCACGCCCACCACCTGGACTGTCACCTCGCGGGTCTCGTGCAGCCGCTCGGCATCGGTGTTGGGTACGTAGCGTATCTCCCAGACCAGGACCCGTGCCAGCTTGCTCCGGGCCCGGGCCACGCTATCCTCTGCCGTCGACAGGCCGAACGGATCCCTCTCGATGTCATAGAGCGCCTGGGCATCCTCGCTGAGCCAGCTACTGGCCTTTTCCAGGCTGGCGCGGTCCTTGCCCAGGTTCTTGTAGAAAGCCAAGACCGTCTTCTCCGGATAGTACACCCCTGGCACCTGGTCGGGTTCTCCGGGACCGAAGGCCAGAGTGAACTCTACCGGGTCCAGCAGACGGTCCGTGCCTGCCTGGAAATAGCTGCCATCCAGCGGGCGGTACTGGCGCTCGATGGTGATCTGGCTGCGCTCAAAGGGCGAGCGGTCCACAACCGTGACGGTCGCACCGCCCCTGCGTATCCGGTAGTTGCCCCGGAAGGAGCCTATGTTCTCGTAGCGGATGGGATTGGGGAAGGCTTCGCCGGGATGGACCCGCTGCCACTCCTGGCGCTGCAGACAACCCAGGGGTACCCCGGTCTTGCGAAAGATGTTGAGATCCGTGACTGCCCCAAGCGTGTAGCCGTTGATGATCACCTCGGGCCGGTCCTCGTAGGCCGAAACGGGATCGTTGTAAGGGATGATGTTCGCTACGCCAGCCCCAGCCCAGTTCTGCCCCAAATAGTCGTAATTCACCGGGGCCAACTCGAATGAAAGGATGGCCGGCGGCCGGCAAAGGTCATAGTCGTAGATGGCCGCCCCAAAGGGCCCCTGGGGTGAGCCTTCGGGCGGGGTACTGACGTCATATTGGTAGAAGGCCAGCCACTCCTCCGGGATATCCTCTGGCTCATAGTCGGTGTCAACCCGGCTCAAGTAGTCCAGGTCATACACGCCCGGCACAAGATCGCCCAGGTAGATCATCCTGTCCTTGCTCATAAAGCGCGCGATGCTGACACGGGCCGGATTGGGATTGTACCTCAGTACGTAAATGAGGAACATGTAGCCCAGGGCAAGACTGACCAGGAGGAGCAGTTGGAACAGAAGGAGACGGGAGATCTTGGGCGAGTCGGGCGGACGAAAGGTGGCAAACAGCAAAGAGAGCCACGCTACGCCCAGGATGACGATGGTGACGGCCTTGGTTGGGTCCACGGTGCTTTCTTATCCTGTCCGGTTTTTCGCCGACCTATGACCTTTTGCCCCCAGACCATGATCCGGCCAGGAGACGCCGGGCTCATCGAGCAGCGCCACCGGCAACACCTCGTCCATTCGACTTACAAAGACAAATTTCAGGTCACGCCTGACCTGGCGGGGGATCTCGACCAGGTCTTTTTTGTTCTGTTGCGGCAGCAGGACCGTCCTGAGACCAGCCCGGTGGGCGGCCAGGACCTTTTCCTTCAGCCCGCCGATGGGCAGCACCCGGCCGCGTAACGTGATCTCGCCCGTCATCGCCACGTCACGGTGGACGGGGCGCTGCATGAGCGCCGAGATCAGGGCGGTGGCCATGGTGATGCCGGCCGAAGGGCCATCCTTGGGAACCGCGCCTTCGGGCACGTGGATGTGGATGTCCAGCTTGTCAAAATCAATATCGCTGATGCCCAGATCGTGGGTATGAGAGCGCGCGTAGGAGAGGGCTGCCTGGGCTGACTCTTGCATGACCTCGCCCAACTGGCCGGTGAGCATCAGAGAGCCCTTGCCATTCATCAACGTCACCTCAACCGGCAGCACGTCCCCACCGGCCTCGGTCCAGGCGATGCCCATGGCCAGGCCCACCTCGTCGGCCCGGTCCCCTTGATCGCGCAAGAAACGGGGTGGCCCCAGGTACTTGGTCAGGGACTGGACGGTGACGTGACGCGGTGTCGCCTTGCCTTCAGCGATGCGCCGCGCAACCTTGCGGCACACGTGGGCGATCTCGCGCTCCAGGTTGCGAACACCTGCTTCGTACGTATAGTCCCGGATCATGCCCCGCAGCGCCTGCTCGGAGAACTTGAGCCTGCGGTCTGGCTGGTCGAGCCCATTCTCGCTGAGCTGCCGGGGGATCAGGAACTTGCGGGCTATCGCCAGCTTTTCCTCTTCGATGTAGCCGGGAAACTCGATGACCTCCATCCGGTCGCGGAGGGCGGGCGGCACCGGCCCAAGGATATTGGCCGTGGTGATGAACATGACCTTCGACAGGTCGTAGGGCACGTCGAGATAATGATCCGAGAAGGCATAGTTCTGCTCCGGATCGAGCACTTCCAGCAACGCGGCAGAAGGATCGCCGCGGAAATCGGCCCCGACCTTGTCGATCTCGTCCAGCATAAAGAGGGGGTTGACCGTCCCGGCGTTGCGCATGGTCTGGATGATACGCCCCGGCAAGGCCCCGATGTACGTCCGCCGGTGCCCCCGGATCTCGGCCTCGTCACGGATGCCGCCCAGGGACACCCGGACAAAGCTGCGGCCCAGGGACTCTGCGATGGACCGCCCCAGCGACGTCTTGCCTGTGCCTGGCGGGCCCACGAAACAGAGGATTGGGCTGCGCGTCGAAGGCTGTCCCTCCGAGAGCTTGCGCACAGCCAGGTACTCCAGGATGCGTTCCTTGGCCTTGGGCAGCCCATAGTGGTTGGCGTCGAGCGCCCTGCCCACGTTGGCAATGTCCAGGTTGTCGTCCGTCGCCTGGACCCAGGGCAATTCCAACAGCCAGTCCAGGTAAGTACGGACAATGGCCGTCTCAGGCGACGCAGCGGGCATGGAGCGCAGGCGGCCCAACTCCTTCCAGGCTTTGGCCCGCACTTCTTCCGGCATCTCGGACTGGGTGATGTTTTCCTCGATCTCCTGGATCTCGGCCATTTCCAGATCCATCTCACCCAGCTCGGTTTGGATGGCCCGCATCTGCTCGCGCAGGTAGTATTCGCGCTGCGAGCGGTCTACTTCCTGCTGGACGCGGTCATGGATGCTGAACTCTAGCTCCAGCACGTCCAACTCATTGGCCAGCAACACACTGAGACGCTGCAGGCGCTCGGCCGGCTCGATGATCTCCAGGAGCTCCTGGCGTTCCTGCAGCTCCAGGTCCAACAGCGAGCCGATCATGTCGGCCAGTGACCCTGGCTCCGAGATATTCATGGCCGCCACATAGGCGTCCTCGGGCAGCACCCGCGAAAGCTGCACCACTTTTTCAAAGAGGGACAGCACAGCGCGCATCAGCGCTTCGGTACCGAGAGTGACCTGCTGCGATTCGGCAATGGGCTGAATCCTGGCCCGGATATACGGCCGCGTCTCGGGCAGATCGAGGATCCGCACCCGGCGCCGGCCCTGACCCAGCACGTTCGTCGTGCCATCGGGCATGCGCAGGGTACGCCCCACCACCATCTCCACCCCGATGGTATACAGGTCCTCTATCTCTGGTTCCTGGACCTCGGGATCGCGCTGGGCGACGACCACCAGGAGATTGTCGTTGGCCACAGCGGCTTCTATTGCTTTCAGAGAACGGTCCCGGCCGACGACGAGAGGCGTCATCATATGGGGAAAGACGACCATGTCCCGAAGCGGCACGACCGGGAAGTCGTCCGACAGACCTTCCTCCGCGTCGTCGAGAAAGCCCTCTACGTCAAAGAGACCAAAGTCGAAATCATAACTCAAGGCGTACACTGCCTCCGCAGAAACTGGTGAATTGGGTGCAATATAGCATAGGACAACCGAAAAGACAAACTATGGCTAGGCTGGATCAAGCGGTGGCAGCTCGATGCCCTCTCGCTCGAACCAGGCCAGCCGGGCCTCGGCTGCCACGAACACCGACCCCGTACACAGGACCAGGTCGTCCGGCCCAGCCCCGGCCAAAGCCCACTCCAATGCCTCGGACACCGACTCACTGCAGTCCAGATGGAACCCGAGTTCGGCGGCGCGCTCCCGAAGCCACGTTGGCTCAGCAGCCCGGGGATGGTGAGACTGGGTGGCCGTGCCCGCACTCGCCTCAGCAAGAAGCGCGGTGAGCATCTCAGGCGTGGCGTGGTCGGGTGACGCACCCAGAACCAGGATCAGCCGCTGGAAGTCCAGGTGCTCCTCCAGCGCGGCCATCAGCTTCTCTGCCGAGTCGCCGTTGTGGGCACTGTCGACCACGACCAAGGGCGAACGGTTCAGGATCTCCAGCCGGCCGGGCCAGACCACGTCGTGCAACCCAGCCCGGATGGCAGAGGGCGGCAGTGTGCCCGCCTGCCCGGGCAGCGCACGCAGCGCAGCGACCGCCGTGGTGGCATTCACCAACTGGTGCCGGCCCAGCAGTGGCATCCACAGGTCGTCCAGCACCTCAGACTGGCTCATGATGGCAAAGTGCTGGCCGTCCAGGTCCGACCGGCCTGCTTGCCAGGTCCAATCGCGCCCCACGAGCGTCAGGGGCGCCGCACGTTCCTGGCATACAGCCTCGATCACCGCCAGAGCTTCGTCGGGCTGGGGCGCAGAGACCACGGGCACGCCCTCCTTGATGATGCCCGCCTTCTCCTGGGCGATCTGGTGGATGGTGTCACCCAAGATGAGCATATGGTCGAGGCTGATCGACGTGATCACGGCCAGAGCAGGGCTGATCACGTTCGTCGCGTCCAGCCGCCCGCCCAAGCCCACCTCCAGCACAGCCCAATCCACAGCCTGCTCAGCAAACCAGCCAAAGGCCATCGCCGTCATGACCTCGAAGGTGGTGATGTCCGGGATCTGCTCAGCCACGGGCCGCAACTCGTGGATGAGACGGGCGACGTCGCCCTCCGAGATCAGCTCCCCACCAACCTGGATCCGTTCCCGGTAGCTGTGCAGGTGTGGCGAGGTGTACAGCCCCGTCCGGTACCCCGCCGCCCGCAGCATCGACTCGGCCAACGCTGCCGTCGAGCCCTTGCCCTTGGTCCCGGCGATGTGTATGGCCTGGAACGCGTCCTGGGGATCGCCCAGCAAGGCCAACAGGCGGCGTACCCGGTCCAGGCTGTAGAACTCGGGCGCATAGGCCGCAAACCCTCGCTTCTCATAGTCGGTGAAGTGGTAGATGTAGGACAGCGCATCGCGATAGTTCATCGTGGCCGTTAAGCCCCTCTCTGCCCCGGCGCCCCTCCACCATCGAGGGAGCCTGACCCGGACATGGACTGGTTGCTCGCGCCGTATTCTATCCCAATTGAGCAGAAATGTAAAGTTGCCAAAATCGGTCGCGGGTGGTATCATGGTCCGGCGGAAGGAAGGGGAGCTTGCGACGATTCCACACCCAACGGCGCGCGCGCCTGCTGGCCCTCGTGGCCTATACGCTCCTGGCTCTGGCACTGACCTGGCCACTGCTCGTCCAATTCGGCAGCCACGTGCCCGGCAATGGTGTCGACGATCCGCCCTTGACCTGGAACCTGTGGTGGGTGCCCCACGCCCTCCTCGAGCTGGGCACCAATCCTTTCGACTGCAACTATCTCTTCTACCCCCTGGGCATTAACCTCTCCCTCTACACCCTGACCGTCTTGAACGGCCTGCTATCGATCCCGCTGCAGGTGGTCGTGGGCCTGGTTCCCGCCAGCAATCTCCTCCTGCTCTCGTCGTTTGTGCTCAGTGCCTACGGAGCCTTTTTGCTGGCAAGCTATCTGCTGGCCCGGTACGTGCCGCCCGGCGAATCACAGCAGCCCCGGGGAGCAAAGCTCCCGGGTCGCCTGGGCGGCTGGTGGTCCGTGTTACCCGCCTTCGCCGCCGGCCTGCTGTACGGGTTTGCCGCCAACAAGCTGAACTACGCCGCCCTGGGCCAATGGAACATAGCCAGCTCGCAGTGGATCCCCTTCTACGTGCTCTACCTGCTCAAGGTAGGTAGCGGGCCCCGGCAGTCACCCGGCCGGCGGTGGCGCGATCCTGTGTTGGCCGCACTCTTTCTCGTGCTGCAGGCCTACGCCGAGCTGACCTATGCCACGTTCCTGGTGCTCTTCACCGCGCTCTGGCTGCTGTGGCAGGCGATCGTCCGCCTCAGGAAAGGGCAAATCGCCCAACTTGGGCGCCTGGGAGTTGGCCTGGCCATCGTGGCTATCCTCTTTGCCGCCGGCCTCAGCCCCATGCTGGCCATGATGCTGCCCGATCTGCTCGCCGCGGGCGACATCCTGGTCGAGGGCGGCGGGTTTGCCGGTGCCTACTCGGCAGACCTCCTGGGCTTTTTCGTGCCCTCCAGCCTCCATCCCCTTTTCGGCTCACTCGTGGAGGGCCTCGGCGTTGGACATAGCGTGGGCCAGCACGTGTACGTTGGGTACGGCGTCCTGATCCTGGCCAGCGTGGGCATCCTCTATGGCTGGCGCCGCCGGACGGTCCGCTTCTGGAGCCTCGCGGCTGCCCTGTTCTGGTTGCTGACGCTGGGGCCCAGCCTGCGCGTCAACGGCCAGGGCACAGGAGTCCCGTTGCCCTTTGCCCTGGTGGCCCGCCTGCCCTTCTTTGAGGGTAACCGCTACCCCAGCCGCTACAGCGTCATGCTCCTGCTGTGCCTGGCCATGCTGGTCGCCTTTGGCCTCTCCTTCCTCCTGTCCAGGCAGAGGCCCTCACGATCCAGGTTTGTGCACCTGGCCGCCCCCCTGCTCGTCCTCCTGTTGCTCTTCGAGCACCTGTCCATGCCCCTGCCCCTGTCAGACATGCGGGTGCCGGACGTGTACCGGACCCTGCAGCGCGAGATGCCCGGCGACTTTGCCCTGCTGGATCTGCCAGTAGCCTGGCGCAACGGCTTCCGGGTCACGGGCACACAGCATCCAACTATCATGTTCCAGCAGTACTACCAGTCGGTCCACCAGAAGCGCCTGCTGGCCGGCAATACATCGCGTAACCCCCCACTCAAATTCCAGTACTTTACCGAGGCGCCGCTGATCAATACCCTGATCGCCCTGGAGACCGGCCAACCCGTCGCGCCCGCGGTCGTGGAGCGCGATCGTGCCCTGGCGCCCCAGGTGCTCCGTTTCTTCGACATCCAGGCCATCGTCGTCCATCCTGGAGAGACAGGCCCGGGGATGATCCCTTATGTCGAGTCCACCATGCCCGTGCAGGCGTTCTACGACGACGGCCAGATCGTGGCCTACCGGGTCCAACTTCCGCCCTGGCCGGAACGCTGGGATATCGAGCCGGGCGACGACCTGGCCAGGCTGAGCTTTGCCGAAGGCTGGGGCGTGCCGGCCGCCGGCATCATATGGGCCCAGCGACAGGAGGCACGCCTGCTGGTCCCCCTGTCCGGCCAGGAGGCCCGGCTGGCCTTTCGCGCCTACGCCCCTGGGCCAGGCCAGCAGTTGCGGCTGCAGGTCGAGGAGTGGGAGTCGGAACCGGTTGCGCTGGCGCCGGGTTGGCAGGACTATGAACTCAGCCTGCCCGTCGACGTGGGCCTCAACGAGGTGCGGTTGCACTTCGAAGAACGCTATCCCGCGGGCAGCGCTCAGGTCTCGCCGCGGGCCATCGGCAGCACGGGCGTCGAGTCGCCGGTCAACCTGGTGGTGCAGAGTGCCGGGTTGGATGTGGGCAGCTTTGGCCACATCTATGTCGACGGCCGCGATGTCGCGTTGGGCCAGCGCGGCTACCATGTAGCCGTCCTCGATCCCCAGACCGGCTCCCTGGAGCAGGTCGCCTCGTTCGACACGCACCTGGACGCCGGGGCCAGCCAGGCGCTGGCCGACATGCTGCGCGACGTGCCAACCGGGCATCTTGTCGCCGTCGCGGCCGCCGACGAGGCCTCGCGCCTGCTGGGCCAGGAAGCGGTGGACGCGCTGCGCGGCATTGGCGCCAGCGGCGACCTGCGCGAGAAATTCCGCTGGGGCCACGCCATGGTCGGGGTCCAGGGTGCTGCCCCGGGTACCGCGATCGAGTCCCTGGACTGGATGCGGCCTGTCAGCATCGTGGTGGGCGAGGGTGCCACCGAGCCGTTCCTGGCTGTTGCCTTTGACGGGATCCGGTTCACCACCGGCCTCGCGGCCGTTGAGGCGCCCTGAAACGCAGTGGCGCACCCACCCGGCAGCGTAGGCTTGGCGTGGAGTGAACGTAGGGCAAAGCCCACCTGCCTGTGGTATAATAGGGTTGAACCGCGGTGGGATCCAACGCCACCACCGGGTAAGAGCGGAAAGGTGTTCCATAGGGTGCGTCCGTCGCGGTCGCAGACCACACCAAGACGACGTGCAGTGGAAAGGAGGGAACCATCGAGGTAAACGAACCGGTCAAGACGGTGGCTCTGAGGATCTCTCCCGTACCAAGCCGGCCCCTGGCCTGAGCGCCATGCCGGATCCCACGAGTAGAGGCACTCGACCGGGAAGACCTTACGAGCCAGAAGTATCGCAAGCCCTGTACAAGGCCCGCCCGGAAACGGGCTCCAAGGGGCCATTATGAAGCGGTTTGGCAGGTCGGGATCTGTGCAGTATTGGGGCAGATCCGGCCACGAGTAGTCAGTTGGTCAACGGCGCCGGAACAGGTATTCCGGCGCCGTTCTTATGCACGCAGCTTGCCACATCCACAAGCCGCTGGCGCGCCAGATACGAACGCCTCGCGGCGTCACGACCACGATCGTCCCCTCCAATCAAGCCCTCGTCGACTCTTGCTACGTCCACCCGCGTGTGGTATAATCGTTCACAGGCTGTTGTACAGTGATAAAGGAGCGATGGCATGGAATTGCGCCAACTTGTCCGCGAAATCCATTGGATCGAGTGGCAGCTACGATCCTTTGAAGACAAATACGGTCTGTTGTCCCGCGACTTTTATGAAGCGATGGAATCGGGACAACTATCCGAATTCGACGATGGCGAGAGCCCGCAATTCACAGATTTCCTCGAGTGGCATGGCCTCTACAAAGTGTGGTTGAGTCGACAGCGCACCTACCGCGACCTGCTGCGCCGACAATCGCTGCCTGTACAGCTACGCCACGCTGCTGCAGCCGCCTGAACGACTTTCATGCTCTCCCGCAGCGAATACGAACGCCTGGTTTATACACTGCCCACCCAGTTTCCTTCCATTCGGTTCAGCACCCTCGTCCTTGCGCCTCCCGGGCTCGATATTGCCCGATTGACTGGTCTCATTGCGCTTCATCACCGCCTCCCGGCGCCTGAACTCAGCTTCTCCCGTCCAAATCTTCCGTTTCTTCTGGGAGAGATCGGCCACGAGCTATTGCGCCAAGCATAGCGCCTTTCCCATCTTCACGCAACCAGGCTGAAGAAAGCGAAACGGGCCAAGATCGGAGCATGCCTCGTGACAGCGTCCGGGCTGGCACATCAGACCGTGCTGCTGTCCCGGACGTGCCACCTGGTCCATCATCATGGGAACACACGCCAGTGGTTCAGAAGTGACGATGCTGGACGGCCGGATGCAGTGCCAAGGGCCCCGTCTGGTTCGGAGGCAGCTAGGCCGAAACGCACACCCGCTACGGTGCGTCCCCCTGCCCTTCCACCCGATGCGACGTAGCTCTTGATCGCCGGGGCGCCGATCCTGACCGTGCAGACGATCCTGGGTCACAAGTTCATCGACACCACGCTGGGCTATGCTCGCCTGTACGATGGCACGGTCGCGGCCGACTACTACCGGGCCATGACCGAGATCGAGGGTCGTTTCGAGGGTGGCGAGCGTGCGGGTAATCCACCCGACAGCGGCCAGTTGCTGGCCCTCGTGGATGCCCTGCATGCTGGCACACTCAACGACTCCCAGCGGGAAACGGTACAAGCCTTGCGCGCTGGCATCCTTGCCATTGCCCAAGGCGACAACGGATCCCGGGCGTAAGCGGTTTGACAAAAGCACAAGCGCCTGCTAT
>JAMJFU010000126.1 GCA_023544525.1 Anaerolineae bacterium | reverse complement strand
TCAGAAAGACAAACCAGGAGACTGTAGTAATCTGGATCACCGCCTTTCGCAGCCACGAGACCGATCTGGCCGCCCAACAGCTGGCCGTCTACTGCTGCCTGGAGAAACCAGTACGCGCCGCCCAGATGCGGCGCATCGTGCCCAAAGCCCTTGGGCTTGGACAGCCAGTGTGACGAGATCCCGACCGGCAAGGATGGCATGGGGCCACCCCGGCCGCCAGCTCCGCTTTGGCGGCGGATGCCAGTCCTATCCAGAAAGGGTAGCGGAATAGAAGGGAGTTGCCTATGAGCTTTTCTCGGTTCGGAGGCCGGCAGGCGCGCCTCCCCTGCCGGCTCTGCAGCCCCACCTGACGCGAGACGTCTGGCCAGGGGTGCTTGATCCAAGGGCTTATCAAGCGGGACAGATCACCAGCTTCCCACGCAGTGACGATGGTCTAGCCAGCCATGAGGCCGAGGAAAGGCTGCCGTATCATTGATATCTGCCGCAAAAGGAGAAACTTCATGACCAAACGAAACTTGCTCAATCGATTGCTGACGTTTCTGATGCTTGCTTCCCTCCTATTGGCCAGTGCCCCTGTAATTGCCCGGGATCAAGCACAGAGCCAGGGGCAGGGTAATCAGCCGGATCTTGAAAAATGGTATAAAGACAAGATCCAGAAAGAGAAAGTGAAGAAAGAGAAGAGGATCACGCCTGCGGACCGGCAGGCGGCCGCAGAAGACGGCTTGACCGTCGAAGCGATGGCGGCCATGCCTGCGGCTGTGGCCGGGGACCCGCCGCACTACTTCAGCCACCCCAACTATGCCAACAGCCCGCTGCCGACAGTCATTTCCGGCACCACGACCATCACCGTCACCGGCGGCATCCGCAAGTTCGTGGACGGGCTGGCGGGCCTGGGTGAGGGTGGCGCGAACAACCTGGGTCAGTTTATCCCTGTAGCAGTCCCGGACACCACTACGTTTGCCGGCTCGGACTACTACGAGATCGCGGCCATCCAGTATCGGGAGCAGATGCACTCCGACCTGGCTGGGGAGACGGGCCTGGGAACGCTGCTGCGCGGTTATGTGCAGCTAACGGGAGAAATGATCCCCTGCACGACTGGAGTTGAGCTGTTCAACGATCCGCTCGACCCGCTGGGCACGCCTGTCTCTACCGGCTACTGTGGTGTGACGGAGCCTCACTACCTGGGTGCGGCCATCGCTGCCACCAAGGACCGCGCCGTGCGCATCCTGTTCCGCAACCTGCTGCCAGCCGGTGTGGGCGGGAACCTCTTCATCCCGACCGATACGACGGTCATGGGTTCGGGCATGGGCCCAGACCTGCGCGGCATGCCGGAGACCGAGCCGCAGAATCCGACGTGCGACTCGTCCTCGACGGTCGAGAAGAGTGTGGGCTGCTTCACTGAAAACCGCGCGACCGTGCACCTGCACGGCGGCATCAGCCCCTGGATCAGCGACGGCACACCACACCAGTGGATCACGCCTGCGGACGAGCTCTTGCCCTATCCCGACGCAGAACTCCTCGCGGATCCTGCGGCGCCGGATCATTTCAACGCCGTGGAGAACAAGGGCGTGAGCGTCGAGTACGTGCCCGACATGTGGTTCGATGCGACCGGCGCCCCGATCACTGCTTGCGCGGGACAGTTGACCTGTGCCGAGCTGGGCGCGACGAACAACCCGGGAAAGGGCTCGCAGACCTACTACTGGACCAACCAGCAGAGCGCGCGGTTGATGTTCTATCACGACCAT
The DNA here is from genome assembly GCA_023544525.1 of Anaerolineae bacterium. Classification (GTDB taxonomy): domain Bacteria; phylum Chloroflexota; class Anaerolineae; order JAAYZQ01; family JAAYZQ01; genus JAMJFU01. The sequence continues at coordinate 8,885 of JAMJFU010000126.1, read as the reverse complement.
GCCTGGGGCATCACCCGTCTGAACGTCTACGCTGGCGAGGCTGCGCCGTACATCATCGGTGATCCCACCGAGGACTCGCTCATCAGCCAGGGGCTGATCCCCGGCCCTGCCGACACCATCCCGTTGGTTGTCCAGGACAAGACCTTCGTGCCCAGCCTGGCGCAGATCCAGGTCTCTGACGAAACCTGGGATTACAGCCGCTGGGGAGGCGAGGGCAACCTGTGGCTGCCCCACGTCTACTCCCCAGCCCAGAACCCCGGCGATCCCTCGGGCGTCAACCAGTTCGGCCGCTGGGCCTACGGGCCCTGGTTCTGGCCGCCGACCAACAACATCTCCTACGGGCCGATCCCCAACCCGTACTACGAACCGGCCTGCGATCCTGCTGTGGCGGGGTGGTGCGAACCGCCGTTGATGCCCGGCACCCCGTATAACTCGATGGGCATGGAGGCCTTCAACGACACGCCCGTGGTCAACGGCACCGTGTACCCGACGATCACGGTCGATCCAAAGGCCTACCGCCTGCGCTTCCTGAATGCGGCCAGCGACCGCTTCTTTAACCTGAGCTTTTACCAGGCCGTCGACGCCAACGGCGTGGCCTGCGACGTGGCCACCAACCCCACTCCGGCGGCCGAGAGCACTGGCGTGGCCTGCACCGAAGTGGCTCTAAATCCCGACGAGGTGGCGGCTGCCCTGCTGGACCCGCCCGGCGTCTTCCCGACCCCGGTGGTGGGCACCGAGGGCCCAGACTGGATCCAAATCGGCATCGAGGGCGGCTTCCTGCCCGCCCCGGTGGTCATCCCACCCCAGCCCATCACCTGGGTGACCGATCCGACGGTGTTCAACGCCGGCAACGTGGATCAGCACTCCCTGCTCCTCGGTCCGGCCGAACGCGCGGACGCCATCGTCGACTTTTCGGCCTTTGCGGGCCAGACGCTGATCCTATACAACGACGCCCCGGCGGCCTTCCCCGCCCGCGACCCGCGCTACGACTACTACACGGGCAACCCCGACTTGCGTGATACCGGCGGCACACCGCCGACGTTGCCCGGCTATGGCCCCAACATCCGCACCGTCATGCAGATCGTGGTGGCGAATACCGCCCCGGCAACGGCCTACGACGTCGCCCCGCTAGAGGCCGCCTTTGCACACCAGCCCGATGGATCGGGCGTCTTTGAGTCGAGCCAGCACCCCATCATCGTCGGCCAGCAAGCGTACAACTCGGCCTACGGCACCTCCTTCACGGCCATGGATGGCCTGGTGCAGATCTTTGACACGTCGCTGACCTTTAACACGCTTAACACGCTTTCAGGCACGCTGACGATGTCCCTCCAACCAAAGCAGATCCAGGACGAGATGGGCGAAGCCTTCGACCGTGAGTATGGGCGCATGAGCGGCTTCCTCGGCCTTGAGTCGCCGAACCCGCAGGCCGGCGTGCAGAACATGATCCTCTATCCCTTCGTCAACCCGGCCAGCGAGCTGTTCGACGCGACGAATCTGCCGAGGACCGATGTAACCGTGACCCCGATCGCCACGGCTGACGACGGCAGCCAGATCTGGAAGATTACGCACAACGGCGTCGACACCCACCCCATCCACTTCCACCTCTTTGACGTCCAGGTCCTGAACCGCGTCGGCTGGGACGCGATCATCCGCACGGTCGACCCCAACGAGCGCGGCTGGAAGGAGACCGTGCGCATCAGCCCGCTGGAGGACACCATCGTGGCGGTGCGGCCGATCGTGCCTGTGACACCCTTCGACGAGGTGCTGCCGAACAGCACCCGCCCGCTTAACCCGGCCATGCCCACAGGCTCGTCGCTGATGTTCACCAACATCGATGCCTTCAACAACCCGACCGAGCCCATCGTCAACGTCTGGACCAACTTTGGCTGGGAGTACGTCTGGCACTGCCACATCCTCAGCCACGAGGAGATGGACATGATGCGGCCCATCTCTGTGGCCGGGCAGCCGAACGCGGCACCGTTGCTGAGTGGGACGAGCACGCTCCAGGGCAACAGTCGCAGTAATGTCTTGACCTGGACCGACGGCTCCAGCAACGAGACCGGCTTCCTGGTCCAGAGAAGCTTGACCAACAGTGGACCGTGGACGGACCTGGCGACTGTGGCCGCCGACGTAACCACCTACACCGACGTGGTAGGTAGAAACGACGTCTACTGGTACCGCATCACCGCGGTCAACCTGGTTGGTTACTCGGCCACGCCCGGCTACTCGACGATCACGACATCGATCATGTCGAATGTGGTTTCGTTGCCAGGGGTGACGGGGACGCCTCCGCTGTCCCCGAACAACCTGACGGCAGAGGCTCAGCCTGGACCTCAGGTACTTCTGACCTGGAACGACAACGCCAGCGACGAGACCGGCTTTGTCATCTACCGTTGCACCGGCGCCGGTTGCTCTACCAACCCCGCGAACTTTGCGCCACTCATCACAGTCGGGCCAAAAAACGGCACCGGCACGGTGACCTACACCGACGTGACCGTGATGTCGGGCAACACCTACACCTACCGGGTGTGGGCGGTGAATGCGGCAGGCACGTCGATAGACTATGCGACCAGCAACGAGGTAACCATCCCGACGGCACCACCCGCTCCTCTCAATGTGCAGGCAACGGCTATCCGGCGGGGCAACAATGCCAGGGTCACGCTGACCTGGGAGCAGGTCCTGAACAGCGACGAGACGGGCTTCACCATCCAGATGGCGACCAACACAGCGTTCACCGCCAACCTGGTGACCGACCAGGTGGCAGCGAACACGCTCACGTGGAGCAGCGGGAATATCTCGCGCAACACACCCTACTACTTCAGGGTCCAGGCGTTCAACGACGCAGGCCCATCGGCCTGGACGAACGCCGTCCCGTTCCCGATCACGACACCCTGAGTCAGTCGCTCTCCCGGCGCCAGCCCGCGTGGCTGGCGCCGGCCTCAGAACCACTGTTGTCCGCATCGCCCGCCCTGCACGACAACGGTCAGGGCGGGCGACGCACAATATCGCCCCAGCCGGGGAGTCAGGAGAATGCTAAAGATGGTATACAGACGGTTGAGATGGGTCATGCTTTTACTCATCATCGCAGCGCTGGCGCCCGGGTCCGGTGGCGCAGCCAGCCTGCAGGTTACACCGCCGCCCGGCCTCATCGGCCAGGAGGGCGGTGAGAGCTACTCGGTGGCGGTGCAGGGCACATACGCCTACCTGGGCACCGGGCCGCGGCTGGCCGTCGTGGACGTTTCCGACCCGGCGGCGCCGGTCCTCGCCGGACGGAGTGCGCCGCTGCCAGGGCTCGTGCAGGGCGTCGCCGTCTCGGGCAACACGGCCGGAGTGGCGGCCGGCGGGAGTGGCCTCCAAGTCGTCGACATCACAAACGCGGCCTTGCCGGAGTGGCAGGGCTCACTCGACACACCTGGCTGGGCCTACAACGTGGCCGTGGCGGGCGATTATGCCTACGTGGCCGACGGCGGCGGCGGCCTGCGCATCGTCGACGTCTCGAATCCGCTGGCCCCGGCACAGGTCGGATCCGTCGCCGCATCTACGCTGGGCGGTGACGCCCAAGGCGTTGCCGTGGATGGGAACACGACCTACGTCGGTGCCGGCGACGGGGGATTGGTCATCGTGGATGTGACCAATCGCACAAATCCGGCGATCCTGGGACACTACTCGGGGCCGGTCGCCACGAACGTGGTCATTTCCGGCACTATGGCCTATGTGGTGGACAGCCGCGACCTCCAGGTTCTGGCGGTCGAAGTCGATGTCCCGGCTTCGCCGACGCTCGAAGACTCCACGTTCCTGACCGGCGTACCCGACGATCTGGCCGTGGTGGGATCGCGTCTCTACGTGGCAGTCGGCGGCGCAGGGCTGGAGGTCTTTGAGCTCGACCCGGCGACCGGCGAGATCGCGAGCTACGTGGCCACCTACAACACGCCCGGCATGGGCCATGACGTGGCGGTCGCCGGCCTGTATGCCTATGTGGCGGATGGGTGGTCGGGCTTGCGCGTCGTCGATGTCGTCACAGAGCCGCTCATCCCGGCCGAGGTGGGCTCCTACCAGACCCTGGGCGATGCCTTGGGATTGGCGGCCAGCGGTGGTTACGCCTACGTGGCCTCGGGAGAGAACGGCCTGAGCGTCATGGACCTCGCCGACGTGACGGACCCGGCACAGGTCGGCAGCCTGGACACGACGGGGTATGCTGAATCAGCAGCCGTGGCGGGTACGGAGGCGTACGTCGCCGACGGAGACGGCGGTCTGGTCGTGGTCGATGTCACCAACCCGGCCAGCCCCACGCAGCTGGGACAACAACCGATGCCCGGGACCGGCTACGCCTTGGCCGTGGCCTTGCAGGGGGATTATGCTTACGTGGCCGCCGAGTCGGAGGGCATGCAGGTCGTCAACGTGTCGAACCCTGCCAGTCCGTCGATCGTGGGCGCCTTTGCGCCGGCGAGCGGTGACGAGGTCTGGGCTGTGGCCCTCGACGGTAGCTATGCCTACCTGGCCGCCGGAACCAGTGGCGTGCGCGTGGTGGACATCTCCGACCCCGCGGCACCGAGCGAGGCGGCGGCCATCGCCACGGGAGACTATGCCTGGGCGGTCGCCGTAGCGGGCGGTTACCTGTACATCGCCGACATCGACGGCGGGCTGCGCATCGTCGACGTATCGACGCCGGCCAGTCCCGTATTGGTTACCGCTTATACCGGGACCCTGGGACCCGTGCTGAATGTGACCACCAGTGGCAAGCATGCCCTGGTGACAACCGACAGTGCACTTCACATCCTCGACATCTCGGTTCCCGCCAGCCCCGTGGTGCGGGCGTCGTACGAGACGCCGGGTACCCCCCAGGCTGTGGCGCTATCGGATGCGGTGTTGCTCACCGACCTGGACGGAGGCCTGCGAGTGCTCAACCCGGCCGACGTAGCGGTGGGTATAGCCGCCCCGGTGGGCCCGCAGCCCGGCCTGCCACTTACGCTGGACATCACTGTGCTCAACTACGGCCCATCGCTGGCCACTGAGGTCCAGCTCGTCAACACACTGCCTGCCGGCGTGACGTTCGAGAGCGCATCGTCCGGCTGCATGGAGGCGAGCGGCGTGGTCACCTGCGACATCGGCAGCTTGGCGGCTGGGGCGAGCACCACCCTGACCATCACCATGACGCCGCCCGACTTTGGCGCGTTCGAAAACACAAGCGTCGTGTCCAGCAGCGCAACCGAGATCTATGAGTCCAACAACACGGCCGTGCGGGCCATCATCGTCGGCGGGCACGCCATCTACCTGCCTTTGGTCTTGAAGCAACCGTAGGCCTGTCCGCGAGTGCGTCGCGGATGGCCCAGCAGTCGTCGTGTAGAGGGGGCGCTCCGGTTAACCAGGCGCAACCTGGGAGATCGGAGCGCCCAGTGATTGACATGACTGGTGTCCCGTGGTAGAATCACCCTCCAGCTTCACGTAGGAACACTGTGAGAACCAGGCACCACAGCTGGCGTGTTCACACGAACGTTCTAGGAGATGGTATGTTTGTCAGGCTTTTCCGAATTGGGGCGGTATTGGTGTTGGTCCTGGCCTGCATTTCCTGCGGGGACGCAAAGCCGTCGGTGCTTGCGCCGCTGCCCGTATCTACGTCTTCAGACGACAGCACAATTGCACTGGTCAAGGATCCTGTGCCTGCCGGGGCAGTCGTCATCTACAGCCAGCCGCCCAAACCCAGCGGTGAGCTACTTCCGAGCTCGTGGCGCGCCCCGGACGGCAGCGACACCGACCGGTTCGTCTGGGAGAACTTTGGGTTCGAGAATGCCCAGACCATCAGCGAATTGCGCTGGCGCGGGGGTTATGACCCGGCCAAGCAGGGATCCGGGGGCCCGGCGCAGGAGTTTACCATCGACATCTACCAGTCCATTCCGGCCGGTTCCGAACCGGACCTGGCCATCGCTCCCCTGGTCCACTACCGGATAGAAGGTAATGCTGGCGAGACGCCGTCCGAGGTGCTGGCTGGCGTGCAGACGTATGACTACCGGTTCACCCTGCCGGTCCCCTTCGAGGCCGACGCCGCGACGACCTACTGGCTCCAGGTCGAGGCATTCCAATCCGGGGATCCTGACTGGGGGCTCTTGGCCGGCTCAGGAACCCTTGGCGACGGGCGGCATTTCCGCGGCACCGCGGATGGGTACTACTACCAATTGGTCCTCGAAGACGCAGCCATCGAGTTCCTGGCGCCGGTCGTCGGGGGCGCCACCCCGGTCGCGGAGGTCGCCGCATCGCTGGAGGACATCGCAGCGATGCTGGAGAACCTGCCCCCGGCCGAGGAGGTGCCTGTAAACGAGGAGGGCGTCCAGGAGGTCATGCTGGTCGTGTCACGCAGCGGATATACACCGCTTCACTTTGCGGTGAAAGCCGGCGTCCCGGTCCGCTTGATCTTCCGGCAACTGGGCTATGTCCCGGGCGGCAACGAACTGTTCGTCCGGTGGGGCGCAAAGCATGAGACATACCTGATCCTTGCTTCTCCGAGCGATACCAAGATCCTGGATTTCACACCACAGGAGCCGGGTGAATACAGGTTCAGTTGCCCCCACGATTGGTACGAGGGCGTGATGACAGTGCAAGGCTGACGGCCAGCCACCATCCATACTTCAAGGGAGAATCCGATGAACAAGTTCTTGGGTGTAATCATGATCCTCACGGCGCTGGTGTTGGCCATCGCTCCGGTGTTCACCGATTGCGAATCGCAGGGCAAGATGCTGACGACGGCGGACGGCAGGAGCGTGTCCATGAAGTGCCACTGGGCGGGCATCGCCGAAATCGCGGCGGCCATCCCCCTGGGCATAGCCGGTATCTATGCGCTGCGCGGCCGGCGCAAGGAAACCCTGCGCCTGGCTGGAATCGTCGGCGCGGCATCGGGCTTGATGGCGATCCTGTTGGCAACCGAGTTAATCGGGACATGCGGGAATCCCGCGATGACCTGTAACGTGCTGATGCGGCCCATCGTGCTCTTCTCGGGCACCCTAGGCATAGTAGCCAGCATCGCCCTGTTCTTTGTCGCGCGGGAGCCAGAGCCCCCGCCCACTGTCGCTGCCGCATGAGCCTGCTGCAACTGGCCTGGAAAAACATCGCCGGCAACGGCCTGCGTAGCTGGGTCGTGGCGCTCTGCGCCCTGGTGGTGGCTGCGTTCACCTTGTTCGCAACCCTGCTCTTGCGCGGCTCCGCCACCAGCCTGGAGCTGGCGGCCGCCCGTCTGGGCGCCGAAATCGTCGTCGTGCCGGAAGGCGCCCAGACGGAGATAGAAGGGGCGCTGCTGATGGGCGTCCCGGCGCAGTTCTGGATGCCGGAAGAGAACGTGGAGAAGCTGCTGGCCATCCCCGGCGTCGAGGCCGCGTCGCCGCAGATCTACCTGGCCACGTTGGTGGGCGCCTCGTGCTGTTCGGTCTCGGAGATGTTCATGGTCGCCTACGATCCAGAGACCGACTTTACGGTGCGGCCCTGGCTAGAGAAAGAACTGCCCGCTGGGTTGGGGCTTGGTGAGGTGATCGGGGGCGACTATATCTTTGCTACCGAAGGGGAGGATGGCATCCTGGTGTACGGCGACCTGGTGAAGCTCGTAGGGAATCTCGAGCCAACCGGCACCGGCCTGGATCAGAGTCTCTTCTTCACCCTGGATACAGCGCACGACATGGCGCGCGTGTCCCTGACCGAAGCATTGGAGCCCTTGGTAATCCCACCGGATCAGGTTTCGGCGATCCTGCTCAAGACGGAACCAGGCACCAACACCGAGGAAATTGCCGTAGAGATTTACCGGACCGTGCCCGGCGTCTATCCCATCCAGAGCGCCAACCTATTCCAGACATCGCGCATGCACTTGGAAAGCCTGCTCAACACGGTCGTGATCGTGATGATGTTGATCTGGCCGCTGGCCATCGTGCTGATCGGCATGATCTATCTGATGGCGGCCAACGAGCGCCGCCGCGAGCTCGGCGTGTTGCGGGCGCTGGGCGCGACGCGCCGTTTCGTTGCCGAGTCGCTGCTTCTCGAGGCGAGCCTGTTGGCATTCTGTGGCGCGTCAGCCGGGATCTTTGTCGCCGTGCTGGCGCTCTACCTATTCAGAAGGTTGATCATCAACTCGCTAGGAGTGCCTTTCCTTTTGCCGCCGCCGGGTTTGTTGGCGCTTCAGATCGGGATTGGGCTGCTGTTGGCCATGTTCAGCGTCTTCCTTGCCGCCCTGCTACCGGCCATCAAGATCAGCCGGCAGGATCCGGCGATTGCCATGCGGGAGTAGCGGTCATGATCGTGTTGGATAATGTGACCAAGGTTTACGACTTGGGCAAAGGAAATAGCGTCACCGCAGTACGTGGGGCGAGCCTGGAGATCGGCGCGGGCGAGTTCGCCGTGATTGTCGGCCGGTCGGGCTCGGGCAAGACCACGCTGCTGAACATCGCCGCCGGGCTGACCCGGCCGACTTCGGGTCGGGCCAGCCTCGACGGCGTCGACCTGTGGAGCCTAACGGACCAGCAGCAGTCCCAGTTGCGGAACCGGAAACTCGGGTTCGTTTTTCAATTCCCCAGCCTTCTGCCGACGCTGACGGTGCTCGAGAACGTGGTCCTGCCCACGATCTTCCGAGCCAACGGGCGCAAGGCCGAGTTCCGGGAGCCGGCCAAATCGCTCCTGATCAAGGTCGGCCTGGCCGACAAACTGTCCGCTTACCCGCGCCAGCTATCGGCAGGACAGCAACAACGAGTGGTCATTGCGCGGTCCCTGATCAACGAACCCCAGGTGTTGTTGGCCGATGAGCCCACCAGCAACCTGGATGAAAAGACCGAGATGGAGATCGTAGATCTGTTTCGTGACCTCCACACCAGCTTGGGGCTGACCATTGTCCTGGTCACCCACACGCGCCAGCTCAT
>JAMJFU010000125.1 GCA_023544525.1 Anaerolineae bacterium | reverse complement strand
CAAGTTCCTACCAGCGCAGGTTGGGGCTATTGCATCCGGGACAGCTCAGGTGCAAGGCACCTCGCATGAAACTCACGTGCGGAAGGGCTGCGACCCGACACCACTGGCCTTGCCTCCAGCCCGATCTTCTCCTATAATAGGCCTATCTAACGGAGGGAGGGACCTATGGGCCGCGTTGCGGCGCTGTTCGATCTGGACAAGACACTGCTGGACACCAGCTCCGGGCAGCTTTATGCCCGCTACACCTACCGCCTCGGGCAGATGAGCCGCGCAGAACTGGCTCGGGTCATGTGGTGGGGTATCCTCAGCCGGCTGGGCATGTTGAACATGGAGGACCTGATCCCACGACTCCTGGCCGGCGCTGCCGGCGACGATGAACAGGAGATGCGAGACCTCTGCGACCGCTGGTTCGTCGAGGATGTGATGCCACACGTTGCCGAGCGGGGGGTAGAGCGGGTGAGAGAGCACCAGGCCCAGGGCCACGCGATCGCCATCGTTTCGGCTTCCACGCAGTACGTCGTGCGGCCCATGGCCGCCTACCTGGGCATTGATGGCCAGTACGTCTGCACGCACCTGGAGAGCAAGGGAGGGCAACTGACAGGCGAGGTCATCCCGCCGGTCTGTTATGGGCAGGGCAAGGTGGTCTGGGCGGAGCGCTTTGCCGCTGAACAGGAGGTGGACCTGTCGTCCAGCTACTTCTATACCGACAGCATCAGCGATCTGCCACTCTTGGAAGAGGTCGGCCATCCGGTGGCCGTCAATCCGGACCCCCGCCTACGCCGGCTGGCCCTCAGCCGGGGCTGGCCCATTGAAACGTTCTATTGAGTGCCACCCGCCCCTCACTGCCGCCCTGTGAGCAGCAGCCACCCTACCCCGAAGCCACCACAAACGCCATGGCGTAGGCCCGCTCGTGGGACAGGCTGACGGCCCATTGGCGTAGACCCAACTCGCCAGCCAGGGCCTCAGCCCGGCCCGACAGCTTCAGGAAAGGCTTGCCCCGGCGGTCAGAGAGCACCTCAACCTCATGCCAGCCGACCCCTTCGGCGCTCAAGTGGTTCATCCCTACCCCCAGGGCCTTCGAAACTGCCTCCTTGGCCGCAAAGCGCGCTCCCAGTTCAGGCACACGCCCACGACAATGGGCCAGTTCCGCAGGGGTATAGATGCGGGCCAGGAACCGGTCGCCGTACCGCTCGACGGCCCGGGCAATGCGATCCAGTTCCACCAGGTCCACGCCGGCCGATAGGCTCACTCGGTGCCCTCGCCATTGTAGCCCCGGCCCATGCCGCGGTACATAAAGCCCATCTCGGCCATGCGGGCTGGATCGTAGATGTTGCGGCCATCAACCAACACCGGCTGGCGCATCAAGGATCGCACCCGGGTCATGTCCAACTGTTTGAACTCGTTCCACTCGGTGACCAGGATCAGGCCATCTGCCTTCTCTGCCACCTGGTACGGATCCTCGCAAAAGACCACATCCTCGAACAGATGCTTGGCGTTCTCCTGTGCCTCCGGGTCGTAGGCCCTGACATGCGCCCCTTCGTGCTGCAGCATGTGGACAAGGCTGATAGAAGGCGCGTCACGCATGTCGTCCGTATTCGGCTTGAATGCCAGGCCCCACAGCCCAACCGTCTTGCCCCGGAAACCACCCAGGATATGGCGCAGCTTTTGGATAAGCCGCTTGCGCTGGTCATAGTTGACGTGGGACACGGCACGCAGGATCTCAGGACGCTCGCCATACAGCTCGGCCATGTGGATCAGGGCTTTGACGTCCTTGGGAAAACAACTGCCGCCCCAGCCGATGCCCGCGCCGAGAAAATGGGGCGAGATACGATGGTCCGTGCCCATGCCATAGGCCACCGACTTGACGTCGGCCCCCAGCGCCTCACAGATGTTGGCAATCTCGTTGATGAACGAGATCTTGGTCGCCAGGAAGGCATTAGAGGCATACTTGATCATCTCGGCCGTGCGCAGATCGGTGATGATCGCCTCGCCACCCAACGGGAAGTAGAGCTCGGCAACGCGCTCCGCAGCCTTACGATCGGTCGAACCCAACACGACACGATCAGGATGCATGAAATCATAGACCCCCGAGCCTTCGCGCAGAAACTCGGGGTTGCTGACCACAGCAAACTCGACCTCGTCCCCCCTGGTGTCGCATATGATGTCGGCCACCCAGTCGCCGGTGCCGATGGGAACCGTGCTCTTGTTGATGATGATCACCGGTTTGTGGATCCGGCAGGCAATCTCTTCGGTGGCCTCATTCACGTGGGCCAGATCGGCTTCCCCTTCGATGCCGGTGGGCGTGCCGACGGCGACAAAGACAAAGTCTGCATCGGCCATGGCCTCGTCCCAGTCCGTCGTGAAATGGAGCCGGCCTGCTTGCAGGTTACGCCGGACGATCTCTTCCAGGCCCGGCTCATAGATGGGCAAAATGCCCTGCTTGAGCCTGTCCGACTTGACCTGGCCGCGGTTGATGCAGACCACCTGGTTGCCCAGGTCTGCCAGGCAAGCGCCTGTGACCAGGCCCACATAGCCAACGCCCACCACCGTAATGTTCTCCATCGTCGTACCTCTCCTTTCCCCAGTTGGCGATCAGCGACTTTCTTGGACAGGCGGACCTGCCACAGCAAGGACATAGACCTCGGGATCGAGGTAGGCCAGGGAGACTTCCCGGATATCCTGGGCCGTGACGCTCCGGACCAGGCCCTCGTACCGCTGCAGGTAGTCCAAGCCCAGCCCGTGGCGCTCTATCTCCACCAGGGTAGCGCTGATGCCTTCGTTCGTCTCCAACCGCAGCGGCATGGATCCGGTCAGGTACGCCTGGCTGTCTGCCAGTTCCTCTCCGGGGACCAGTTCGTCGCGCAAGCGCCTGGCCTCGTGTAGGATGCCGTCGATGGCCCGCTCGACGTTGGCAGGGTTGACGCCGGCAACGGCCAACCAGGGCCCCACACCCAGGCCGGCCTCCAGCCGGCTATAGACGTAGTAGGCCAGCCCCTGTTCCTCACGGATGTTGTCGCCCAGGCGGCCCATCATGCCAAAGACCCCCAGAACGGTGTTCGCCAGGTAGGCCTTCATGAAATCGGGATCGTTCCGCGCCAGCGCAGGCCAGCCCACGATGACGTCTGCCTGTGTCTTGCCCTCCACCGCTACGATGCGCCGGCGCTGCGCGTCCAATTCGACCGCTGGCGGGATGCTCCGGTTGGGCTGGGCAGCGGGTGCCTCCCAGTCTCCCAACGCCGCTGCCACCTTGTCCACCACCGTCTGTGCTGGCACCGCGCCCACCACCGAGATCACCAGGCCCTGCGGCGAATAGTGATCCGCATAGTAGCGCACCAGGTCCTGTCGATCCAGGCCCTGGACCGTCTCTGGATAGCCATTGACGCTGTATCCATAGGGATGGTCAGGATAGAGCAATTCGTTAAAGGTCAAGCGTGCCATGCGGCGCGTATCGTGGGCACGCCGCTCCAGGTCGGTCAGGATCTGCCCCCGCAGCTTTGCCACTTCCCGGTCAGGAAAGGTAGGCTTGCGCAGGCAGTCGGCCAGGATGTCGAGCAAGAGATCCAGATCCTCGGCCAGGGCCTTGCCGCCAAAGCCGACCGTGTGCGTTGCACTGCCGAAACCTAGCTGCGCACCGACCGATTCCAGGGCCTCGTTGATCTGGCCAAACGTGCGCGTCTCGGTGCCGTGGGTCAGCGAGCCAGCAGTGAGGTTGGCCAACCCGGCCTGGGCTGGCGGCTCGCTGAGTGAGCCAGCCCACAGATGGCCCGACATCACCACCGAGGGGCTGCCGTGGGTCTCGTAGGTCAGGACGATCACGCCATTCGGCAGTACTGCACGGGTGATGCTCTCAGGAGATGGAAAAGAACCCGTCATACCGTCGCCTCCTCGCCCGAAAGGCCTGGCCCTGCAGCCCCTGCCTGGCCCAGGTAATGCCCTACGGTGCGGTTTCGTGGCTCGAGGTAAGCGCTTGCGACCCGCTGCACCTCGTCGACCGTCACCGCCTCCAGATTGCTCAGGAAGGTCTCAAACCACCCGATGTCGGCGACGACGCTCGAGTAACCCAGCCAGTACCCTTGATTCGTGACGCTCTCGCTGGAGTAGGCGAACTGGGCCTTGGTCTGTTTGATGGCGGTCTCTAATTCCTCGGCCGAGATAGGCTCCTTGAGCACACGCTCGATCTCGGTGTCGAGTGCCTCCTCCACCTGCCCAGGGGTCTTGCCGCTCCGCGCCGTCGCCGCGATGCGATACAGGTACGGATCGAGGGTGGGCGGCAACCCGCCCGAGACCGAGGCGGCCAGTTCGGTTTCGACCAGGGCCTTGTACAAACGCGAGGTCCGGTTCGGCGGCGACCCGGAGAAAAGGTTCATCCCGCTAGCGCCGGTCAAGATGGTACTCAGGACCGCCATCGGGAAGAAATCTGGGTCGCTGGCGGCCGGGACATGATAGGCCACCTGCAGGTAGGAGGTACTGCCCGGTCCGGCCAGGTTGACCCGTCGCTCACCGCGCTGAGGGGGCTCAGGGCGGTGGATCGGCTGTGGCCCGGGGCGGGTCATCAAGGGGCCGAACAGCGCATCGATCCGCTCCAGCATCCTGGGCGCGTCGAAATCGCCCACGGCGGCAGCGATGGCGTTGTTGGGCCCGTAATAGCTCCCATAGTGGCGCCACAGTTGTTCGTGACTGATCGTCTCCAGGTCACACATGTCGCCAATGGTCTCGTGATGGTAGGGATGGACACGGAAGGCAGCAGCGACCACCTCCTCACCCAGGAGGAACGTGGGCTGGTTCTCAGCCCCCTGCCGCTCCGAGATGATGACCGTCCGCTCCAGCGCCACTTCTTCGGGATCAAACAGGGCATTGGCCATGCGGTCCGATTCGATGCGCAGGGCAAGGTCTATGCGGTCGGCGGGCAACGTCTCAAAGAAGGTGGTGAAATCCATCCAGGTAAAGCCATTCATCACCCCGCCGTTGCGCGCAATCTGCTTGTCGATCTGGCCCTTGGGAAAGGCCTGTGAACCCTTGAACAGCATGTGCTCGGCCCAGTGGGCAATGCCCGTGATGCCAGGCACCTCGTTGCGGCTGCCTACCCGGTACCATATCCAGAAGGTGGTCACGGGTGCGCGATGGCTCTCACTCAACAAGACCGTGAGGCCGTTGTCCAAAATGTGCTTCTCAATGGCCATGCGATCGCTCAACCCTCTCTGTCGTTTTCATAGCCCCGTCCCACGCCCCGGTAGGTAAAGCCGAGGGCCTTCATCTGCTCAGGGTCATAGATATTCCGGCCATCGACGACGAAAGGCTGGCGCATGACCGCTTTCAGGCGGGACAGGGATAGATGTTTGAACTCATTCCACTCGGTGACGATAATCAGGACGTCAGCACCCGCTGCCACCTCGTAGGCGTCCTGGCACAGCTTGACGTCGTGCAGGTAGAGGTCGGCGTTGACCATGGCCACCGGATCGTAGACCTGGATGTCCGCACCTTCGCTCTGGAGCAGGTGGATCAGCTCTACCGAAGGCGCCTCACGCATGTCGTCGGTGTTGGGTTTGAAGGCCAGACCCAGGACGCCGACCGTTTTTTCGTCCAAGGTACCCAGGAGCTCCCGTGCCTTGTGGACGATCCTCCGGCGCTGGTCGGTGTTGATGTCCATGACAGCCCGCAGCAACTGGGGATGGCAGCCATGAACGGCGGCCATGTGAGCCAGGGCCTGCACATCCTTGGGAAAACAGCTGCCGCCATAGCCGATCCCAGCGTCCAAAAAGTCGGGGCCGATGCGCTTGTCGTAGCCCATGCCCGCGGCTACCTCTTTGACGTCCGCGCCCAGAGCCTCACAGATGCTGGCGATCTCGTTGATGAAGGAGATCCGCGCGGCGAGGAAGGCATTGGAGGCATACTTGATCATCTCGGCCGTGCGCAGGTCGGTGATCATGATCGGCGCGCGCAGCGAAAGGTATAGCTGCGCCACCTGAGCTGCCGCTTCGGGCTCCAGCGAACCGAGCACGATGCGGTCCGGGGCCATAAAGTCGTTGATGGCCGACCCCTCACGCAGGAACTCGGGATTGCTGACCACCGAGAACTCGATCGGCTCTGGCTGGTAGCGGCGGATGATGTCCGCCACCCAGTCGCCAGTGCCGATAGGCACGGTGCTCTTGTTGATGATGATGAGGGGATGCTCCATGGCTGCCCCGATGCAGCGCGCTGCAGCGCGGACATACTTCAGGTCTGCCTCGCCGCCGCTGCCCTGCGGAGTGCCGACCGCAATGAAAGCGAACTCGGCATCCCTGAGCGCATCCTTGTAGGAGGTACTGAAGAAGAGGCGACCAGCCTGCGCATTGCGCTTCACCACCTCCTCCAGGCCTGGCTCGTAGATGGGCATGATGCCTGCCGAGAGCTTCTCGATCTTGGAGTCATCCACATCGATACAAGTCACGTGGTGTCCCAGATCGGCAAAACAGGTGCCCGTCACCAGGCCGACGTAACCTACGCCAATGACGCAGATGTTTCTCATATTCTCCTGTCCCTGCTCTTGACCTTTTTGCTCCAGTCAGAAAGAGCCACCGTCGACGGGGGAACCGATTCAGAAGCTGGAGCCCATTCGGATTCAGCGTAAGAGAATATACCACAAAAACAGGCCTTCTCAAAATCATCCCTGCAACCGGTCCTGGCATGCAGGATCCGCCTTTCATTGACAGAAAATCGCCCAGCGGCTATAATCAGTGCACCGGTTTCAGCCAGCCGGCGGCTCGCGGGGTCCGGGCTGCCTGCGATTCGAGAGCGGTTGGCTGTGCACAGATGCAACCCTTGAGGGGGAGAAACGATGGCCACCCGGATGACCCCGGCCCAGTGGGATGATCAGTTCGCCCGCCAGGCCGCCTGGACCCGTGCTACGCGCACTCACCTATACCGCCGGGCCAACCTGATGCAGGCCCGGCGCGTTCTCGACGTGGGCAGTGGAACGGGGGTCATCACCGGGGAGCTGGCCACACGGACCCGGGGAAAAGTCACCGGTATCGACCACGATCCCGAGATGATCGCCTACGCCGAGCGCCAACACGGGGAAGCCGCGTACCAGTTGGGTGATGCCCACGATCTGCCCTTCACCGATGGCTGGTTCGACGTCACCGTCTGCCATTTCCTGCTCCTGTGGTGCCGTGATGCGCGCCGGGCTGCCGCCGAGATGGTGCGCGTGACCCAGCCGGGTGGCTCGGTGCTCGTATGCGCCGAGCCTGACTATGGCGGGCGCATTGACCATCCAGACCTGCCTATACGCGATTGGCAGATCCAGGGGTTGGTGCGCGAGGGCGCCGATCCTCGGATGGGGCGAAAACTGCGCGGGCTTTTTGCCCTGCCGGCCGTGCGCTCGACGGACTTGGGCCTGATTCCCGGCCTCTGGGACCTGGCAACCCTGCGCCTGGAGTTCGACGCCGAGTGGGCCCTCTGGGAACGGACCCTGGCAGATCTCGTACCTGCCGGGGAGATAAACAAAGCGAAAACCACCAGCTTGGCCGCCATCCAGGCGGGCGAGAGAATGGCCTTTTTGCCGGTCTTTTACGCCCTGGTCCGCGTATGAAGCGCCCACGCCAGGACACCATCTGGAGAAAGCCAACAGGTCGATGTTGATTCCCTTGATCGCCGTTTCTGGCGCACTCGTTCCCACGCTGTTCTACGTGGCTTTTGTCTGGTGGCTCGACCGCTACGAGAAAGAGCCTGTCTGGCTGCTATCGCTGTCCTTCCTGTGGGGAGCGATACCAGCCGCCATCGTGTCGGTTTTCACGGAGCTCTTTTTCGACGCTTCTATCGCCACGATGGCCGGCGGCAGCATCGTCGCCGACCTGGCCAGCGTCAGTGTCAGCGCTCCCATCGTCGAAGAGAGCGCCAAAGGGATTGCGCTCATCGGCCTTGTCCTCCTCTTCCGCCACGAGTTCGATGACGTGCTGGACGGCATCGTCTACGGGGCCATGATCGGATTCGGTTTTGCCTTCAGCGAGAACCTCTTTGCCTATTCTCTGCCGATCCTGACCGAGGAAGGGCTGAGCGCCGGGCTGACCAACATCTTTTTGCGAACGGTCGTCTTTGGCTTCAATCACGCCTTCTGGACCGGGATCACAGGAGCAGCGGTAGGCTATGCCCGGTTGGCGCCCGATTGGGGACGCCGCCTGCTGGCACCCGTCGGCGGCTGGATCCTGGCCGTGTTTCTGCACGGCCTGCATAATGCCGGTGCGACCCTGGCCAGCCGCACATTGTGCCTGTCGCTAGGCGTCAGCCTGGGGGTACATTGGGGCGGTCTCCTCCTCCTGCTTGCCGTAGCCTACTATGCCTGGCGCAGGGAGAGTCGCTGGATCGAACGCGGCCTGGTCGACGAGGTACGGCACGGAATTCTGAGCGCCGAGGAATTCAGCCTGCTTAGCTCGGCGGGCCAGAGGCAGCAGGCCCGGTGGCGTGCTTGGAGCCTTGGAGGTCGCACTGCCTACCGTGCCGTGGGCCGGTACTACCAATGCGCCACCGAACTGGCATTCAAGAAACAACAACTGCGTTCTTTTGGCAATGAAGGGGGCACGCTCGAGGAAATTGGGCGGTTGCAGCAGGCGCTGGTCGAAAGCCGCGATCTGGCACGGCCCTGGCTCAGGCTATCCAGCATCTAGGGCAGATGGACGGCAGGTGGGTTGCCCTCGTCGGCCAGGCAGGTGCCCTGCAGGCCAACGAGGGCCCGACAAACCGCCGGGGGTTAGCCGGCTGGACTCCAATCGCCGGATTTCTGCTCTGAAATACGCCTCCCTGCTCGATTTACCCATCTCGTTTGACTTTCCCCCTTGATTCTGCTAAAATGAGATGGACATCAGATGATTTGGGAACTGCGAAATGGAACCTGCTGCTGACAAGGGGACAACCGAACGCCGGATCCTGTGTATCGAGGATGAAGCGGGCATGCTCGATCTGCTGCGCCTGATCCTCGAGGCAGCAGGATATACCTTCCTGGGCGTAGAGGACGGGCGCCGGGGTCTGGAAGTGATGCGCACGGAACAGCCAGATCTGGTCCTGCTGGACCTGATGCTGCCTGACGTGGATGGGGCGGAGGTCCTGCTCAGGAAGAAGCAAGATCCGGCTATCCGCGACATTCCCGTCATTGCCGTCACGGCGCTCACTTCGCCCTTTGACCAGATCATGTGGAAGCGACGCACGGCCATCGAGGAGTATGTAACCAAGCCCTTCAAGCGGCAGGAACTGCTGGCGGCCATCGAACGCGCACTGGCTGAACCCACTGGAGCCGAGGGGGCCCAGGCTTGAAGCGAACCTGAAAAGAGTCCCTGCATGACAGAAGCCAAGATCCTTTGCATCGAAGACGATCCAGACATGATTGATTACGTCAAGCTGATCCTGGGCAAGGCCGGCTACGAGGTAATCGGTGCCGAGGGCGGCGCCAGGGGCCTGGAAGCCATGCGGGAGGAGCAGCCAGATCTCATTCTTCTCGATCTCATGATGCCAGAGATGGATGGTGCCGAGGTCCTGTTGCGGAAAAAACAGGACCCCGCCATCCGCGACATCCCTGTCATTGCGCTCACAGCGCTGAACTCGCCGTTTGACCAGGTCATGTGGCCGGCCCGCACCGACATCCGGGACTTTATCATCAAGTCAAAACTGCCGCGACGTGAGCTCGTCGCCCGCATCGAACGGGTTCTGCAATCCCAGCCTGCTTCTACTGAGGAGCAGGGATAGCAGGGCCTGGGCCGGGGCGCTGAGGCCCCTGTGAAGACGCCGGGCAGCAGGTTGCCGCCAAGGCGTCTCGAACATCGAGGTGCAAAATGGCATTTCTACCCAGCTGGCTGAACCCGTTTGACGTCCTCATTGTCTTCAGTATCGTTGCAGGCGTGGCCCTGGGATTTGTGCGTGGCTTGGTGCGCATGGTCCTGGGCCTGCTAGTGCTGTACGTGGCTGCGGTCCTGGCCCTCACCCTTTACGAGACGGTAGGCCGTTGGATCGGCTATATGTTTGGCATGGCCCGGGCAGCCAATCTGGCGGTAGCCTTTATCCTCATCCTGGTCCTGGTCTCTGTCCTGCTCAATTTCATCCTGCGCCGGACCTACAAGGATACTGAGCTGCCCGGCGTACGCCAGATCGACCAGCTGGGTGGCATGGTCGTCGGCTTTGCTGTGACCGCCATCTACATCGGCTTGGCCATCCTCGTCATCTCCTTCGTGCTGAATGCCCTGGCCGGCGACCTGACCGGCCTCCAACAAAACGCGGTCTACTACTTTAACAACTCTAACCTCATTCCGATCTTTTACAGGTTCCTGCCCATCGCCATCGCCTCCCTCAAGCCGTGGGCGCCGAAGGGTATGCCCGAGATCCTGTCCATCGGTGGCGGATGAACCGGAAGCACCTCAAGACACTCGAGTTTCCGCGGATCCTGGACCGCCTGGCACAGCATACGTCCTTTTCCGCGGGCAAGGCCCTGGCCCTGGCCCTGGAGCCGTCGCCCGTATTCGTCGAGGTCCAACAGGGCTTGCAGCAGACCCGCGAAGCCCGATACTTGCTGGATAGCCAGGGTGGGGTATCGCTGGGCGGAGCCCACGACGTCCGCCCCCTGTCCGAGAACGCCCGGCGCGGAGCCGTACTCCGGCCGGTAGAGCTGCTGGACATCCGGAGCACCCTGCGAGCTGGTCGCCGGGCCCAG
>JAMJFU010000124.1 GCA_023544525.1 Anaerolineae bacterium | reverse complement strand
CGTCGTCATCCAGGTCGTCGTCATCCAGGTCGTCGTCATCCAGGTCGTCGTCATCTAAGTCGTTGTCATCCAGGTCGTCATCATCCAGGTCGTCGTCATCCAGGTCGTCATCATCCAGGTCGTCGTCATCATCCAGGTCATCGTCATCGCAGTCGTCGTCATCACAGTCATCACCCCTGGCCTCGGCTGCAGGCGCTGTTGACGAAGGCGAAGCCGTCGGCGTGAGGGTTGGGGCATCCGTCGGTGAGTCGGTTGGTGGCGCGCCCGCTTCTTGACCCAGAACTCTGATCTCGCTGGCGAGAAGCTGGCCGTCCTGTATCCTTCCGGTCACACGGACATCCATACCCACGCCGGGACTGCCCATGATTGCGGTTGTCTGGTCAACCAGAACGGGTAGCCCCTCGACCATCCACTGCTGGCCAATCAACGACTGGAGCGTCCCCTCAAAGGATACCTGTGCGTTCCGAGTGGTACCGAAAAGCTGGGCCACTTCACGGATGCGCTCCTGGCGGAACGATTCTGCGAGCTGTGCCTTCTCCGCCGGACTGGCAGCAATCGACAAACGCCACTGCTCAACGGTGCGTTTGGTGCCGTACAGCATGTCCCCGGGGATGGCAGAGGCGGAAGCGGGCACGATCATCGCCCCACAGAATAGCAGGAGGAGCACCACCGCCACTGCCGGCACCAACCAGCGCGGTCGATAGGCAGGCCAAGTCCAGCGGCTAGCAGCACCTTCTGCCTGGGTGGCAGCCTGGGCCAGAAAGCCGGCCTTGGAATGCTGCTGGATAGCCGGCGGCGGGTCGACTGAAAGGCCTTGAAGCCTACGGGTGGTTTCGAGGATGGGACGCAGCTCACCGGCATATCGGGAGAGACGTGCCAGAATGCTCTCGACGGACTGGCCATCCTCCAATCGCTCCAGACATTGATGCAAGATCGTATCCGAGGGCTGGTTCATGGTGTCACTTCCTTTCCACCATCTGGCGCGTCAGTGCCGAAACAGCGCGCGCCTGTAGCATTTTCACGGCCCCCTCGCTTTTCTTCATCAGCCTGGACACTTTGCTGATAGGTAGATCTGCGCCGAAACGAAGGGCCAAGACTGTCTTCTGATCTTCGGTCAGTTCCTGGATCGCCGCGTGCAATTCGCGCCGGGTCCACATCGCTTCTGTGGTCTGCTCTGGCCCCATCTCTTCGGCGGCGATTGATTCATCGAGGGCAACCAGATTCCAGCGGCCCTGGCTACGATAGTATTCATTCACAACACGAGCGGCTGTGCCATATAACCAGGGGCGAATGCTGTTTGGCCGGCCCAATTGTCTGCGCAGCGCAGTAAGAAACCGGGTAAACACCTCGCTGGTGAGATCCTCCACGGTCTGCAGATCGCCGACGCGGAAGGAGACATAGCGATAGATGGCACCGTAATGGGCGTCGTGGATTTCGGCCAAGGCG
This sequence comes from Anaerolineae bacterium, assembly GCA_023544525.1. GTDB lineage: Bacteria > Chloroflexota > Anaerolineae > JAAYZQ01 > JAAYZQ01 > JAMJFU01. The sequence continues at coordinate 9,283 of JAMJFU010000124.1, read as the reverse complement.
TCTTGATCTAAGGCGCGGGCCTTACGAAGCAAGGCATTCTCGTCCACCGTGCGCCAGGCCGGCTCCCTCTCAGAGCTATGGGCACCGCTGCCTGCGGTGCGTTGGCTTGTTTGGCAAGCCAGTTGGTGATCCACATCACCCTCCTACCTATAAGTGACGGTCTAGGGCCAAAAGTAACGGGTACGCGGCAGTTTCTTGGACTGGCTCCAGCGGGCACGCGCAGCATCGCTCCCAGCGCCCGCGCGCCGGAGCAGTTGGCCGGGATCATGTCCAGGTCGGCGATAGGGAGATCGACACGACTCAGCAGCCACGCCTGACTTCTACCATGCCCCAGCACGAACATCTGCAGAGATGCCCGCCCCCACCGCCAGCTCCAGGCGCCGAGCACCATCGCCCGCCGATCCGACCGGGCAGCGCACTGCCCACGCCCTCGCGCTAAGGCTCAAGCAGGCTTGCGCTCGAACGACTCCCCCGGCCTGGGGCTCGTCACAGGATGGCGACGAAGGTTGGCGAGGAACTTGCCAATCTCGACGACGATAAGCCAAAAGACCGCGACGGCAAAGACCAGATCCCATTGCCCCCAGCTAAGAGGCGCGAGCTGGAGCAGGTCATGGATCGACGACACCAGAAACGAGATAGCGGTATGTGGTCTAGCTTCAGGTACCAGGAGCACAACACGCGTGATCTGCCCCTGCGGAACTGGCCACTCACGGAATGATCTGAATAGGCGTTTTCTGGCCGGCCACAAGCTGGCCGCGTTTGGTAGGATGATAGTGTACGTAGACCTGGCGGACAAACTCGATGCGCCGGCACAATACCTCCTCTACTTTAGAAGCGATCATGTCGCCTTCCGCTACGGACAGGCGCGCGTCAATGCCTATCGTCACGTTCAGCACCAGGTAGGGCCCAAAGCGATGAGCGTGCACCGCCTCCAGTTGCTGGATACCTGGCACATCATGCAGTGCTTCACGTACTTCCTGGGCCAGCGCCCGGCCAGGAACAGTATCCATTAGGTCGGCCGACGAGGAGCGCAGGATCTCGATTCCGGTGCGAAGGATCACCAGCGCCACCAGGGCCCCTGCCAGTGGATCTACCCATGGCAGCCCTCTTTGGCCCAGAAAGATGCCGACGGCTGCCGCCGTGGCTGAAAAGATGTCGTTGCGGTGGTCGTAAGCCATCGCCATTACGGCCGCGCTGTTAGTCTGACGCCCAATCTGCCGGGTGAACACCGTCAGCCCGATCTTTAGAACGATGCTCAAGATCGCCACCGCAAGCGCCGCCAAGGTCGCCCCCTCAGAGCTTCTCTGCCCGGTCATCAGGTCATAGACGCCGTTAACCGAGTTCCAGAGGATGGCGACGCCGGTAGTGAGCACAAACGAGCCGATTACCAGCGCGGCAATACTTTCCATCTGGCTGTGCCCGTATGGATGCTCCTCATCGGCCGGCTTGCGCGCGAGCCGGATAAAGATTGCCACGGTGACGTAATAGGCCACATCTGACGTGGACATAATGCCATCGGCCAGGAGTGCCGGGCTGTGGCCAAGCATGCCGATCGTGGTCTTGATTGCGGCTAAGAAGAGATTGGCCACCAGGCCAACGTTCACCGCCAGCATATTCTGGTGTTCTCGTGGCTTCACATTGATCTCACATTGTGCCCGGGCTGGAGGCCGAGCTGTTTGAGCTGGTCACGGCTCAGCCACATGCCTTGGCATTGCGGGCAGACCTGTACACTCACGCCGCCGAGTAGCGTGCGGTTCAGCGCCTGACTGCACAGGGGACAGCGGGCGCGCCTCACCTGCAGCCTAGTTCGACGAGCCGGGCGCCTGGCCGCCGGAAAGAGCAGGTGAAGTAGCAGAACGGCCATCGCAATCACAATGACCCCGCCTAGGAGCAACAGCGGGATACCAAATCCGGCCAGACTGAGATCGGGCATGCTTCCCTCCACAGGCCACGTGTGCGCGCTGAACCAGCCAATACGCGCTACCCTGCACAGACAGTCTAACGCGCCAGTGTGACGACTGCCTGACGATAGTATGAAGATTGTGTGAAGATTTGGAAAAGAGGGATTACTCCGGGCGCGGCAGGGTGAACGTAAACGTGCTTCCCTGGCCGGGTCCAGGACTGGCTGCCCACAGGTGACCACCATGAGCCTCGACCAGGTGTTGGGCAATGGTCAGCCCGATGCCACTGCCGCCGCCGGCGCGGGAGCGCGACTTGTCGACACGATAGAAGCGCTCAAAGATGTGGGGCATGTGCTCCGGGGCAATGCCAATGCCGCTATCCTGAACGGCGACGGCCAACTCGCCACGCTCGGCCCAGGCGCGGACCCCCACCTGCCCGCCGGAAGGTGTGTAGTGCAGGGAATTGCCCAGCAGGTTGAGCAACACCTGCGTCATGCGATTGGTGTCTACTGCTACCCGTGGCAGGCCCTGCGGGACGTCGAGGCACAACGTTACGTCCTTGTCTTCAAACTGTGAATGCAAGCGAGCAGCAGCCGCGTTGATCAGCTCCCCAAAGTCGACAGGCCGGAGTTCGAGGCGGACCTGCCCCGCCTCAACACGGGAGAGATCGGCCAGGTCGTGCACGAGGCGCTGCATGCGGCTCACCTCGCGCTGCAAACCGAGAAAGGTATCCGGTTCATAGGGCAGGACGCCGTCGACGAGGCCCTCCAGGCTGCTCTTGATGCCACTCAGGGGCGTGCGCAACTCATGCGCCACATCGCCGATCAATTCCAGGCGGCGGCGCTCCGTGCGCTCCAGGGCTTCTGCCATCTGATTGAAGGATGTGGCCCATTCCCCAAGCTCATCCTGGCTGGGCGCGTCAATTCTCTCGTGGTAATCCCCGGCGGAAATGCGTTGGCTGGCGTGGGTCATGGCCTGTATGGGCAGGAGGATGCGCCGCGTGGTAAACAGGCTGGCCGCGATCGCCGCTATGATGCCGGCCAGGGTCGCAATGAGCAGTTGATCGTGCACCGCCTGCTGCAAATGCGCTTCCAGGTCGGCTACCAGCGCGGGGTTGTCGACCTCCATAGCCTGGAGTGTGGTGATGTTCCGGCTCAAAACCCTGGGCGTTTGCAGCTCGGCGGTGACGTCCAAAACCACGACGCCGATGATCAAGACGAGGAGGTAGGACAGAAAAAGCTTCCAGCCCAAACGCCGCCGGAGCAGGTTCAGGGATTTCATGCCAGATCGTCCTCAAAGCGGTATCCGGCGCTCCGCGCGGTCGCAATCAACGCTGGGTTGGCCGGATCGTCCTCCAGTTTTTTGCGGATACGGCCGACGTGGACATCCACGACGCGCTCGTCGCCGTAATAGTCGTAGCCCCACACGTTTTCGATGAGCTGCTCTCGACTCAGCACCCGCCCTCGATGCCGGGCCAGGGCGAACAGCAGGTCGAACTCGGTGGGGGTCAGTTCGACCAGTTGGTCATCCTTCCAGACCCGGCGAGCCTCTGGATCAATTCGCAGACGGCGAAAGACGAGAGTTGCCTCGTGGGCGTCCGGGCCGCGATCGCGCCGCAGAATGGCCTTCGCGCGAGCCACCAGTTCGCGAGGGCTGAACGGTTTGGTGAGATAGTCATCTGCCCCCATGCTGAGACCCACAAGCTTGTCTGTCTCCTCCGTCTTGGCGGTCAGCAGCAGCACATAGACAGCCGATTCCTGCCGCAAGCGCCGGAGCACCTCGATCCCATCCAGGCCGGGCAGCATGATGTCCAGGATAACGAGATCGGGACGAAAAGATCGTGCCGCCTTGAGCGCCGCCGGACCGTCGGCAGCAGTGTATACCGTGTAGCCTTCCGGCTCCAGGTAGGCCCGCACGGTATTGACAATGATCGCTTCGTCATCCACGATCAGGATCTTGGCACTGCTCATTCTCTCCCCAGTCCTCCCCCAGACTCAGCCACAGTATATCGTGTATGGCAGGATCTGGCAAGGCAGCTTTTTCAGTCGGACAGTGCCGATCGGTGACACTCGCAGGCAGGAGGCGACGTCTGTCCAGCGACAGATACAGAGCCACGCCGGTTTGCATATTGGGCCGCATTCAGGCATACTATTGCACGTGCACTGTCGGGGTTTCCGAGACGGCAGCATCACCTTGGCTGCGAGGATCGACATGGCTCGAAAGAAGCAGCGACTTGCCGGCATGGGTAACCGGTGTGGTTCTTTGACCCACGCGGGTTGGCACGCCTATGGTACCCGCCAGCAACAGGCGTCAGCATGACCCAGCCGATTCGCCACGTTAGACCGTCTCAGATCGACCCGGCTCGAATGCGCCTCTACCAGCGAGCGATCTGGATCGCCGTGCTGGGCAACGGCGCGCTGGCCCTGGCCAAAGGGGCTGCCGCCTGGCGGTCGGGCAGCACAGCCCTCCTGGCCACCGCCGTCGACTCGGCGACCGATCTTGTCTATACGCTCTTCATGGCGTGGGGCCTGTGGTACAGCCAGCAGCCCGCCGACGAAAGCCACCCCCAGGGACATGCCCGCGTCGAGCCGATTGTCAGCGCCGTGATTGCCCTGATGATGGGTCTGGCCGGATTGGAAGTAGTCAGGCGGGCGATAGACCGCATGCTGGGCGAACCTGCCACCTTTGCCTGGGGCGGGCCGGCGGCGGTCCTGATCGGCAGTGCGTTAGTCAAGGTGATCATGTATCTGCTCGTCCGCCGCCTGGGGCAAGATGCCCGCAGCCCGGCCATCCTGGCCTCAGCCAAGGACAACCTGGCCGACGTAATCTCGGCCGGCACGGCGCTGTTCGGCGTGCTGGCCGCCAGTTGGCTCCATCCCCTGGCCGATCCGCTGGCCGGTCTCGCCGTTTCGGTCTGGATCTTTCGTAATGCAGCGGGCATCCTTGTGGAGAACCTGGGCTATCTCACCGGTCGAGCCGCCGAGCCGGAGCTGTTGGAGCACATATACGCCGCGGCCCGCAACGTAGAGGGTGTAGTGGGCGTCCACCGGGTGATCGCCGATTATGTGGGGCCACAGGTGAGGGCCGAGCTGCACGTCGAGGTGGACGGCGACATCTCTTTTCATGACGCCCACAGGATCAGCAACACCGTGCGCGATGCGGTGGAGGCGCTAGACGACGTAGATCTCGCCTTTGTACATGCAGAGCCAGTGCAACCGCATTCGGGAGAGTAACCACTATCAGCGGCTCGCAGAATCGGGAACCGTGATTCTTTTCTCAGCCACGACCTGATTTACCTTGAGCTTCCTTTACAGATTTCTGCCTACCGTCAGTCCGACAAGTGGCGCTACGGCATATGTCCAGTGTGCCAGCATCGACCGGGCACGTGGGGACACGAAGGGACAGCAAATGGGACACTATTCTGTCGTGGATGGGACACTATTTGGCCCCGATGGGACACCATTTGGCCCCGATGGGACACAAAAAGGGACACCATTCTGCCTCGATGGGACACTATTTTGCCATGATGGGACACCAAATGGGACACCAATCTGCCAAGATGGGACACAAAGGGACATCAACGGACACCATTTTGATATCCGTTGATGTTATGGTCAAGAGCAAGGCTGGAAGAGGGAGTTCTACGCGGTTTTCGGGCGCTGAGCGGCCGAAAAGTCAGGTCTGGGTGGCAAAAGCGGACCCGACGTCGTTTTGCGTTCTTTGCGGGTTGTGGTATACTTTTACCGACAAGTTTTCAGCCCAGCAAGGGTGGCGACATGGTGTGCGCTCGAGGTCCCTTGGGGGCATTGAAAAAATCAAAAATCATTTGAATTGAACAGAAAAGACCAGGAAGTGATCTGGTCTTTTCTCTTTGGTGGTACAGCCAGTATCATGCGCTCGACCAGTCAGAATGATTCTCCTGACGAACCCGCCTATCAGATGCCCAGTTGAGCTAGAGTACTGATAGCGAACCTGCTATCTAGGTATTCACCCCACAAGAATACGCTTTGCGCTGCCCCGCTCTGGAATCAGAAAGATCCAAGAGCCCGCTTCTCGCGCCAACGTTCCACTCCGAAGTGCGCTCCTGGCCTGTGCTGGCCGAAAATACCCATCCGTTCGAAGACCCATCGCTCAGGATGAATAGTACTTTTGAGTTATCCGGGCTGACCCGCTGATCCCTGGATGGATGACATTCTTCGGCCAGGACAGGTGCGCTCGACGGATGTGCATTTTCGGCCAGGACAGGGAGCGACGGGTGTCGACACCGCGAAGTGCAACTTTCGTTGTCAGCGTGTTCTCTCTACGGACCGCTCAGACCGATCTAAGCTGTTGGTCATGGATGTGCATTTGGGTTGCCTACCGCCAGTCCTTCGGCGGTGGCAGCCTCGTTCAAGCGGTCGTCGGCAGAAAGGAACGTCAGAGCCGGGTAGTCCTGATCTGCGAGAAACTGTTGTGCGCCCAACGCTGTCGCCAGGTGGATGGCATCGTACGCGCGCAGCGGGTGGAGCTCCAGCAAGACAGATGCAGAGTCGATTACCACGATAGTGGGGGGCATGATCTGATATTCATCGAAGCAGTCGCCCCGGAAGAGATCACGGGCGCTGGCAAACTCCTCGAGTGTCAACGAGCCGTCGCGGACGCGTCGGGCAAAGGCGCTAATCACCTCGACAATCGTCATGCGGGAAGTGAACAGCAACTGCGACCGGGCTGGCGTGATCGTTGCCCGTAACCAATCGCTGCCCTCCTCGTTCACGTATCGTTTGACAAGCGCGCTGGCGTCCAGGTAGTAACGGCTCACGCGCTCTCCTCCCGATCTTCGAGAATGAGTTCGGAAAGGGGGCGGCCCTGGCTCAGCTTCTCTGCCAGGCGCGCACGCGCTTCTGCTGAGGCTACCAGAGGCGGTGCCCAGGGCAGTTCTTCGACCAGGCCAGCCGCCTTCATCTCGTCTACGATACGACTGTGCAAGCGGCTGCTACGATCAGCTTTGGGTTTGACGACCAGGGCATCGGCTCGCTGTTCGATCTCGACTTCCTGGATATCCCCCCAATCTTCCAGCAGAGGGTGTGGGATTAGCACTCCCTCGTCAGTGATCTTCACGTCAACGACTTTGCCCATCTCGTGATTTCCTTTCACAATGAGCATCACTCCATTTCCCTGTCCAGTATACTACAGCCATGGACCCATGTCAACAAGATCCGAACAGCCATACAACTGCGTCAACCCCTGTCTTGGCCGGAAAATGTCATCCGTGCAGGGCTCACGAGGTCAGCCCAGTCAACCATTTGGGTGATGCTTCGGAAATGAACTCAGCGAGGGGTTCTCTCCCTTGGAGAGCCAAGGCAGTCGCGCGGGCGCGAGACGGGTCCGCTAGACAGCAGCTAGCACGTCACTTCTCCGCAAGTTTCGGTGGGGAGAGCTTACACCAGGCATCCCGCGTCTTCTGGGAGGCCGCAGGCAGCTCGTTTATTTATGCAGTTTGGCCGTTTTCGCCGGCTGTGGCACAATAGGTTTGCCGGGCTTTCAGTCCTGCCAGGATGGCGACGCTGCGGGCGTTTGCGGTCAGATTCCATGTGGAGAACCTTTCGGGGTAATGTCGCTTCAAAGTGGCGACCACGGCGTGTCCTGGCCGAATAGTGTCGTCCACTCCAGAGTCTGCCAGTCAACCCGAATAGCCCAAGAGGACTATCCTGAATGATAGATATTCGAATGCATGGGCATTCTCGGCCAGGACACCTACCTGCTATCTTGTCCCCCAGAATGGGACGATCCACCACGTGCGCCGTGATGGCGTCTGCACTTGCGGCGGCACACCACAGCAGCCCTGTGCCGCAACTCCCCTCGTCCAGACCTATCTGGCCAACGGCGGTCAACGTCCCCCTGGCCGCGATAAATCCACCTGGCCAGAAACTCGGACAACTGTCTCCCCGCACTGCCCCGTTTGTGACTGTCCCACCATTCCAGACCGCCATCTCAACAGCCGCTCCGGACCCGTTTGGCGATGCAGCCTCACCAAGTACGAACCTCTGGTCGATGATCACACTCCGGACCTTTGTGCAAGGCCACCCAAACCGTGCCCACCGCAAGTATCGTTAGTAGCCCATACCGAATGCAAACCTGGTTAGCCGGTATTCTGCAGCTTGGAGCCCAGTGACCCAGATCGCGCATCGTCAGAATCGGCGTTGTCGCAAGAAGCCTGCAACCATCGTGGTGGTCTATCTACCGTAGATACCAAGAGGCGGCTCCTAGATTGTTCGGTGACCCGATCGCGCTGGGCGAGCATCTTCATCAGGGTCTTCTCACAATCGGGATTGCACCATGTTCAGGAGATCTTGACCGGTTGTGCTGGAAGCTCAATGATATCCGCCCCAAGTAGCCTGGAGGTCGCCTGGATGATGCTGCATCCAGCCGGCGTGCGTATACCGTTCAGAGAAAGTCGAGGAAAAGCTCTGTGGTCCTCGCCCAAGGCTGTGCATCGCGAGAAGGAGACTTGTCCCCATGAGCGATTGGCGTTATGATTGCTCTCAGTGTGAAGAACTCCCTGCGGCAGCTCGGGGTCAGGAACAATGGCCAGTCTGACAAGCACGGCTTGGTGCATGGTGTTGGCGCGCCAATGGAGGGTTTGCACGGGCCCGCAGGGTCAGGCTAGCGGATGGCCTTCCCTCCACTTTAGCTGAGCACATATACCCAGCGTGACCCGTGGCTGCCGGACAAAGGACCACAGAATGAATGTCGAGGAGTTGGTCGATCGATACATAGCAGGAGAACGTGACTTCAGTGGTGTTTTCCTCGCGGGAGCAAATCTGAGGGGAGCTGATCTGAACGGCGTCATGCTGCGGGGAGCAAACCTCAGCTTCGCCAATCTGCGCGAGGCCAATCTCGTCGAGGCCGACCTGAGTGAGGCCAACCTATACGAGGCCGACCTGCGGGGCACGATTCTCCGAAATGCCAACTTGACCAGCGCCATCCTTTGGCTCGCCGAACTACTTGATGCCCGCCTCGATCGTGCCAATCTGCAGGGCGCCAAGATAGCGACTGTTCAACTATCTAGAGCCGCTTCCCTTTCAGGAGCAGTCATGCCTGATGGCTCGAAACAGCTGTAGGACAGACCGGTGTCCTGGCCGAAAAACGCCATCCGTGCAAGGATCAGCCAGTGAACTCAAATGGCCTCTGGCAGTGAACCTTCGGAGAGATTCCGTGACGAGTTTCGCGCTTGTGAGCAACGTTGTGATTGGGCAGTTGGTGAAGATGAGGCTGCCAGAGAGCAACCTGCACACCTGTCCTGGCCGAAAAATGCCATCCGCCGAGGTTCCAGTCCCTCAGCGTGAGTACTACTTTCGAGGTGTGCATCAAAACCCTGGAGATTGCATCGTCCAGGCGCCAAA
>JAMJFU010000123.1:10478-10733 GCA_023544525.1 Anaerolineae bacterium | reverse complement strand
TCTCGGAGATGATCAAGCCGCTCAAGTATCGCTGAAACTGCACCAGAGCTTCGGGCGAGAAAACACTCTCGAACCACGGCGCATAGTGTCGGACAATTTCAGGTAACTCAACCAACGGTACCATGACCCTGCCTCCTATCCAGTTCAGGCTCATGTTACCATCGTTGGCGGTTTTGGCAAAGCTTGCCTTGAGTATCGAGTTGTTAACGTACTGCCAGATCACGTTATGTCACTGCAAAAGTCGAGTCTTGACTG
>JAMJFU010000123.1:0-10468 GCA_023544525.1 Anaerolineae bacterium | reverse complement strand
ATACCATCTTGCCACGATGCAGCAAACGGAGAAACGGTGCTATCCTGGGTGACCTGTCTCGCAGGAAGGATCCCCAGATCCCGCTTTGCCACTCTTGACTGCCAGGCAACGCCCGGCTCTCCCTGTCACGTGCCGCCACTACGGGTTTCGCGGGGCGACCGCCATCCGGATTAGTTGCGGAAAAATCGATTTCTGGGTATAATAGGGCATCCTAGCCATGGTTGAAACAAAGTGGTAGATAATCTGGACACGCGGAGAATCACAGGCGAAGAGAGTCCGATTGCCCGCAACCCGGAGGGCACACTACCGGCTGGCATTGTCCTGCAGGAGCGCTACGAGGTACTCGCTATACAGGGCGTTGGGGGCATGGGTGCTGTCTATCGGGCACGGGATCTGCGCTTTACCTCTGTCACCAAGATCGTGGCCGTGAAAGAGATGAACAACACGGCTCCCGATGCCCGTGTGAGGCGCATCAGCCTGCAGAACTTTGAGCGTGAGGCAAACATCCTGGCCAGCCTCTCCCATCCTGCCATCCCCAAGATCTTTGACTACTTTAGCGAGGGAAACCGCAGCTACCTCATCCTGGAGTTTGTGGAGGGACAGACGCTGGAGGATCTCCTGGAGGAACGGAGGCAGCCCTTTGGCACAGAAGAGGTAGTAGAATGGGGGCTGCAGGTGTGTGATGTGCTGGCCTACCTGCACGGTCACGAGCCGCCGGTCATTTTCCGTGACCTCAAGCCCGGCAACCTCATGTTGAGGACAGATGGCCGTCTCATGGTCATCGACTTTGGCATTGCCAAGCTGTTTGAGCACGGCCAGCGGGGGACCATGATCGGTACCGAAGGCTATTCTCCACCGGAGCAGTACCGCGGCGTCGCCGAGCCCAGAGGGGATCTCTACGCGCTGGCTGCCACCATGCACCACCTTCTGAGCGGGCGCGACCCGCGGCTGGAGCCTCCCTTCACCTTTCACGAGCGTCCCATCCAGCTCTTTAACCCTAACGTACCCGAGGCGCTCGACGCAGCCATCAGCAAATCCCTGGCCTATGATCTCCAGGAACGGTACTCCTCGGCGACAGAGATGGGGATCGCACTGAACAGCTTGTTGCCGCGTGGCGGCCGCAGCGCGGCGAACCTGGGCACGCCGCAGTTCATCCCGACCCAGGATCTCAAGCCCAAATGGACGTTCCGTTGCGAGGATGAGGTGCGGTCGTCACCCCGCATCGTGGGAGGCGTCCTTCTTGTGGGCAGCTACGACACCAATCTGTACGCCCTGGACGCCGAGAACGGGTCTTTTCTCTGGAAGTTTCCCACAGAAGGTGGTATCGTCTCCACGCCGTGGGTCGAGGGCGATCTGGTGTTGTTTGGTTCGGAGGATTCGAACCTGTACGCGGTGTCCCGCAAGACGGGCGACCAGATGTGGGTCTGTGGCACGGGGGGGCGCATCCGCTCCTCGGCACGGGTGCAGTATGGCCACTGTTTCATCGGATCGGATGACGGCTGCCTGTATGCAATCAACATCCAGTTCGGGCGCGTGGCGTGGGTATTCCAGTCGGCCGCTCCGATCCGCTCTACTCCGCTGCTGGCGGGTGATGCGGTCTATGTGGGGTCGGACGATGGCTACGTGTATGCGCTGGACATGGGCAGCGGCCATGTCAAATGGAAATACAGCACACCGCGGCGCGTCACGTCTTCGCCACTGGTGGCGGAAAATCTGATCATCCTGGGCTCTGCCGACGGGCATCTCTATGCGCTCAACGCCGGTGCGGGCTGGCCCGTGTGGCGCTTGCGCACCCGGGGCCCCGTGCTCTCGTCCCCTGCCCTGGCCGAAGGCATTGTCTACGTGGGCTCTGCGGACGGGCATCTCTACGCTGTGGATGCCAATACAGGGCGCGAGCGATGGAGGTATGACACCGGTGCACCCGTGACCTCGTCACCGGCCGTGGGAGACGGGATCGTCTACATCGGCTCCAACGACGAGGCTATCCATGCCGTTGATCTGCGGAAAGGTGAGCGCCTGTGGCGCTATGCCACCGGCGGCCCGATCCCATCATCCCCGGCGCTGCACGGGGGCCTGGTCTATATCGGATCCACCGACCACTTTGTCTACGCCTTGCCCGCGTGAATTCGCCAGGGTACCGCCCCATCTGCGGTGCCGGCCCGCAGCCCTGGACTCGTGCTGATTGCCGGCCTGCATTTCAGCGAGGATGCCAGAGATGGTCAGGGACCAGTCTGCTCTACCTAGAGGCGCGTGAAGTCATGCAACAAGCCGCTACCCAGGTTCTGCACATAGGCCTGTGCACCGCGAAGGGTCCAGTCCGAGAGCGCAACGAGGACGCTAGCCTGGCTGGGCAGTTTGTGCTGGTACAGGGGGGAGGACAATCCCTGCCGGTAGGCCTGTTCATCGTCGCCGACGGAATGGGCGGACACGAACAGGGGGAGCAGGCCAGTGCTCTTGCTTGCCGGCTGGCGGCGGAACATGTGATCCGCCACGTTTACCTCCCGGTGCTGGGTGAAGGGCTGGGTACGCCCATCAACGAGATCCTGGAGGAAGGCATCGAGCATGGTCACCGTACCATCACGCGCCGGATGCCGGGCGCGGGCACCACACTGACCATGGCCCTCGTCCTGGGAGATGACGTGCACATCGCTCATGCTGGGGACGGCCGGGCCTACCTGGGACGGGCGGGTCAGCTTCGACTCCTGACCCGCGACCACTCGGTGGCTGAGCGCTTGGTCGAGCTGGGCCAGGCCAGGGCCGAAGAGGTCATCCCTGAGCGGGGGGTGCTGTACAAAGCCCTGGGCCACGGGCCAGAGATCCAACCGGACATACTGCACGATCATTTGGACCAGGGCTCGTACCTCTTGCTGTGCACAGACGGGCTGTGGGGGGCCGTGGCTGACGCAGAGATCTCGGCGGCGATCGAGGCAGCACCGACGCCGGATGCGGCTTGCCGGCACCTGGTGGCCCGGGCCATCGAGCGAGGCGGAGAGGACAACATCACTGTCATACTGGCGGCCCGGGGCTGGCCCCTGGCTGCCGGCCGAGACTGAGCTGGATGAGCTATGAACTTTGACCGCGATTATTACGCCGTACTCGGCATCCCTCCCGAGGCCGACGAACAGACGATCAAGCGGGCCTTTCGCAGCCTGGCCCGCCGCTACCATCCTGATGTCAGCCACGACGACAATGCAAGCCAGCGCTTCATGGAGATCCAGCAGGCGTACGAGATCCTCCTGGACGACGTTAAGCGCGAGGCATTTGACTATTGGCGCAGCAAGCAGAGCACGCTTGGGCCGCTACCACTGGTCTTGCGACTGACGCCCAGTTATTCGGCACTTGCCTGCCTGGGTGAGCCCCAGGTACTCTACCTGCTGGTGGAGCTCCTGCCATCGAACGAGATCGACAGCTCCAGGCTGCCGCTCAACCTGTGCTTGGTGTTGGACCGCAGCACCTCGATGAAGGGCGGGCGGTTGCAGCAGGTCAAGGAAGCTGCCCGCCATATCGTCGGCCAGATGGGAACGGAGGATGTGCTCTCGTTGGTGGCCTTTGACGATCGAGCGGAGCTCGTGTTGCCGGGCCGGGTAGGGGTGGACGGCGATTCTGCCCATGCGGCGATCCGCGGGCTGAGATCCGGGGGTGGTACCGAAATCCTACGGGGTTTGGAGTTGGGCTGGCAACAGGTCATGCGCTGGCACAGTCCCGACCGTGCGAGCCACCTCTTTCTGCTCACCGACGGCCAGACCTACGGGGACGAGGCCGGGTGTTTGGAGGTGGCGCGGCGAGCTGCTGCGGAACGGGTGTCCCTGACCCTGATGGGCGTCGGCCCGGACTGGAACGACCAGTTGCTGGATGAGATGGCCCGGCTGAGCGGGTCGGCGGATGCATCCATCTATGTGGATTCCACCGACAAGCTCGTGAAGGCGTTTCACAGCCGGATCCATATCCTGCGCAGCGTATTTGCCCGCGACCTGATCATGTCGCTCCATCTGGGCAGCGGGGTAGCGCTCAAGGAGGCCTTTCGCGTATCACCCCGCATCGATCCGTTGGAGTTTGTCGACAACCGCGCCCTCTTGGGCTCGATGGCCAAGGACGAGCTGCAGGCCATGATGCTGGAATTGATCATCAAGGGCCGGGGGCCCGGGTTGCACCGGCTTGTGCAGATCGACGTGGAGGGCGAGGTGCCGAGCCTGGGCGAACAGCCCGCCCGGGCCCAGGAGACGCTTCTGGTGCCCTTTCACACCGAGCTGGAAAGCCGGGCGCCGATTCCTACGGACATTGTCTCGGCCCTGGGAAAACTGGCCATTTACAAGATGCAGGAGCGATCCCTGTCGGACGTCGACCGCGGGCAGATCGAACCGGCCGTGATCCGCCTGAAAACCATGGCCACGCGGCTGCTGGACATCGGAGAGGTTGAGCTGGCCCGGGCCGCGCTGCTGGAAGCTGGGCGTGTTTCCCAGACGGGGGCGCTCTCGGCCGAGGGCCGGAAAAAGATCCGCTTTGGTACCAGAGGGCTGACGATTGTGCCCAAGGAGGTGCGGCATGATTAAGTGCCCCTTCTGCAACAGCGTCTACCCGGAGAACACACTGTTCTGTGAGGAGTGCGGTTCCTACCTGGCCCCAAGTGACGGCCAGTCTACGGATCCTCTGACCGGTCCGATCAGCCGTGATGAGGAGCAGGCCAGCCGGCGCGGGGCCAAGATCCTCGTGCTCTGCATCAAGGACGGTGGGCGCATCGAGCTGCCCCTCTCGAAAGAGGTCGTCATCGGACGGCTGGACGCCGGGCGCGCCATCTTTCCTGACGTCGACCTTACGCAGGAAGAGGGCATGGATCTGGGGGTATCGCGCCGCCATGCGCGCGTGTCGCTGCGCCAGGATCAGGTATTTGTCGAAGACCTCAATAGCCTGAACGGCACATTTCTGAACGCCACCCGCCTGGTGCCCGAGCTACCTTATCCGATCAAAGATGGCGATGAGCTGCAGCTTGGCAGGCTGGTGTTGACAGTCCAGTTAAAGTAGGCAGGCTTAGGGTTCACTGTTGGCCGCCCGCCCAGGCTCAGCTTCCGGCTGGTCTGCTGTTAGGAGGAAGAGGTAGATGCCTTTAGAAGTGATCATCCACTTGCACAACGAGGATCCCATCCTGGCCGACATCGAAACCCTGCCTGACCCTACCCATCACAGCCTCGTCATCACCAACCCACGGCGGCTGGACGGCCGGCGGGTCCACTATTTCACCGAGGGCGCTACTTCCTTCATCTTCCCTTGGACCCGGATCACGTTTATCGAAGTGATACAATCCGGTGCCGACGAAGAGGTGGTGGAATTCTTCCGCGAGTGAGGTCCTGGCGACCCTGCTCCCAGGCGAAGCCGGATCTCTAGCCTTAGCGTACCCTGCTGATAATCACCCGGGTCGCGCCGGCCAGGCGCAGCATCATGTCCACGCGGCCCTGTGCCTCTTCGGTCACCAGGGCGATCATGTTCCCGCCCCTGCCTGCACCGGAAAGCTTGGCCCCCAGCGCGCCCCCTTCGCGGGCAGCCAGCACCATGCGGTCCAATTCCGGGCAGCTCACGCCCATCTCCTGAAGCAGTTCCTGGTTCTCATCCATTAGACCGCCCAGTGCTGCGTGGTCACCCTGCTCGATGGCCAGGCGGGCCCGGCTGGCGATCTCGCCCACGTGGCCGAAAAGCACTTGGTAACGGTCTACATCGGCCTCATAGCGCCGCCGCAGATCCGCCACGACCTGTTTGGTCGAGCTCTCGATGCCCGTATCCGCGATCGCCAACAGGAACGGCTTGTCCACCCAGAAAAACTCCCAACCCTCGCCCTTGACAAAGAACACCGGCTTTTCAAAGGCGACCACGGTGTTGTCGATCCCTGAGGGCGTGCCGTGGTACAGGACCTCCGTCTGGTAGACCAGCTCGGAAACTGCGCGCGAGGGCAGCCAGAACTCAAAGTGCTTGGCCAGGGCCCGGACGATGGCGGTCGATACGGCAGCACCACTGCCCATGCCACGGGCAATGGGGATCGTCGAGGTAATGGTCAAGGTCAGATCAGGATCTCCCTCGTGCCGCACGGATCGCAGGGCCAGGCGGACAATGCGGGCCAGGGGGTCGTCGTCAGCGGCCTCACGCAGGAGGAAGCGCCGCCGCAGATCCTGGACGACCACCAGTGTGCCCTGTTCGGCGGGTCCCGGCTCGATCCGCACCTGGGCCTGTACCTCCCGCACCGGGATCGCGATGGCAGGCTGGCCGTAAACCACGGCGTGCTCGCCAAAGAGGATCACTTTTCCGGGGGCGGAGGCCACGGTCATTCATGAACTCCTTTACGAGTGGACAGCGTGGGCATGGCTTGGATCTACCTGGCTGGCTAGGCCTGTCATCAGGGCGAGGCCGTGGCGGTCGTCGTAGGGCTGGGCGTGGGCGTGGGCTCGATCCCGAAATAAGCTTCCAAGACCTGGCGGAAGAGCGGCGCAGCAAAGGCGGCGCCTTCGCCCGAGTTCTCTACGATCACGGCCATGGCAATCTCCGGTTCGTCGGCGGGTGCATAACCTGCGAACCAGGCATGAGGATCGGGCTTGCCGCTCTCGGCAGTACCCGTCTTGCCAGCCACCGCCAGGTCGAGGCCCTTGAAGGGCGTGTAGGCCGTGCCTTCCGAGGCCGAGGTGACGCGATAGAGGCTGTCCTGGATGACAGTTAGGTTCTTCTTGCTGATGGGCAGTTGGGCTACGGCGACCGGCTCGAAGAGCCAGTCCGGATTGCTCGGATCCGAGGCAATCATCTCCACCACCTGGGGGCGGTACAGGGTACCGCCGTTACCCACCGCAGCCAGCATCATGGCCACCTGCAACGGTGTGACCAGGAGCTCACTCTGTCCAATGGCCAGGTTCACGGCGTCACCTGGGGCCCATCCTTCGCCCTTGTTCTGAATCTTCCAGGCGGGATCCGGGACCAGGCCGGGATCCTCCTCGATCTCTATGCCTGTCGGCGCTCCGAAGCCAAAGCTCCGCGCATAGCCAGGCAGTACTTCCTGGCCTACGCCGTTGAGCATCAGGCCAACTTGATAGAACGTAATGTCGCAGGAAACGGTGAGGGCCCTCGCCAGCGGGATGTTGCCGTGTCCATATGTGGCCCAGCAGGTCTTGGGCCATTGGGGACCCAGGCCGGTCCAGGTGCCGCGACACAGGAAAGAGCTGTTCGCCGTCAGGCCACCGTCTTCCATGCCAGCGGTCATGGTCACGATCTTGAACACACTGCCAGCCGGATAGGTCCCCTGTGTGGCGCGATTTACCAAAGGCCGCCGGGAGTCCGCCTGAAGGACCTGCCATTGGGAGGTACTGATGCCGCTGGCAAAGGGGTTGGGATCGAAGCTTGGGTAGGTGGCCAGGGCCAGGATGCGGCCTGTCTTGGCCTCCACCACGGCGATGGCGCCCAGGCGCTGCCCGAGGATATCCTGCACCTGCTGCTGGAACTCCCGGTCGAAGGTAGTATAGAGGCTGCTGCTCTCGCGTGGCGATCTGGTGGCCAGGACGGCTACCTGCTGTCCCCCCTTGGTCAATATCTCCAGGCGCCCGCCGCGCTGCCCGGCCAGGTAGGGCTCGCCCCAACGCTCGAGGCCCATCCAGCCTACCATCTCGTCGCCAGTGTAGCCCTGGGCCCGCCATGCCTCGACTTCCTCACTGGGGATGGGCCCCACGATACCCACCATGTGGGGCGCGGTGGTCTCCTCCCGGTAAGAGCGCGTCCAGCTCTCCCGCAGCTCGATGCCCGGCGTGCTGCTCAACACCTGATAGTAGGCCTGGGCAGTCTCGGCGCTGATCTGACCCAGGGGGACGTACCAGTCGGCCAGCGCGCTGGCATAGCGCGTCCGGAGGGCGGCGTGTGACTGGCCCAAGAGCTCGCTGAGCAGGCCTAGCACGGCCGCCTCGTTCTGGATCTGCCCGGGGATGACGCCTACCGCGACCGATTCACCCTGCACGGCCAGGCCCAGGCCATTGCGGTCGTAGATGTTGCCTCGCGACGGCAATTGCGTGGTCAGCCGCACGAAGGTGTTGTCGCCGAGCTGGGGCAGGATGAGCGCGGGCGACCACTCCACGCCCCAGGCGTCCTGCTCGTAGCTCAGGGCCATCTGGTTCTCGACATGGAAATCGCCAACCATGGCTGTGCGAAAATCAACGCCAAAGGTGACTTCGGCGCGGGGACCCGGCTGGTAGGAGGCCTGGATGGCCGGGGTCACCCTGAGGATGGTCGCCTCGTACACCACCCCCTGGTAGGTTGACGTAAACTCTTCCTCTGTGTATTGTTGCTGGGCGGCGGGAGAAAGCAGGCTATACATGGCCGGGTAGTCGCCCCGCTCCCAGGCCTGAAGGAAGGCAAAGCCTACTTCGTCAGCCGGGGGCAGGTTTGGGGTAGGCGAGGGCTCCACGGTGGGCGTGGGCTGGAACATGGCCACGCCGCAGCCACTCATCAGGATCGTTAGCAGGGCCAGGAACACGGCTTGGAGGGCACGGGTTGCTGCTAACCAGCGACCCGTGGCACCATGATGCAGTTTCTTTGAGCCGGATCTGTGTCCATTCACGACCGGTTTTGCCTGCTTCCCGCTGAGTGTGCCGCCTGGCGCTGGGAGCGGGTGGCGAGGCAGTGTGCCAGCGGCTCGCCGATGGATAGATGCCCGCCCCAGCAGGTTCCGACTGGCCAAACTATATCATCACAACGATCTACTGTCAAATCGCCCCAAACCCGCTGGTCCGATGGGGGTGGCGGGCCTGGTGCCTGCGCGCTGAGAACAGCCTTAGCGCTGCGGATCCCGCTCCGGCTTGGTGGGCGGAGTGTCGAACTCCCCCGCGGCAGGCTCCACCATCTGATCGACTGCGGCAGTGGCCAACAGAGACACGTCGTCGACGTACAGGCTACTGGACTGTAGGGAATCGTTGGTCACATGGATCTGCAAGGACACGCTCTGGTGGGCGTAGGCGGTCAGGTCGGCCGAGGCCTCAGCCCAGCCTCCGGTGTTCTCTGCGCTGCACAGGTTGTGGGTCTTGACCGCCGTCCCGTTCACACTGATGTTGGCAAAGTCGTACCCACAGTCATCGGTCGACTCGATCCAGTACCAGTAGTGGAGATACGGAGCGCCGGATGGGATGGTGACCTGCTGCTCGATGTACGAGATCTCGCTGAGCGCGCCGCCCAGCCATACGGCCCAGGTGCCGCTGTGCGGCGTATGGGGAAAACCGGTGCTGAGGATGAGCGGCCAGTCCTGCGAGGAGTACTCCAGCCAACCGGTCACGCCCTGTTCGAACGTGCCGTTGATGAGGCCCACCGGCGCCGCAATGGGCAGCTTGTTGGCGATCAGGGGCAGGTAGATCCAGGTTGTCACCGTGGCTGCTTGTGCGTTGCTCCAGGGGCTCTTAACCGTCGATGATTCGAAAGCCCGCACCCGATAGTGCCACGTCCCCTTGGCCTGTCCGGTTACGCCGTGCTGCGTGTCTGGTCCCTGGTAGACGATAGTCGGGGCATCGAAGTAGGGATTAGGGCTTTCTTCCAATACATAGTTGGTGCTCCCTACGTCCGTCCAGGTCACAGCGTAGCTGTCGTCGCCATCGGCGTTGTCTATCGTCAGACCGGGCGCGGATAGGGGGGATGCAGCAACAAAGGTCGAGACGTTGTTGCTTGCGCCGCTGGTGCCTACAGAGCTAGAGGCAAAGACACGGTAGTACCAGGTGCCGCCAGGTTGGCCGGTCACGTTGTAGCTGAGGTTGTTGCCGACGTAGCGGGTCTTTGGTGTGGAGAACAGGCTGTTGTCAGCCTCCTCCAGGGTGTAGCTGGTGGCCGTCGCTGAGGAAGACCAACTCACTACATACTCATCTGTGGGCGTTGGATTCGAAATCGAGTACAGCGTGGGCGGATTCGGCTTGACTGCGGTCGACTGGATGTTGCTCCAGTCACCATCGCCGGCAACGATGCTGCTGGACAGCACCCGGTAGTACCACGTGCCGGCTGCTTGGCCCGTGATAGCAGTCTGTAGGCCTGGACCGCTATAGCGGACCGTGGGCGAGGAGAACGCTCCGTTGTCGTCCTCTTGGAGGGTGTACGTTCCGGCCAATGGCACTTCGGACCACTGCACGGTGTAGGTGCCATCGGCATCCGGATTGCTGATGGCAGAAAGGGTGGGTGGAAGCTGGGCGAGCAGTGCCCTGTAGGCGTTGATCCGGCCCCACCCGTAGTCCTGGTCCCAGCCTGGTATGCCCCGGTCAGTGGCCGTACCCTCGATGGTGGCTTGCACCTGGTCGGGCGTGAGGGTTGGGTTCAGAGACCAGACGAGGGCGGCCAGGCCGGCAACATACGGTGTGGCCATCGACGTGCCCTGCAGGTAATCGTAGCCTGTGCTATAGCCGTATTCCGTGTGGAGGAAGAAACCATTGTAGGTGGGCAAGGTGCTCAGGATCCCATCCAGATCGTGGAGGGAGCTCAT
>JAMJFU010000122.1 GCA_023544525.1 Anaerolineae bacterium | reverse complement strand
GGATCGGAAAGATCATTATCAAACACGTGGCCGATGCCTCGACGGCGCTGCAACTGCTGCAGCGGGGTGATGCCGACATCGTCCATACCCTCGATACCGACCTGGCCGACCAGGTGGCAGCGGATCCCAACCTGGAGCTGGTGATCGGCCAGACGCTGAACATGAACTACCTGGCCATGTCCCCCGACCCGGAACTGGGTGCGCCCCTGGCCGACAAGAACGTACGACAGGCGGTCGCCTACGCCGTGGATTATGAGGGTATCATGGACCTACTCAACGGCTACGCCGATTGGGCCCCGTCCATCATCCCCCTGGGCGTCATGGGCGTCGACCCGGCCATGAAGCGTACCCGAGATCTGGACAAGGCCAGGGAGCTGCTGGCAGAGGCCGGCTACGCGGGCGGCGGTCCGGAACTGGAGCTGTCGTATGGGGCAGACCCTGGCGCCCTACGGGAGACGATCGCGGCCAAGCTCAAGGCCGACCTGGAGGAGGCGGGCATCGTCGTCAATCTGCATCCGATGGAGGTCTCGGTCTATCTCAGTGAGATGCGGGCGCAGAAGCTGCCTATGGCCTTAGGCGGGTGGACACCCGACTATCTGGATCCCACCATGTGGAGCGACTACTACTCCTACCCCGACCGGGGCATTGCCTATCGCATCAAGTACGACAGTGCGGACGCGGCCGCGTTGGCCCAGACCATCGCTACTGAGTTCGATGTTGCCAAGCGGACAGAGGCAGTCCGCAGCCTGGTGGAGGTGCTGATGGATGAGGTACCCTTCATCATGCTCTACCAGCCGCAGCAATTGGTCGCTCTCTCCAAAGATGTGCGGGGCTTTGCCTACCATCCCGTCCACTTTGCCAACTTTTTCGACCTAGGCAAGTAGGGAAGGTCCGGCACGGAACCTGGGGGCGGGCAAAGCCCCGCCCCCAGGCGGTGCGGAACGGTACCGCTGGTTAGTGCCGAGCTTGCGCTTGGCGATCCCAGGTGGGCGAGGGTTATGGGTCTTTCCGGTCATATCATCCGACGGTTACTGCTGGTGATCCCCATGCTGATCGGGATCACGCTTATCACCTTTGGGGTATCGCGCCTGGTGCCCAGCGACCCCCTGGTGGTCATTGTCGGGGAGAAGGCACTGGACCATCCCGACATCGTCGAGGCCGCCACGCGCAAGTGGGGGCTGGATCGCCCGGTACACGAGCAATACCTGCTCTACGTCTGGAATCTCCTGCACGGCGACATGGGCCTTTCCTTCAAGACCAAGCGCCCGGTAGCCGAGGAACTGGCGCAATACCTGCCAGCGACGATGGAGCTGGGCTTCTGTTCCCTGGTGTTTGCCCTGGCTGTCGGCCTGCCGCTGGGCATTATCGCCGCTCTCAAGTCGGGCAAGTGGGTCGATCACATGGCGCGGCTGATTTCGCTGCTGGGTGCCTCGTCGCCGCCCTTCTGGTCAGGCCTGGTCCTGTTGTTTCTGCTGTACTATGTGCTCCAGATACTGCCCGGCCCGGGTCGCATCGACACCCGCGCCATGGTGCCGGAGAACATCACGGGTTTGTACCTGGTCGACACCCTGCTGCGGGGTGACCTCGAGGGATTTCTGGATGTTGTCCACCACCTGATCCTGCCCTCGATCATCTTGGGCAGTTACACCCTGGCCCACGTTTCGCGCATCACCCGCTCCTCTCTGCTGGAGGTACTGCAGACGGACTATGTCCGGACTGCACGCTCCAAAGGATTGCCAGAACGGAGCGTCATCCTGGCCCATGCCTTGCGCAATGCCTTCATTCCCACGCTGACGGTCATCGGGCTGGCCTTTGCGGGCCTGATGGCCGGAGCCATCATGACCGAGACCGTTTTTGCCTGGCCCGGTATTGGCCGCTATGCCGTGGAGGCAGCGGCCAATCTCGACTATCCAGCCGTGATGGGCACGACCCTGCTGATCGCCACCATCTATATCTTTGTCAACCTGATCGTGGATATCCTGTACGGCATCGTGGATCCCCGCATCCGGGAAGGCGAATGACGGCCATGAACACCTTCGGACGCCAGCGGCGCTCAGAGTCCCCTCTGACAAAGGGCCTGCGGGTCCTCTTTCGCAACCCGATGGCGCTGGCCGGCCTGGCAGTGATTGTGCTATGGTCGGTGGTGGCGATTCTGGCGCCGACGATCGCTCCCTACGATCCGCTGGTGCAGAACATCTCAGAGCGACTGCAGCCCCCCTCCGCGAAGCACCTGTGCGGGACGGACGAACTGGGCCGCGACATCTTCAGCCGGGTCCTGTACGGAGCACGTATCTCGCTGCCAATGGGCCTGATCGTGGTCCTCTTTGCCATGTTCCTGGGAGGCACCGTCGGGGCACTTGCCGGGTTCATCGGCGGCAGGTTTGACGATGTCGTGATGCGTCTTGCCGACATCACGCTGGCCTTTCCCTCGATCGTGCTGGCGTTGGCCATCGCCGCCGCGCTGGGCCCCAGTCTGAAAAACCTGCTCATTGCCATGATGGCCGTCTGGTGGCCCGAATACGCACGCATGATGCGGGGGCAGGTACTGAGTGTCAAGAACAACGACTATATAGAGGCTTGCCGGGCGATCGGCGTGCCCTCGGGACGCACCCTGTGGCGGCACGTGGTGCCCAATACCGGCACGCCCCTGCTGGTCAAGGCCTCGCTGGACGCCGGCAGCGCCATCCTGACCGTGGCTGCCCTGAGCTTCATCGGGTTGGGGGCTGTGCCGCCCACGCCGGAGTGGGGGGCCATGATCTCGATGGGCCGTACCAAGTTCTACCAGTGGTGGATGATGACCTTTCCCGGGCTGGCCATCCTCACCGTCGTGCTGGGCTTCAATTTCCTGGGCGACGGCCTACGCGACGCGTTGGACCCCCGGCTGCGAGGGGAGTAAGTCTATGGAAGCTTTGATGCAGAGCTCACCAGGGGCCCGGACCCTGATCAATGACCGGTGGCGCGACTATTTCGCGGGGTGCGGTTACCTGGGGCTACAGAGCCACCCGGCACTCGTTCAGGCTGCCATTGAGACACTACAACAATATGGGTTGAGTACTGCTACGTCCCGCGGCGGATTTGGGGAGCATCCGGTGTATCAGCACGTGGAGCAAACCGCAGCGGAGTTTTTTGAATCGGAGCGCGCCATCTACTTCGTCTCCGGCTACCTGGGCAACACGATCCTGCTTCAGGGGTTGCAGGGCGACTATGAGCAGATCTTTGTGGACCGCGACTCCCATTTTAGCGTCTGGGATGGCGTGCAAAACGCAGGGATCCCCGTGACTCCTTTCCAACACTGCGACCCAGAAGATCTGAGCGCCTGCTGCCGGGCAAAGCTCAGGCCGGGTGAACGGCCGCTGGTCATCACCGACGGTGTGTTTCCCATCTCGGGTGAGATTGCGCCGGTAAGGGACTATGTAGATGCTCTGGCGCCATACGATGGCGCGATCCTGTGCCTGGATGATGCGCACGCAACGGGCGTCATCGGCGAGAAAGGACAGGGCACCCTGGAGCACTTTGGGGTGCAGGGAAAGGGTCGCTACACTACGTACACGCTCAGCAAAGCACTGGCCGGCCATGGGGGCGTGATCGCCCAGGAAGCCACGGTGGTCGAAAAACTCGTCCGGAACTCGACGGTGCCTGGTGCAACCAGCCCGTCGCCTCTGCCAGCCGCCGCTGCCGCGGCCCGGGCGCTAGAACTGGTGCGGGGCGACTCCAGCCTCCGCAGGCGATTGTGGGCAAATGTGAGGCACGCCAAGGAAGGGGTACGCGAACTGGGTTGGCCGGTGGCCAATACACCCGTGCCGATACTTTGCCTGGGGGCACGGCCTGGACTGGACCTGGCCCGTTTGCAGTCGGAGCTCTTTGCCCGGGATATCTGCGTGGCACACGTCACCAGATACAGCAGCACGCCGCCCGGCGGCGCCCTACGGATTGCCATATTTGCTACACACACAGCAGAGCAGATCGACCGGATGATCGCTGAACTTGGCGCGCTGGTGTAAAGCCGGGCCTGGATGGTCCTCCGCGGCGTGTGTCCCCGCCAGGTGCTGGCGGTCATCGAGGCGCCTCTGGGACAGGCGGGCGAGCCACCCCCGGGGGAGGCCGCCTGATGGCAGACCGCGAGAGGGTGACGGCCTGGAAACCGAGATCGGCCCTACCGCAGGCAAACTGGCCCAGTCTTCGCTGCGATGTGTGTTAAGACCGTCGCCCACCCCCGTCTGTATGCCAGGATTATATCATCGCTGGGGGCAGGAGGCAAGGACCGGCGCCCGGCAGGGTGGGTCCCTCCATTTTTACTTAATTTACGTAGATTTAATTGACAAAATAGGGCCGCTATGGTATACTACTGCCTGGGTCCGAACGAGACTACGGGTCTGGGCCCTGTGCCTCGACCTGCTGGGAGAGGGGATATGAACGAACAGGTGCTGAACGCGCTCAAGCAGGTGATCGACCCCGAGCTGGGGGTCAACGTCGTGGACTTGGGCCTCATCTATCGCGCAGAGCTGCAGGACGGCAAGGCAAGCGTAGCGATGACCGTGACTACGCCCGGCTGTCCCATCGTCGACCAGATGCAAGAGATGGCCGAGGCCGCCATCTGGCGGCAGGTACCAGGCGTCGAGTCTGTGGACCTGCAGGTGGTCTGGTCGCCACCCTGGCGGCCCACGATGATGTCCGAAGAAGCCAGAGAGCAACTGGGCTGGACCCCCTAGATGTCAGCGCTCAAGGACGAACTCTGGAAAGCCCTGAAGGCGATACCCTATCCGGGCTACAACCGGGACATCGTTTCCTTCGGGTTGGTCCAGCGTGTGGCCGAGTGCGACGGTATGGCCACGGTGACGCTGGACGAGAGCCAGATGCCTCCCGGGGTGCGCCAGCAGGTGGAGACGGCCATCCGCGAAGCGCTGGGCGCCGTGCCCGGGCTGGAGACACTCACTGTGCAGGGCGGCAAGCCGCTTGAGGTCCGTCCTCGACTGGCCCGCCAGCAGGCGGGCCCTCCGCCTCGACTGGAAGGGGTGAGGCACGTGCTGGCCGTGGGCAGCGGCAAGGGCGGCGTGGGCAAGTCGACGGTAGCCGTCAACCTGGCCACGGCCCTGCGGCAGCAGGGCCTGCGCGTCGGCCTGATGGATGCCGACGCCTATGGGCCCAACATACCGCGCATGATGGGGACCACAACGCTGCCCAGCCCAGAGCAAGGCAAGATCCGGCCCGCCGAGGCGCACGGCGTGCGGTTCATTTCCCTGGGCCTCATGGTCAAGCGCGAGACACCGCTCATCTGGCGCGGCCCCATGACCGACAAGATGGTGCGCCAGTTCCTGGACGACGTCGATTGGGGCGATCTGGACCTGCTGGTGGTCGACCTGCCGCCGAGCACGGGCGACGTGCCCGTGGCCTTGATCAAACGCACCCAGGTGGATGGGGCGGTGGTGGTCGTGACACCCCAGGACGTGGCTGCCGACGATGCCCTGAAAGCCATCGGCATGTTCCAGCGGCTGGAGGTGCCGGTCCTGGGTGTGGTGGAGAACATGAGCTACTTTGTGTGCGACCACTGCGCAACCAGACATTATCCCTTCGGCCAGGGAGGCGGCCAGCGCCTGGCCCGGGCCGCCAGCGTGCCGTTCCTGGGTGAGGTGCCCATGGAGCAAGCCGTCCGTGAGGGTGGCGACCTCGGGCAGCCCGTGGCCCTGCGGGACAATTCATCCGCCGCGGCGTCCTTTGAGCGCCTGGCCCAACGCCTGTGGCAGGAACTGGAGACCCAGTCCGCCAGGTGATTTAGGTGATTTACGTAGTGAAATTTGACAAAAAGCGGGAGGCTATGGTAGACTGCCCACAGGTGAAAAGAGAGTAGGTCTATGAGCTATTCGTGGGACTTTGCCAATACAGCCGCCGGCCGGGTGCTGAAGGCTATCCAACTGCGAGGCCAGGCACGCATCAATGAGCTGGCCGACGACCTGGGCGTCACTACCTCGGCGGTGCGGCAGCACCTGACCCAGCTTCAAGCCAGCGGGGCTGTCCGGACGCGGAAGGTCCGGGAGGGAGTAGGGCGGCCCTACTACCTCTACTCCGTGACGCCTGAGGCGCACAACCTGTTCTACAAAGACTATGGTGAGCTGGCCCGCCTGCTCATGGACGAGGTGGCTGCCACCCAGGGGCCACAGGCCCTGCAGACGGTCCTGCGCAGTGTCACCAAACGGCTCGCCGACAGGTACCGAGACGAGGTCAACGGCCTCGATCTGACCGACCGCATTTCCGCCTGGGCAGAATTGCTGGACCGGCGCGGTGTGACGGTCGAGATCAACAAGACCGACAACGGCTACCTGCTGACCGAGTATGGCTGTCCCTATCAGAACGTGGCGATCGAGAACCGCGACATCTGCGAGATGGAGCGGCAGGTGATGGCCCGCCTATTGGGCTCAGGCGTCAAGCTTACCCAATGTGTCCTGGACGGGCACCATGGCTGCCGCTTCCGCGTCAGCCTCGCCGATGGGGCCAGGCCGGAAGGTCCACGGCGCCAAGAAGACGAGAATGAGGACTGAGGAGGAGTTACCGGGACGATGAGCGCTGATCTAAGCATCAAGAACCTGCATGTAAGTGTTGAGGGCCAAGAGATCCTCAAGGGGCTGGATCTGGAGATCAACAGGGGCGAGATCCACGCCATTATGGGGCCGAACGGTTCTGGTAAGAGCACGTTGGCCAATGCCCTCATGGGCCATCCGGCTTACGAGGTGACGGAGGGTGAGATCTGGTTCAAGGGCCAGAACATCGTCGAGGTTCCCCCCGACGAGCGTGCCCGGCTGGGCTTGTTCCTGGCCTTCCAGTACCCAAGCTCCGTTCCGGGTGTGAGTGTGGCCAATTTCCTGCGGACGGCCATGAACGCCCGCCGCGGGAACGCCAAAGCCGGATCGAATGGCAAGAGCCCGGGTGGTGGCATCTCGCTCCGCGAGTTCCGCAAGGAGCTCAAGGAAAAGATGGCCCTGCTCAAGATGGATTTCGGCTTTGCCCAGCGCTATGTGAACGAGGGCTTTTCCGGCGGTGAGAAAAAGCGGATGGAGATCCTGCAGATGGCCATGCTCGAGCCCGAGATTGCCGTCCTGGATGAGACAGACTCGGGCCTGGACATCGACGCCCTGCGTATCGTCTCGGAGGGAGTCAACGAGCTGATGAGTCCCAACCTGGGTGTGCTGGTCATCACCCATTACCAGCGCATCTTGAACTATATCAAGCCCCAATACGTCCATATCCTGGTCGCCGGCCGGATCGTCATGTCAGGCGGTCCAGACCTGGCGCTGGAGCTGGAAGAGAGGGGCTACGATTGGGTGCGTGAGACAGAGGGAAGTTGATATGCCTGATAACGTTGTGTTAGGCGTGGACCTGGGCGACTACAAGTACGGGTTCCGCGATCGCGAAAACTATGTCTTCAAGAGCCGCAAGGGCCTCGATCACGAGATCGTGGACGAGATCTCGTGGATGAAGGGCGAGCCGGACTGGATGCGCGCGCTGCGACACAAGGCGCTCGACATCTTTTTTTCCAAGCCGGTGCCCACCTGGGGCGGCGACCTGTCCAGGCTGGACTATGACGACATCTACTACTACATCAAGCCGGTGGAGCGGCAGGGCCGTACCTGGGAAGAGGTTCCGGAGGACATCAAGCGCACGTTCGACCGTCTGGGCATCCCCGAGGCGGAGCGCAAGTTCCTGGCCGGTGCCGGGGCGCAGTACGAATCCGAGGCGGTCTATCACAGCCTGAAAGAGGAGTGGGAGAGCCAGGGCGTGGTCTTTGTCGACAGCGACACCGGCCTGCGCGAGTACGAGGACGTCTATCGCGAGCATTTCGGCACGGTGGTGCCCGCCGCCGACAACAAGTATGCGGCCCTGAACACGGCCACCTGGAGTGGCGGCAGTTTCGTCTACATTCCCCCGGGCGTAAAGGTCGAGATCCCGCTGCAGGCCTACTTTCGCATCAATGCCCAGAACATGGGCCAGTTCGAGCGCACCCTGATCATCGCCGACGAGGGATCCCAGGTGCACTATGTGGAGGGCTGCACCGCTCCAACCTATAGCACCGATTCGTTCCACTCGGGCGTCATCGAGATCATTGTCAAGAAGGGTGCCCGCGTACGCTACACCACCATCCAGAACTGGAGCACCAACGTCTACAACCTGGTCACCCAGCGGGCGATGGCCCACGAGGACGCGACGATGGAGTGGGTTGACGGCAACCTGGGCAGCAAGTTGACCATGAAGTATCCTTCGGTCTATATGGTAGGCAAGGGCGCACGGGCCGAAATCCTGTCCATCGCGTTTGCCAGCACGGGCCAGCACCAGGATGCCGGGGGCAAGGCCATCCACGCCGCGCCCCATACCGCTTCGAGCATCACCTCCAAGTCGATCAGCAAGGGCGGGGGCCGGGCCGGCTACCGGGGCCTGGTCAAGGTCTATAAGGGAGCCGAGCACGTCAAGAGCAACGTCGTCTGCGATGCCCTCATCCTGGACGAGGACTCCCGTTCCGATACCTATCCCGTCATGGAGATCGACGAGGTGGACGCCAGCATCAGCCACGAAGCCACAGTCAGCAAGGTGAGTGATGAGCAGATGTTCTACCTCATGAGCCGCGGCATCTCTGAGCAGCAGGCCATGATGATGATCGTCAATGGCTTCATCGAGCCCATCGTCAAGGAGCTGCCCATGGAGTACGCCGTGGAAATGAACCGCCTGATCCAGCTAGAGATGGAAGGGTCGGTGGGGTAGGGGGACAAAACTGTGCCAACAAAGACAATACACCAGGAGACAATCCAGAGACCATCCCTCCCCGCCCGTGGGTTCAGCCGCGAGGCGCTGGAGAGCCTGTCGGCCCGGCGCAACGAGCCCGCCTGGATGCTCGAAAACCGCTACCAGGGCTGGCGCGACTACCAGGAACTGGAGCCACCGCTCTGGCGCCGCACGGACATCAAGGCCCTGGATTGGGGCCAACTGATCCCCTTCGCCCCGGACCAGGCAGCCGTGAGCGACCTGCAGGCGCTGCCGCCCAAGCTGCACGACGCGCTGAGCGTCTACGGCCGGCGGGCCGGGCTCCTGATCCAACGCGACAGCGCGCCGGTCTACATGGACCTGGCGGACGAGCTGCGCGCGCAGGGTGTGCTCTGGACCGACATGAGCACCGCGGTGCTCGAGTATCCGGAGCTCGTGCAGGACTACTTTATGACCGAGGCAGTGCCAGCCAGCACAGACAAGTACACGGCCTTGCATGCCGCCTTCTGGAGCGGCGGCACGTTCCTCTACGTGCCTGAGGGGCTGTCCATCGAGCTGCCCTTCGTCTCTGTCCTGTGGCAGGAGATGCCCGAGCTGGCCGTCTTTCCCCATACACTGCTGGTCGTCGGTGCGCGCAGCGAAGTGACGCTCGTGTCCGAATTGCTGTCGATGGGCTGCGAGGCCTGTCCCAACACCTATCATGGCGGTGTGACCGAGCTCTATGTGGGTGCCGGTGCCCAGGTGCGCTATGTCAACGCCCAGGACCTGGGCCGGCACGTATACGACCTGCGCAGCCAGACGGCGCTGCTCGATCGTGATAGCCACCTGGACTGGCTGTCGGTCACCCTTGGCGGGCGGGTGAGCCGCTCTTCGCAGCACAGCGTCCTGCGCGGACCCGGCGGCGAGGCCTACGTCACGGGCCTATACCTGCCCGATGGCAAGCAGCACATCGCCATGGACACCCTGCAGGACCACGTAGCCGGCAATTGCCTCAGCGACCTGCTCTACCAGGGTGCGCTGCTGGGCAAGTCGCGTTCCGTATATGAGGGCACCATCCGTGCCTGGCCTGGCGCCCAGAAGACAAACGCCTACCAGTCGAACCGCAACCTGCTGCTCTCCAAACGGGCCCGGGCCGATTCGATCCCCCAGCTCGAGATCGAGGCCAACGACCTGCGCTGCACCCACGGCGCCACGGTGAGTCACGTGGACCAGGACCAGGTGTTCTACCTGATGAGCCGTGGCATCCCGCGGCCCGATGCGGTGCGCCTGATCGTCGAGGGTTTCTTCCAGCCTTCCCTGGACCGGCTTCCACCGAGCCTGGAGGGCCTCAAGGAGCGGCTGACCGGTGCGATTGCGACCAAGCTGCGGGGGTGAGACCGTGATCTCGCAATGGAGGGACCTGGCTGGCGCACAGCACAGCGGTCTGCCGGCGGGCGGACGATCCGCCGCGGGTCCCGAGGAGAAAGGGAGTAGATGCTAGACGTCGACAGAATCCGGGCCGATTTTCCCATCCTGCGCCGCGAGGTGCATGGCAAGCCCCTGGTCTACCTGGACAATGCAGCCACCTCGCAAAAGCCGGAGGCGGTCATCCAGGCCATGGACGATTACTACCGGCGCTATAACGCCAACATCCACCGCGGCGTGCACACCCTGGCCGAGGAGGCCACTGCCGCCTATGAGAACGCCCGGCGCAAGGTGGCGCGCTTTATCAACGCGTCTACACCGCGCGAGATCGTATTTTTGCGCAACACCACCGAAGCCATCAACCTGGCCAGCCTCAGCTGGGGACGCGAGAATCTGCGGGAGGGCGACGTCGTCCTGCTGAGCATGATGGAGCACCACTCCAACATCGTGCCCTGGCAGCTCCTATCGGCGGCGACCGGGGCCCAGCTCGAGTTCATCGACCTGGATCCCGAGGGCCGGCTGCTCCTCGACGGAGGCAACGGCTCCGGCCAGAGCCTCCAGCATCTCCTGGAGGCCCACGCCGGGCGCGTCAAGCTGGTGAG
>JAMJFU010000121.1 GCA_023544525.1 Anaerolineae bacterium | reverse complement strand
AAAGCCGGGGGGATCCACACGGCGCTTCATATCGCCGGCTGTCCTTACTTGATCAGCAGGCCCGTGCCCCACAGGAGCAGCATGCCGGCCATGACGCCGGCCAGCACGGTGAGCTGCATTGGTTGCTCGGCCACGTCCTTGCGCACCATGCCGCCGATCTCGTAGACGACCTCAAAGATGGCGCCGGTGCCGATGCCGAAAAAGAGCACGGCCAGCGTCGGTGACGGCGCCAGCCCACCGATCCAGGCCCCGGCGATGGCTGGCGCGCCGCCGATGAGGCCCAGCAGGGCCAGCTGCCGGACCCTGGGCCGGTCACGCAGGATGGGGGCGATGATGCCCAGGCCCTCGGTAATGTTCTGCACGATAAAGCCCACGACCAAAAAGACCCCGAGAGAGACCTCACCCAGGTTGTAGGCGGTGCCGATGGCCAGCCCCTCGCCCAGGTTGTGCAGGCCGATGCCCACGGCGATGAGTGTGGCTACCCCCAGGCGCCGGGACGCCCCGCTGCGGCCCTGGCCCGCCTGGCGGCGGCCAATGACCAGCAGCAGCAGGAAGGTGCCCACCGCGCCGATGCCAAAGAGGCCGATGCCCTGGAAGGGACCCGGCACGCCGGCCACCTGCTCCAGGCCCTCGACCAGCGTGTCCAACCCCAGAAAGATCAACAGCCCGGCCGTGACGGCCAGCAGAAAGACCATCCAGCGCCGGCCCAACTGCCGCAGGGCCGGGAACCAGAGCAAGCCCAGGTAGACCGGCAGGATGCCGACATAGAGGCCGATGAGCGTAAAGCCGAGCAGGGTGCCACCGTCGGGCTGCGGCGTGGCAAAGGCCACAGGTACGTCCACGTCAAAGGCGATGGCGTTGCCCGTCAGGATACGGATGGCATAAGCCTCGCCCTCGACCCAGTGGTAGTCCAGGTGCAAGGTCGCCGTGCCCAGGCGGGGGATGGTCCTGCTGGGCGAGAGCTCTGCCGGCCAGATGGCGTCGTTGATGATCACCTGGGCCACGGTCAGATCCTCGGGTCCGGCATTGCGCAACGAGATGTCGATGCTGCCTGGCTTGAGGACCGTGCGCTCCACGGCCAGGTCTTCGACCGGGACCGGCGACGTCAGCTGCAGACCGCCGCCGGTGGTCAGGAACAGGACGATGATGCCTGCCAGGAGCAACAGCGGCAGGATCAGGAAAATGGCGGCCGGCAGCCCAAAGGCACGCTGCTGCCGCACTGCGTCTAGCTTCTCAGCCATGCTTGTGCCTCCTCACTCGCGAACCTGGAAGTTGCCCGCCCAGCCCAATTCGGCGAACTCGGTCTTGTGGGCGTGGAACATGAACAACCCCGGGTATTTGTAGCTGAATTCCAGGATGCCGCGCTGGGCCTGGGCCTGCATGATGATGTCGGTATACTCGCTGGGCACCAGGCTCGTGCCGGTGGGATAGTAGTGGAAAAAGTTGGCGTGGAGGTGGAAGGAGTTGATGGGGTCGAACTCGAGCAGGTTCACCAAAAAGATGCGTATCTTTTCGCCAACCCGGATCGGGATGGGATGGTTCTGGTAGTGGAAAGGGATGGTGTTGACCGCGTAAAAGTCGTTCTCGTCGTCAAAATCGATATCGATGCCGTTCATGACCATGACCAGCTCCTGGTCGACCGCGGGCCAGCCCTCCTTTGGATCGACGATAAAGGTGCCGTAGAGGCCCTTGGCGATGTGCCGGGCCAGCGGAAAGGCGTGGCAGTGATAGAGGTGCAGGCCAAAAGGCTCGGCCTCGAACTCGTAGGTGAAGCTCTGCCCGGTCTGGATCAGGCCCGGCCCGGCGCCAGGCACCCCATCCATCTCGTAGGGGTGGATGCCATGGAAGTGGACGGTGTGGGGATGGCTGCTGCTGTTGGTAAAGTGGACGCGCAGGCGATCCCCCTCCGTAGCCCGCAGCGTCGGCCCCGGCATCCGGCCATTGTAGACCCAGGCCGGATAGTCGATGCCCGGCGCCACTTCGATGGTTTTGTCCATGGCGACCAGCTCATACTCGCGCAGCGTCTGGCCGTCCGGCAAGGTAGAGACCCGGCCGTAGTCAAAATCGGTCAGGATGTCGGTGGGATTAAAGCCGTTGCGGCTGTGATCCACTTCGCCGGTGGTGCCCGGCATGGCACCCGGGCCGGGTGTGGCCTGGGCCCGGGATGGGGCCGTCTCCGGCCCGGCCGCAGCCAGGTTGGCCAGGGCGGCCCCGCCGGCTGTGCCGACTAGGCCTAGTCCTCCGGCACGCAACAAGGCGCGCCTGGACAAGATCTTGTTCACTGTCGAAAACCTCCTCTGACCCTCAAACCCGCTGCCGCTCGTGCAGGGTAGCCTCGCTGTGGACCATCACGTGTCCGGCGACCCGGCGCCCGAGAACCTCGGTCCTGTCCCCAATCTGCACGCGGAGTGGGCCCTCAAAAGGTGCTACGTCCAAGACCGCCACGTGCTCGCCGGGATAGATGCCCAGTTTGCCCAGGTAGCGCAGCAGCTCGGGCGTGTCGTCCCGGATCTGCACCACGACCCCTGCCTCTCCGGCGGGTAGATGGTCCAGGGGCACCCCGCCGCGCCGCGCCACGTCCCCGTTCCGGCTGGGAATGGGATGGCCGTGGGGGTCGGCGGTGGGGTGGCCCAGCACTTCTGCCAGGCGGTCGGCCAGCCCCTGCGACAGGGCGTGCTCCAGCTGTTCTGCCTCCACGTGGGCCTGGTCCCAGGGCACCTCGAGCGCCTGAACCAGGTACAGCTCCCAAAGGCGATGGGCGCGCACGATCTGCAGGGCGAGGCTCTCGCCGCTGGCGGTGAGGCGCACGCCGTGGTAGGGTTCGTGATCGACCAGCCCCAGGCCGGCCAGCTTGCGCACCATGCCCGTCACGGAGGCGGCCGTGATAGCCAACCGTTCGGCCAGGGCCGTGGTCGGCACGCGGCCGTAGCGGGTTTGAAGTTGGTATATGTTTTTGAGATAGTCCTCGATCTGAGGGCTCAGTTCCATTTTAGCTATTCCATATATAGAATTTAGGCATATCGAAATTATAGCATATCCCCGGTGGTTTGTCAAGGCCGTTTCGGGAATGATGGCGCACTCAATTATGACGACGTTGGCAGGCAAGCCTGGAAGACTACCTGGCAAGAACTGATGAATGCCCAGAAATCACGAGGCGCGGGATATCGAGAGTTTTCGCATGTTCTCGTGGCGCCTCAGGTGGTTCACATCGCACCTGCGCCTGCCTTCGCTCCCCCGAGAGTAGAAATCCAGCGCATCGGACACGAGATGGCCAGGAATTCTGCAATGACTGTTGACAGATCCGGCGTTAGGTGCTATAATGGTACAGGCAGGAAGGAACTCCGCAGGAGGTCTTGCTTCATCGCTGAAGCGGGCCATGCGCCGCATACACTCCACATTTCTACCCAAGTGCTAGACGATCCATTGCTTCCTGTGAATCGGTGGCTCACGTTTCCTGTCCCAATCGTGCCCGGAATGGAAACCCGGGCTGATGAATCAAGGTGCCCACGGCTCGCGCTGAAGCTGCGCGCGAGGCCCGGCGTGCCAGGAGCGATGGCTTGCCCTGGGGCCAAGCTCGTGCCGGCCCTGCCCGGCGGAAAGGAGGGTTGCCTACTGCCTGACCTTGTAGCCATCCACCCAGATTGAAAGGAGTGCGCTATGAACCGATTCATCGCACGGGGAGCAGTGGGCATCTTGTTGGTCCTGATGGCCTTACTGCCGATGGGACCCGTGGCCGGACAGCTTTCCCCATTGGACCCGGCCTGCGGGATGATGGCCTTCTCCACCGAGGAGGATTTTATCACGCAGGGGCCAGAGCCCGCCGACGGAAACCCGATCATCTCCGACGGCGATCTCCTGGCCCTGGCCACAGACGACGCGGGCAACGTCAGTTGTATCCTCTGTGCCCGCAACGCAGATCTGCTGCAGAACTTTGACCTGGTCGCGGATCTTGGTCTCGATGCAGTGGACGTGGTCGATACCGAGAGCTACCTGGTCGCCTTTTCCACCGAGCTCAACGGGCCCAACTTTACCCAGGGCGACCTGTTGGCCACAAACGGCGCCGTCATCCCCAACCGGGCGCTGACCTGGGCCTGGGGCCAGGGTGCTGT
The DNA here is from genome assembly GCA_023544525.1 of Anaerolineae bacterium. Classification (GTDB taxonomy): domain Bacteria; phylum Chloroflexota; class Anaerolineae; order JAAYZQ01; family JAAYZQ01; genus JAMJFU01. The sequence continues at coordinate 6,686 of JAMJFU010000121.1, read as the reverse complement.
GGGCTTTGACACTGGCCTCGACGCCGTGCACTTTGTCGGGGATCCGCAAGCGATCAGCGGGTTGCTGTCCTTTCTGAACGACAACCCCCTCACCGCTCCAAGCCAGCTCTCGCCCATGCTCGAAGAGGCCGGCCTGGACATCCTCTTTTCCACCGAGGCTGGCTGGAGTGTGGTTGGCGCAGCCAGCTTTCTGGACGGCGACCTGCTTTCGGCCCGCGACGGCGTCGTCGTAGCGGCCAACAGCCAGTTGCTTCCGGCCAGTGTGCCGGCGGGCATCCCGGACCGGGGCGTGGACTTTGGCCTGGATGCGTTCACAACAGACCGGTTTGGCGCCAAAGAGCAGATGCGCTTCTCCACCGAGCTTCTGTTTGACGGCGACACCCCCTTTACGGATGGCGACGTGCTGCGCTCTGGCGATGGCATAGACCTGAAGAATCGCGACCTGGTCTGGTGCTTCGAGCCCAAGGCCGAGTTCCTGGGGTTGGACGCACTCCATGTCCTTGGAGTCCAGCCGCAGATCCAGATCTATCTGCCCGTGATCTTCAGGAGCTATCCCTGACGTTAGCGGTTCTCGCGGCCGGCTGCACGTAGCCGAGGCGCTGGAGGGAAAAGGAGTATAAGAAATGCGAACTAGAGTCAAAAGCTTGGCTGTGAGTTTTTTGATGCTGGCCATCCTGCTCATGGTTGCCGGAACGGCTACCAGCCAGGTCGGCCAGGATGCCCTGAAGTACTGCGAGCGCTTTGCCTTCTCCACAGAGGAGGACTTTGTCACGCACGGCCCAGAACCCAGCGATGGCAATCCCATCATCTCCGATGGGGACCTGTTGGGCCCGAACTGTGAGGTGTGTGCCCGGAACGCGGATCTGCTGCTGAACACCTTTGACGTAGCGGACGACCTGGGCCTGGACGCGGCCGACGTGTTGAACGTGGACGGCTATGTCGTGGCCTTTTCCACGGAGCTGGACAGTCCCCACGGCAACTTTACGGCCGGCGACCTGCTGGTGACCAGCGGATCGGTGGTCATCCAGAACCAGGCGCTGACCGCTGCCTTCGGCCAGCTCGCGCCAACCTACGACATCGGCCTGGACGGGATCCACTTTATCGGTACACCCGAAGAGATCCTTGTTTTTGTGTCCGAGGCAGCGGCACTCAGCCCGGTCGACGCTACGGAGTTGGGACGCCTCTTCACGGCGCATCCGGACGTCGACATCCTCTACTCTACCGAGGGCACCCTGGGGCCGGTGGCTAAGCCCACCTTCCTCGACGGCGACCTGCTGTCGGCGCGGAAAGGCGTGATCGTAGCCGCCAACAGTGACCTGCTGCCGGCGAGTGTGCCGGCGGGCATCCCGGTTCGGGGCGTAGACTTTGGCCTGGATGCCGTGGTCACCGACCGCTCTGGCTCTCTGGATCTGATCCACTTCTCAACCGAGATCCTGTTCGAGGGTGAGCCGGGCTTTAACGATGGTGACGTGCTCAAGACGGGCAATGGCGTGGTCGTGTCCAATGCGGACCTGGTCGCCTGCTTTGAGCCTATGGCCCGGTTCCTGGGCCTGGACGCCATGTCGGTCAACATTCCGACGGAGCCGACCGAATGTACCAGCTACCTGACCAAGATCAATGGCGTGGACGTGGCCGACATCAGCCTCGTCGATGGCATGGTCAAACCCATGGTCGTGGGCATCAATGCCCCCTCACCCTTTGGCGGGACCTTCCCCTTTGAGGGCGACATCTGCGACGACGTCACGCGCTTCCGCGTGGTCTACCGCGAGGCAGGGTCCGCTGACCCGTGGGAGCCGATGGATGTGCCTGTACCCAAGAACTGGCGGGTGGCGGAGGATGCCCTGCTGCCCGATCCCCTGCCTGACTGTGATGGGGAGATGGTCTGGTCCTCGGACAGCCAGGGCTGGTTCGACGCCAACGACTTTCGCCACCTGACCCAGCTCCCGTTGGGGGGCTGCAACCCGACGCTGGCGCTCACCGTCTGGGAGTCCCAGTCGGCTGTGGCCGGCATGGAGAAGCTCTACGAGGTCGTGTTGGAGACAGACCGCCCCGGCGGCATCATCAGTGACACGGTCCGCCTCGTGCAACTGGACAATACCAAGCCCATCGTGGCCCTGGAGAAGCAACCGGGCGTCTGCGACGCCTTTGTGGCCGATGACATGCCGGTCATGGCTTCGGGCCACATCAGCGACACGTCCTTCTTCAAGTACCAGCTCGTCGTCGCTGGCGATGGCTACACCCCTCACCCCTATCCACAGATCGCCTACTATGACGATGCCACCGACAATGTGATCGAGACCGGTACGGTGGCCTATCCCACCTACCAGGACCTGCACGAGTTCACCGTGTTTGACCTGGATCCGGATCCGGTGAAGTGCGGCTACTCGCTGAGCCTGACCGCCTGGGACCGGACGGTGTGGGGTTGGTTCACCTATCCCTCGAACTTTGCCCACCGCTGTGTGGGCTGCCGCTACGACTCGGACACGTGGGGCTTTGAATACTCACCGGCCCTACCCTGAGGGCTGGACCTTGAGATGACGATCAGGCCCTGGCGGCAAAGCCGCCAGGGCCTGGCCTTTTCTCGTACGCTTGCTTGACAGATCCCCCAACCCCTGATATACTCTTTCTTGCTTATTACTGGCCTTGACACATCGTATCACGCGTTTCTTGCCGGCAAGGAAAGTAGTGCACAGCACCCCGGGCCGGCGCCGAAGAAAGGAGTGCAAGGATGCCATCCACACCCGTCGATCCTCTGCGCAGCGGACGCCACGCCCTGGAAGGCAGGGTGGTGACCATGGACGACCGCTTCACGGTCCACGAGCGGGGCGTCGTCTATGTCGAGGGCGGTGAGATCGTGGCCGTGGCGCCCCTGGACGCCCCGCCGCCCGCCGGCTTCCAGGACGTGGCCCTGGTCCGCACCGGCGGCACCATCTACCCCGGCCTGATCGAGCTGCACAACCACCTGAGCTACAACATCCTGCCCCTGTGGGTGGTCCCCAAGCGTTTCGAGAACCGGGCGCAGTGGGCCGGGCATGCCATCAAGCGCAAGATCATCACCGGGCCGATGCACGTCCTGGGCAAGACGCCGCACTATGTGCCGGCCATCGCCCGCTATGTAGAAGCCAAGTGCCTGCTCTCGGGCGTGACGACGTCCCAGGGCCTCAGCCTCTACGGTGTGGGCATCCAGCCCTATTACCGGGGCGTGGTCCGCAACGTGGAGGATACGCAGGACGCCGACCTGCCCGAGGCCCGGACCAAGATCTCGGATGTGGAGGCCAGCGAGGCGGAGGCGTTCCTGGAGCGCCTGGAGCAGAGCAGTTGCCTGCTCCTGCACCTGAGCGAGGGGGTGGACGCCGGGTCGCGGCGGCATTTCGAGGCCCTGCACCTCGGCGATGACGAGTGGGCCATCAACCCGGCCCTGGCCGGCATCCATTGCGTGGCACTCAATGCCCTCGACTTCCAGATCATGGCGCGAAACGGCGGGTCGATGATCTGGTCGCCGCTGAGCAACCTGCTGCTCTACGGCCAGACAGCCGACGTGGCCGCTGCCAAGAAGGTGGGCGTGCTGATGGCCCTGGGCTCTGACTGGTCGCCCTCGGGCAGCAAGAACCTGCTGTGCGAGATGAAGGTGGCACATCTGCTGAGCCAGTCGCTGGGCGACCTGTTCTCACCGCGCGAAATCGTGGCCATGGCCACGCGCAACGCGGCCCGCATCGTCAAGTGGGACGGAGCCGTAGGCTCGCTGGAAGCCGGCAAACGGGCGGACCTGGTGGTGGTCAACGGCCGCCAGGGTGACCCGTATGCGCACCTGATCGGCGCCCGCGAGTCGTCCATCACGCTGGTCATGGTCGACGGCGTGGCGCGCGCCGGGCAGGCGCGGCTCATGGCCCCCTTTGGGGCCGGCAGTGAGAACTGGATCGTGGGCGAGGCACGGCGGGTGCTCAACCTCGACGACGCGACCGCCGACCCGCTGGTCCGCGGCCTGTCGCTGGGTGAGGCCCAGGACCGGCTGCGGGACGGTCTGCGCAACCTGGTGGAGCTGGCACGTCCCCTGGACGAGGGGACGGCGCCGTTGGCGGTGCTGGCCCGCCTGGGCCACATCTTTCCTACCGCGGACGAAGCCCTGGCCGCGCTGGCCAGCATGGGCACCGTGTCGGCCGAAGAGGCAGGGCTGGCCGCACTCGGGGATGGCCAACCGCTCGCCTTCCTCGAGCTGGAGCAGGACGAGCTGCTGGGGCAGTCGCTGCGACCGCACCTGCCTGACCCGGTCACCGGCGAGCTGACCGGCTATCCGTCGCCCGCCGAGGCTGCCGTCTCCTATGCTGACCTCCTGAAGGACGTGCGGGTCGATCTGGATCCCCTGACCATCGTCGACGACGAAGCCTATTTCCAGCGGCTGGCGGCCCAGCCCAACCTGCCCGACTTGATCAAGGCCGGCCTGCCACCCCTGTACGGCGAGAACGCGCTGCCCGAGGATTCCGAGTTTGTAGAGCAGCTCCATCCCGCGGTCCGCTCGCAATTCGACGGGGCCCTGGACCTGGCCACGTTCCTGCATACGGGCGGCCTGCTCTCCCTCGACGACCGGCGCCGCATCGTGGCCCAGGCCCTGGCCCTGCTCGAGCGCGTCTATGTCCACCTGCCCCAGAAGAAGGCCATGCACGCCATCGACCCCGCCCAGCGCCTGCGGTTGCTCCAGTACCAGTTGGAGCAGCAAACCGAGGCGGAGACCGGGCCGGAGCTCAATTTCCACCACGAGATGACCGAGATCTTTACTTCGGCCCGCGACCTGCACACAAACTACCTCCTGCCCCAACCTTTCCGCGACAAGACGGCCTTCCTGCCATTCCTCATCGAGGAATACTTTGAGAACGGGCGGCCACGCTATATCGTCTCCAAGGTCGTAGGCCGGGCAGGGCCTTCCACCTTCCGGGCCGGGGTGGAAGTCCTGTACTGGAATGGCGTTCCGATCCAGCGAGCGATCCAGCTCATCGCCTGGCAGCAGGCGGGCGGCAACCCCGACGCGCGGCACTCGCGGGCGCTGGACTCGCTGACCATCCGCCCCCTGGTCCGCATGTTGCCACCCGACGAGGAATGGGTCACCCTGCGCTACCGGACCCTGGACGGTGAAGAGGAGGAGATGCGCCAGAGCTGGCTGGTCTTTTCGCCGCAGACCAGGCCTGCTGGACTGGACCTGCGGGAGCTGCGTGCTGAGGTGGCGATGGTCGGCATGGACCTGCAGACCGACGCCATCCAGCAGGTCAAAAAGATCCTCTTTGCCCCAACGGCCGTGGAGGCCGAGCAACGGCTGGCCACCACGCCGGCGGCCCTGGCCGCACCGCCGCAGGCCATGGGCACGACGATGCCCGGCGTCTTTCGGGCCAAACGGGTGCAGACGGCCCACGGCGCCTTTGGCTACATCCGCATCTTTACCTTCAACGTCACCGACGCAGATCCCTTCGTCCAGGAATTTGTGCGCCTGGCGTCCCAACTGCCGGAGGAGGGCCTGATCATCGACGTGCGGGGTAATGGGGGTGGGCTGATCTATGCGGCCGAGCGCCTGTTGCAGGTGCTCACGCCGCGCACCATCGAGCCGCAGCGCGCGCAGTTCATCAACACGCCCCTGACCCTGGAACTCTGCCGCCGGCACGCGCCTTCCCCGCTGATGGCAGGCTTTGACCTGGGCCCGTGGGTCGAGTCCATTGCCCAGGCCGTGCAGACCGGCGCCACCTACTCCCGGGCCTTTCCCATCACCTCGCCGGCCTCGGCCAATGCCTTGGGGCAATTCTACAGCGGGCCGGTGCTGCTCGTCACCGATGGGCTCTGCTACAGCGCGACCGACATCTTTGCCGCCGGCTTCCAGGACCACGAGATCGGGCCCATCCTGGGCACCTGTGGCAATACCGGGGCTGGTGGGGCCAACGTCTGGACCCACGGCCTGCTGCAGGCCCTGCTGAACGAGCCGGGCCGGCCCCTGGTGCCACGGCCCGATTCGCCCTTCCAGCCCCTGCCGCACGGCGCCGACATGCGCGTCGCGGTGCGGCGGACCCTGCGCGTCGGCGAGCGTACCGGGGTGCCCCTGGAGGATCTGGGCGTGGAGCCGGATGCCTGGCACCAGATCACCCGCCGGGACCTGATGGAAGGTAACGCGGACCTGATCGACGTCGCCGGGCGGATGCTGGCCGAGCTGCCGTTCTACCGCTTGGCGGTGCAGGTCGAGCGGGTGGAAGGCACCACGCTGGAGACGACGGTGCGGACCAAGAACCTGTCGCGGCTGGACATCTACCTCGAGGGCCGGCCGCAGGGCTCGGTCGACGTCGTCGATGGGGCGCGGCGCTTTGTGCTGGACGTGCCGGGTGTGCCTGAGGGTGGCGACACGCTCCACCTCGAGTTCAAGGGCTACGCCGGCGGCGAGCTCGTCGCAGCCCGCCGCATCGCCCTCAACCGCACGGCCTAGTGACCTTCCAGGAAGCTTCCGTGCCGGCAGGGTTTACGCTGGAGGGCAGGTGTGTGCGCCGGGCAGACGCTTTCTCGGGAGCCGAAAAGCTTCCTGGAAGGTGTTGTGGTGGGCTTATCCCGGCATCAAGTGACCTTCCAGGAAGCTTCCGTGCCGGGAGGGTTTACGCTGGAGGGCAGGTGTGTGCGCCGGGCAGACGCTTTCTCGGGAGCCGAAAAGCTTCCTGGAAGGT
>JAMJFU010000120.1 GCA_023544525.1 Anaerolineae bacterium | reverse complement strand
CCCACCGCCCAGAAGCGCCCATCCCGAATGGCCACTGCCGTGGCTCCGGAATGCCCCGGGTCTTGAGTATGGAACTTGCCGTTGACCAGGAACAACTCATCCATAACGCGTGTCCCCCGACCCCAGGGCCAGACAGATCTTTTGGGCCGTTTCCCGGACCATGGGGGCCAGTTCCGCCTCGAGCTGCTGGCGAGAGACGCGGGCGCTGGGAACCGAGACATTGATGGCCGCAACGATCTCGCCATCGCAGTCCCGGATCGGTGCCGCCACCGAGCGCAAGCCCACCGCCAGTTCCTCGTCGTTGACGGCGTATCCTTGCTGGCGCACCTTCTCCAGCTCTGCCACCAGCGCCGCCAGGCTGGTCAGCGTATTGGGCCCATGGGCCACGTAGGGCCCCTCCCCAAGCAGATCCCGCAGCTGGTCTGCAGAGAGATCGATCAACTGCGCCTTGCCCATCGATGTGCAATAGACAGGCAGGCGCGAGCCCAAGCTCAGGTTGATGCCCACGATCTGCCCGGTCCGGTTGCGGGCGATATAGACCACCTCCGCCCCGTCCCGGATGGTCATATTGGTCGTCTCGCCGCACCTGGCCGAGAGGGCCTTCAGGTGGGGTTGGGCGATCTGGCGCAGGCCCATGCTGTTCAGCGCAGCAAAACCCAGTCGCAGGACCTGCAACCCTGGCCGGTAGCGCTTGCTCTCCGGATCCCGGGCCAGGTAACCCAGCGCTTCGAGGGTGTAGGCGAAACGGAAGGCCGTGCTCTTGCCCAGGCCGGTAGCCGCCGCAATCTCGGTCAGGCTGAGGCTCGTCTGCGACTCGGAGAAGGTCTCGAGGATACAAAGCCCACGACCCAGGGCTTCAACGTAGTAGCGTTCGTCCACTTCTGCCACAGGTGATTTCCGTTCTACGAAACAGGATTTTGTAGAGCAGAACTCTCAGCCGGGCGATTATAACACAGGGCGCCCAGCCTGGCAAGTTGCCGGCAGTCACCAGATTGAGCCTGGTCCCGAAAGGCGCTCCTGGTGGCCGACCCAAGGGGGGAGAGCGCGGCTACGTGGCGGGCGATGGCCTGATGGCCGGCACCGGTGCTCCAGTGGGCTCGTCGGGGGGCCGTGGCTGCCAGGCAGACCGTTTGCCTCCTGGCCCGCTCGCCCTGGTGGCCTGATAGATTGCTCGGGCGGGTTAGCACCCGCCCGAGCAACTTGTCACCGGTTATGGTCTCGGGAACCTCGAAGGAAGGTTCCGGTGCCCGCTAGGGTGTAGGGAACACCAGGCGGCCCTCGATCGCCGGCGAGATGCTGCCCATGGCCGTGATGTAGTCGATGACCGAATCGCGGACGTAGAACTGGGTGTCGGCGACGATCTGATCCAGCGGCCAAAGAGTCACGCCAGCATCGTTAAAGTTGCAGGAACCGGCAGCCAGGTAGTTGACGGTGCCCACGTTGTAGTAGGTGGCTGCATCGGCAAAGTCAACCAGCACACCATCGATGGTCAAGGAGGCAACGTTGTTCCCATCGGGTTCCGTAGCGAGGTCTCCAACGTAGGTGATTTGGTTGCCAGCGTCGGTGGTCAGCATGCAGGTGGTATAGTGCGAGTAACCACCATAGGGTTTGCCCTGATTGTACCACCACCAATTGCGGTAGCCGCGCTCCAGGATCTCCTTGATCTGCGAGCCGTTCATGCTCAAGACCAGCAGAGAGTTCTCGTAGGGCATCAGCGTGTACATGTCGCCTACGGTCAGGGTCACCGGGCTCGCTGGCGTCGCACCTTCTGCCACGACCCGGTTGCTCATGGCGCCGGACAGGTGGATATCGACGTCGATGCCGTTCGCTTCCAGCTCGTAGACGGCTGAGTCGGCTTGCAGGTTGGCGCCATTGGTCTCCTCGGTATAGGCATCCAGGGCGTCGATTGGCGCGGTGGTCTGCCCGATCTCTGTGCTGGTATAGGCATCAAGCTCGGCCACAAAGGGCTGCAGGTAGGTCGCCATTTCAGGGTCCACCGGTACTTCTGCTGCCGGCAACAGGTAGCCCTCGCGAAGGACGATTTCGTCACCGATCCAGCCGACGTTGACCTTGCCCAAGTTCAGGGCATAGCGGCCGGTCTGGGCGATCAGTGTCCCGTCCGGGTTGGTCGCCGAGGTAACCATGACCGCCGGATCCAGGAAGCTGTGGCTGTGCCCGCCGATGAGCACGTCGATACCTGCCACGTTTTGTGCCAGGACCTCGTCGCTGTCGTTTTCGTCACCGTAGGGTGAGTAGCCCATGTGCGTCAGGCCGACAAACAAGTCCGGGTTCTCAGCGGACTGGATATTCGAGATGACATCATAGCCCATCTCGTCGAGGGAGTAGAAAGTCAGACCGGGGATGTTGGTCGGCAGCTCATAGCGGTATACACGCGGGTTGGTCAGGCCAAAGATGGTCACCTTCTTGCCATTGACCTCGAGGTTAATGTAATCCTGCACATTGTCGTTGATGAAACCGTAGCTGCCGTCGTCATCCAGGTTGAGGGTGCCCAGGATCGGCGCGTCTAGCTGCCCCAGCATGGTGGCAAAGGTCGCCGGGCCAAAGTTGAACTCGTGGTTGCCGATGGTGAAGGCGTCGTAGCCCAGCAGGTTCAGACCGCCAGCGATGGGGTTCGGCGCGGCGTTGCGGAAGTACTGGGCGAAGGCGTTGCCCTGGAAGGTGTCACCGGCGTCCACCAGCAACACGTTGGGGTTCTTGGCCCGCTCAGCCTTGATGTGCGAGGCCAGGAAGGCAAAGCCCTCCGGCGTGCCATAGTAGTAGGTCTCGGGCCAGGTGCCGTGGGTGTCGTTGGTGTGCAGCAAGGTGATCACGTCATCCAGGCGGATGATGCGATCCCCTGGCACGTCTTCGGCATCGATGACATCGAGCATCTCGATGTACTCTACGAAGCTCTGCTGCATGTCGTAGTAGGTATCCCAGCGGTTGGTGCCGTCGGCAAAGGTGACCCAGCCGTCCTGGCCGCCGGCCAGGAAGTTGTTGGTGACCACGCGGTATACCGTATCCCTGTCCAGCGGAGCACCGTCTACTGTCACACCGTAGGCGCCCCAGGCTGTGGGCGTGTTGCAGCCACAGTCGTTATACCAGTACCAGCTTGCTCCCGCTGTCTGGAGGATGCCTTTGTACAGCGTGGCAGCCTGATCCAGCAGCGCCTGGATCTGCGCTCCGGTCAGGTCCATCAGGTACAGGGTATTGCCAAAGGGCAAGACGTCGAACGTCTGGCCCCAGGTGATGGTGTAAGGCAGCTCAGCGCCGTCGGGGATGACGATGTCGGCCCGTAAACCGCCGGGGTTGGTGAAGGCAATGTCCACGGAGCCGTTCATTTCGCCGTCGTCGTAGGAGTCGGCCTTCCACAGCATCGAGTCGGTGACGATATCGCCCATACTCGATTCGTCGTTGTAATCGCGCACCAGGCTGATGTTGGTATAGCCAACCGGCTCGTTGACGATCGGCGCCACCACTTCGGCCCAATAGGCCACCCGTGCAGCGACCTCCATATCTGTGTTGGCAAAAATCCACTCGGTGTCCATGATGAGCGAGACGGCTGCATCGGAACTAATATGCTTGCCGCTCTGTGCTTCCACCGTGTTCAGGAAGGCCGCGAGTTTGTTTGCGGCAGCCCTGGCATTGTCTTTGCTCAGTGCGTCCTGTGCACTCTCTAGTGTCTGGAGTAGGCTATTCAGCACACCGGCATTGTCGATGTCCCCGGTGTCGTAAAACTCCAGCACACTGTCGACGAGATCCTGGATGGTAACCTCGGCCAGGATGGTGTGTAGCTGGTAGTTAACCACGGATAGCTGTTTGGTGCCCTTGTTGATGGATACGTCGACGTGTCCCAGCCAGCGGCCGTAGTAGCCAGCCGAGACGATGGCGGTGCCGCCAACGTAGACCGGATCGAAGAGTGCCTGGTGCTGGTGCCCGCCCATCATGAGGTCGACCGGTTTCCCAGCGTCGATCAGCTCCTGGGCGACGGTCTGCAGGCCCTTGTAGGGCCCGCTATCGTCGGTGCCCATGTGGGCAATCACGACCAGGGCATCCGCCTGGGTCAGGATCTCATCATAGTAGTGCAAGATGGTCTCAGTCAGGTCTTTGAAGACCAACCCCTCGGTCGTGCCAAGCAGGGTGACCTCTGGGGTTTCCTCGCCCGCCAGGCCGAGTACGCCGAGTTTGACCTTGTTCTTGCCTGAGCCTAGCTCAAGGATCTGGTAGGCTTGCGCCCAGGGCGGCAGGTCCCACTCGGTGCCCTCGAGGACGACGTTGGCGCCCAGCCAGGGGAAGTTTGACTGCGCCACGCGTGCCGCCAGCTCTTCCTGGCCCTTGTCGAACTCGTGGTTGCCAAAAGCCGCCAGGTCATAACCCATCAAATTGTAGACATCGATGGTGCTTTCCCCCATCAGGAGCTGGGAGATGGCAGGCGCGGCGAAATAGACGTCGCCGGCATCGAGCAGGGCGACATTCTCTTCGCCAACCTCGTCTTTAATGAGATTGATTTGCCCGGCGATATAGGCTGAGCCGCCCCTTCTGCTGGAATCGGGCTGCAAGCGTCCGTGGAAATCGTTGGTGTGCAACAGAGTGACCTGGACTGCCTGAGGCCCGTTTCCCTGACCGAGCACCGAAACGGGTAGGATCATGGTCAAAATGATGAGCAGGACCAGCAGTCTTGACACGTTCTTTGACATGTTTACCCCCTTGTTGTTGGTTCGTTTTGCCCTTCCCGATTGATTGCGGCCTGTGTCGGGAGAGCTTGAGCAGAGATAGATGCGTGAGGCAGCTACCTTCTCCGCTTCCAAGGAGCTGTCAGATAGACTTGCCGAACCTCCCGCAGCTCCACGTAAAGGCTCGACAACGTGTTGGTCACATTGGTCACCTCCTTGCATAGAAGAGTCACGAAAACACCAGGTCGTCGCTGGTTGGATGCGTACGCGCCTGCAGGGTGGTAGAGTTCTATTCGTGCTGCGTTGCAACTTGGATGTGTTGTTGGTGAATAGTACCGTAGTACTATTCTACCACACAACGAAGGGCCTGCCAAACCGGAGTGGAACCTGGGGTAGGGGCGCTGCAACTCCGGCGAGGGTCACCATGGTGCTCAAATCCAGGTTCCAGGCGTTGCCAGTTCCACCAGGTTCAAGCCCTTTGTCAGGTACTGGTGGCTACCTTCGGGGAGGGATCAGCCCGCTGGGCGTGGTGTCAAGCGAATTGGTCAAAACGCCGGAGCGCCACTGGCACGTGGCTCTGGGTGGTGACGCAATCGAACAGAGGCCCTCCTGGAGCGACAACCCGCCGGTGTGAGAGCTCAGGAAAACTGCCCCGCCAATCAGGCTCCAGGCCTGGCGCCGCCCAGCCGGACCTCAGCCCGCTCCAGGACGGCCTCGATCTGCTGTGCAGCACCCTCTGGCAGCGGTGGAGGCTCATGGCTGGACAGGATCTCTGCCAGGCGCGCCTTGATGCGTTCCTTCATGGTCCGCGAGCCCTGGGCCTCCCAGCTCGCCCAGGTCTGGCGGTCCATCAGGTGAGGGTTCCAGACCTCGGTCCGGCACAGGCGGGCCGTCTCTTTCCTCGAGGCAAACTCGCCTCCCGGCCCCACCTGGTCGATCAGGTCCAACGACAGCGTGTCATCGCTGATCTCGATGCCGCGCAGCAGCCAGCGGGCCATGGAGATAATCTCGTCGTTCATGACCAGCGACTCCAGCGAGCCGATCTCGGCACAGTCGAGAAAGCCCACGTCGTGGATCAGTGTTGCCCCGCTCAACCCCGAGATGACCACCTGAAAGGTGCTCTCGATGGCGGCCTGCAGGTCCAGCACTTTGGACTCTGATGCCCCGGCAGTGCCCATGAACGGCAGGTCAAGGTAACGGGTCACGTCGGCCAGGGCGGCACTGTAGAGGCTCATTTCCGGAGCGCCATAGGAAGGCCGGCCGGTGCGCATGTCCATGGCCTGGGGAATGCCGCCGATACACACCGGGGCGCCGCGGCGCTTGAGCTGGACGATGGCCAGGCTGGTCAGCGCCCCGGCCAGGGAGATGACCAACGCCGCAGCACCGGTGACCGGCGCTGTCGTGCCGGCCGTGCCCCCACCGACAAAGACGATGGGGATGCCGTGCTCGGCGGCCCAGAACGCGTTGGCAATATCCTCGTCGGTCTGGACCAAGGGGGACTGGAAGGTGGCAAACAGGGCAAAGAAGGGACGAGCGCGCAGGGCCTCCTCACTTCCGGCCACGGCCAGGCCGATGTCATAGATATCAGAGACATTGTCCACCGAGTAAGCCCAGGGCAACACCGGCTTGGCCGTCTGGGCCACCATCTCGGCAAACTCGTACACCGGCGACAGCTGGGACGGCACGTCGTGGATGAGTCCCAGGCCCATGACATAGTCCATGTGATCCAGCGCATCGCACACCAGGGCGGCCCGTGCCGGATCTCCCCGGCGCGACCTCCGCCGCTCACCCGTCTCAGGGTCGATGAAATAGGTGCATGTGGGGCCTGCCCCAAAGTAGGTGCGATCGGGCACGATCTGCAGGCGATGGCGGCTGTCCTGGATCCGCGCGTTGCCGCTCGGGCGCCCCCAGAGCGTGAATGACCGTGGGCTAGAGGCAATGGCATCCTGGATAATGTGCGGCGGGATCCATACCCGCACGCCTTCCAAGTGCGCACCGGCCTCGGCCAGTAGCGCACGAGCCTCGGCATTGTAAACGTTCACGCCGGTGCGCTGGAGGCACTCGAGGGTGGCCTGGTAGACCATCTTGATCTGCCGCTCGGACAAGATGCGAAACTTGGGCGCTTCGTGAAAGCGATACGTCACACTCATGCCAGCTCTCCTATTTGACGCTCAAGATGCTGCGCCTTTGGACCTTTGGCCCTGTACCGCAGCGAACCACCAAATCCGTGAGATCATGCCTGCTGAATCTGCGACAACACGCGCGCCATCTCATTTCGAACCAGGCTGACCGCCTCGTCCACGCCGACACCAGGCTTGGCCAAAAGCAGGTCGGGCTGGGTTGCCAGCGCAAGGTGAGCAGAGACGCGCGCCGAGAGGTCCGTTTCCGCGCTGCTGCCGCCGAGAAGGCTGCCAGCCTCAGCATCCCTGCAGGCCAGCACGGCATCCACGGCATGATGGACGCCGAGTTCCGGCATCTTGATGTGGATCATGTCGGCCGCGCCCGCATCCAGGAACGCCTGCACAGCACCGGGAGACTTTGCCCAGGCGCTGGCAACCAGTTGGACGCCCATCTTGCGAAAGTGTAGGTATTCCCGCAGTTGGGCCATGGCCTCCAACTGCGACGCCCGGCTATCCAGGATGACCGGATTCTCGATGCGCAGCAGATAAGGTTTTGCGGCAAGCTCCCAAGTGTGGAGCTGACCCAGTATCTTGCCCGGTTGATTGTCATAGATGCGCCCCAATGCACCGTTGAGGTCCAGGTGGATGACCGGGCGATAATCCCTGCCCCCCAGTTGGCCGATGCGCTGCGTGAGCCAACGCAGATAACGGCTGAGCTCGGCGCCCTCCGCCCCAACCTGCCCGCGCACGTCGTCCACGGTGGCGTGGGGTAACGATTCGACCCGGCGCACGATCATCTTTTCGGCGTGAAAGTATCGCTCGTGACCCGAGTCAGCGTGGACGCGCACCGGAGCCCAGGGCCGCGGCAGGCCCCATTCCTCGGTGATGACCTCGGTCATGGTCACACCCCTGGCCCAGGCCACCGCCTGCAACAGGGCCTGGCCCAGGCCATAGTGGATGGCTGGATGCAGTCCTTGTTCCACCTCGATCGCTTCGGGGGCCTCCTCTTCCTCCTGGGCAGCCTTCAGCATACGGGCTGGCGCAGTCAGGAGCGCCCGCCGGGACAGACCCTCCTGGCCCGATTCCGCGTCTGCCCGGGGCTTGAGGATCGTGACCCGTTCTGTCAGCTGATCCAGCCCGGCAGCCATATCCCGGAAACGGCCCAAGGCCTGGCCCTGCAGCCAGGGGGCCACCACCTGGCGGATGGTGTCCAAGCCCGCCGCGACGCGGAACAGTGGTACTAGCCCTGCCTCACCATCCGCGATGCCCCGCCAGGGGCCGTGCGCCGTGGAGACACAATCCCCCCAAGCCACCATACCCGTATCCAGCACCAGGCCGACTGAAACCGCCTCGGCCACCTCGCGCAGCGCACCAAAGCCTGGGCTCACAGGCGCCGCTTCAAACCGTTGCGGCAGGGGTACATGCTTCGCTTCGAGCGCCGCCTGGTCCTCGTAGTAGCCCCCACCTGAGGCCGCTACCGCATGGACTCGCAGGATCCGGGTCATGGTGACTCCTTGACAATATGAAAGCTCTGCCCGGGCAGAACAAGCTCGGCGATCTCCCCCAGGATGCCGATCCCCAGGCGGGTACGCACAGGCCAGCGGACGCTGTACACCCTGGGGCTCATTCCCCCTCCAGGGCCTGCTCCAGGTCGGCGACGAGGTCCGCCGGATCCTCGAGACCGACGGACAGGCGGATCAGCCCATCGTCGATGCCCGCCTCGGCCCGCTCATCCGGCGTCATGTGCTCGTGGGTGATCGTCGCCGGGTGCATGCAGATACTGCGGCTAGTGCCAAAGGTCACCGCGTGGACGATCAACTGCAGGTGATCCATCACGCGCGCTGCCCCCTCGATGCCGCCCTCTACCACGAACGACAACATACCGCCGGGCGCCTTCATCTGCCGCCCGGCCAGGGCGCGTTGCGGGTGCCCGGCTAGACCGGGATAATTGACGCGCAGCACCTTGGGATGCTCGGCCAGGAACCCGGCGACAGCCTGGGCATTGGCGCTGTGCCGCTCCATGCGCAAGGGCAGGGTTTCCAGGAACAGCAGCGCCAGCCACGACTCGAACGGCTGCATCACCGCCCCGACAAATTCGGTCGTATTCCAGCGTATGTCCTCCACCAGATCCTCCGGCCCGACCACGGCCCCACCCAGGACCGTGGCGTTGCCTGCCAGGAATTTCGTGATCGACAGCAGCACAATGTCGGCACCCAGGGCCATGGGCTGCTGGAGCGCTGCCGTCGCCGTCGTATTATCCACCATCAGCGGCACGCCACGCGCATGGGCCGTCTGCGCCACGGCACCGATGTCGGTCACAAAGAGGGTGGGATTGCTGGGCGTCTCGACCCAAACCAACTTGGTCCGGCCGTCGATCTCTTTCGCCCACGAATCGGGATCGGCCGGGTCCTGCACAAACCGGAACTCGACGTGGCAGCGCTCAGGAAAGATCGTCGCCGCCTGCTTGTACCCTTCCCCAAAGGTGTGCAGGCTGGTCACGACGTTGTCCCCCGGCCGGGCCAGCGTAAAGATCAGGTTGAACAACGCCTGGGAGCCCGAGGCGGCAGTGACGCATGCCTGCCCTCCCTCGAGAGAGGCCAACCGCGCCTCTAACACGGCGTTGGTCGGCGTCTGTGTCCGGCCATAGACGGGATAGGGAACCTCTTCAAAGCGCCGGTACGGGTAGGTCATCGACGGGGTGATGGGCGGCACGAAAGAGCGGAACGGCCCCAATTCACCCTGCGGATGGTAGCCCGCGTGCAAAGCCCGCGTATCGAATCCCAGGTACCCGTCCGGAGGGGGCACTAGCGCCGCTTCCAGGTCGTAGGCCCATGGTCTGCGCATAAAGAATCGTTCCTCGTCAGGCATGCTCTCCTCCACTCCCCAATCCCTAATCCCCAACAACCTCCCGCTCAACGATCCTCTGAATATCATGCTGCACATCCCCAGGCAGCGGCTCCGGCTGGTGGCTCCCGAGGATCTTGTCCACCTGCCTGGCAGCACGCTCTTCCATCGTCGTGGCGCCGCGGTCCTTCCACTGCGAATAGGTGCCCTTGTCCGCCAGCTTGGAGTAGTAGGGCTCGCGAAAGTGGCGCAGGGTATGCTCGTGGGTCAGGTAGTCGCCCGTTGGCCCCATCTCTTCGATCACGTCCAGGGCCAGCGTATCCTCGTTCACCTGCACCCCGCGCGTCGCAGCCCGCAGGAAGCCGATGGTGTCGTTGGCCATCACCTGCAACTGGAGCGAGCCCTGCAGGCCTGAATCCATAAAGCCCACGTCGTGCACGATGTTTGCCCCGTGCAGCAGTGCCGTCATGAGGCTGAGGGTCGCCTCCATGCCGCACTGGTGATCCAACACCTTGGCGTCGGTACAGCCACCTAGCCCAAAGACCGGCAGGCCATAGTACCTGCCCATCTCGGTAGGCACGCCCTGCTCATCGGCCAGGACATAGTTGCCCACCATGGTTTTCAGATTGTAGGGCCCGCCGTTCCAGCCGGGCACCGCCACCGGCGTGCCCTCACGTACCAGTTGGGCCAGCACGATACCCAGCAGGGTCCCGGCGTTCATCGATGCCATGCAGCCCGCCGTAGTTGCCGGCGAGTTGACACCCCCGGCGTTGAGCGGGATATAGAGCAAGGGCAGCCCTTTCTCGGCCAGGTACATGCATTTCTGCAAGGCCTCGGCGTTGGCCACCAACCCCGAGGTGACGTTGATGTAACACACGGCAAAGGGCCGTTGCCGGAAGGCCTCGGCACCACCCGCCACAACCTCGCACATCTCTACTGCCGCGACGCAGCCCTGAAAGTCGGGCGAGACAAAGACGATGGGCTTGGTAGTGTGGTTGAGCATCACCTGCATCTGGTAGCGATCATAGATGCGCCCGTCCACGTCCTCTGGCAGAAACATCGACATGACAAAGGCCAGCTCAGGCAGGGCATCCTGGACGATGGCCGCCTCCTTCACGTCTTGCAGGACCGGCCGTCGCCTCTGGCCCGTGCGATGGTCGAGGATATTGAGGCAATCCGAGCCGCCACCATAATAGGTATTGTAGCCCCAGGCGCG